>JAAESG010000118.1 GCA_024229615.1 Gammaproteobacteria bacterium | reverse complement strand
TTAATGGGTATTTAAATGCTGGATATGTTTCGAATATCCATGCTTTCGGTCTAATGTAAGCGCCATTGAGATCTGCCCCCAATGGTTCCTAAACGTTCGGGGTCAGACCAGGTTTTTCTTTTACACTGTCGATGTAATCGCCGTAGTCAGAGAAAAACCTGCTCTGACCCCGTCGAAGAAAGCGCCCTAATGCTGTTTGGAGATCACCGTGTAGGCGTGAACGTAGTCCATGCCGTGGCCCTCGGGATTATCGCTGACCATGTCGCGATAGGTGTTGTAATAGTCTTCGATGGTCTGGCGACGTTCCTGCAGAGGGCGATCCTCGGCCAGGGCGTTGAAGAATATGCTCTCGTTCCAGCTGCGTATCGTTGGGATATATTCTTCAGCGAAACGAGCAGCATCGCCATGTTCGGCAAAGGATTCGGCGAAGGGGCATTTAACGATGCGGGTATCGATATGCTCGAGCCGCAAACCCGCCTGGAAAACGGCATCGTTGGTATCTTCGAGAGGCGCACTGAACTCTTCAACCGTGTTGTAGTACTGCGGCAATGTCATGTTTGCATACTCGTCACGCGTGACGCGACCCTGATCGAGGAACGTCTGCCAAATCTGGTTGAAGGTATCGAACATGTTGACGCCACCGGTATTACCAAGATAATGCTCTTGCTGGTCACGTGCGAAGTTGATCAATACCAGCTTACCACCCGGTTTCAACTCGCGGGCGCGGTGCAACAGTATCTGGCGCCAGTCCCGATGTGCCTGCCCACGAAATGACTCGAGTTCTTCGCCCTCGGCACCGACCGCCTGCACGTGGTTGGAAATATTACACGCTTTGCTGCTTAGCCAGTGCATTGCAGTTGCCGAGAATCCGACATCCAGGGTTCCAGCAGGCACGATCTGCCGGTAAAAGGTTGTGCCTGAAACCAGGGGGAAGATGTCCTTGCGTTGCTCGAGGTAAGTTTCAAATGGTCCAAGTCCATAGACATTGCTAATCAGTGCGTTGAAATCGTTACGCGGTTGATCGGAGTAGACCACGCTAACAGGTACATCTGGCGCACGTGCCGAAACCGCATCTATGGCTTTGCCGATCATTGACAACGAAGTTCCCGCATCCGCGGTTCCCATATCCGAAAAGGTAAACCCCTCGGCAAAGTTTTCCTGCGGCAAACTGTTGATCGCATCCACTACCATCGGTGTGGCGGCATCGATCACGTGTTTCGCGCCGATGGTGGCGAGTGAATAAAGTCCACCGCCACTCATGGTGATGCCTTCTGAATGTCCCCTGATACTCATTAGTTTCTCCAAATCACCATGCGCTGACTATGTTCCTAACAGTGACAAGACCAATTGTGCCATATTACGTGCTCCGTCACCGGCTCCGAGATTGTCTCGCACACGTCCGAGGTCGGTTTTGACTTGTTCCCGATAGGATTGATTTTCGAGTAGCTCGAATAACTCGCGGCTCACATTCTCAGCATTCACATCGCGTTGCAGGAATTCTCGCACCACGGCCTTACCGGCAACAATGTTGGCAAGGCCGATGTTGGGGATGGTTATCAGGCGGCTCATGACCTGATAGGAAAGCCAGGACATCTTATAGAGTATGCACATGGGCACATTGAGCAGAGCTATTTCCAGCGTGACCGTACCTGAACAAGTTGCAATTGCATCGCAACAGGCGATTACGTCGTATATATCATCCCTGGTAACCTTGATGTTCAGACCGCTTTCGTTTGCCAGCCTTGTAATTTCGGCGTAATCCAGAGTCGACGCAACCGGCAGTAGAAATTGTACCTTCGGGTCACGTTGCTGCATGCGCTGTGCTGTGACGAGCATGAGTGGTAGCAATCGCGATATTTCGCTATGACGACTGCCTGGAAACAGGCCCACTACTTTTGCCGTTGACGTAATTTCGAGTTGAGCACGAGCATTTACTGCATCGATATCGACTTTTACCTTATCAACCAGCGGATGGCCGACGAAACTGACCGGAATATTCGCTTTTTCGTAGTATTGCTTTTCAAACTTGAAGATCACTGCCATGTGATCGATGAGACTGCCTATTTTATGTATGCGTTTGGGTCGCCAGGCCCATACCTGGGGGCTGATGTAGAATAATACCTTGATACCGAGCGAGCGGGCATAACGCGCCATCTTAAGGTTGAACTCGGGATAATCCACCAGGATCAGCAAATCGGGACGAGTTTCATCGAGGTGTCGCTTGACGATGTCCATCGCTTTCTTGATATCTGCCCAGTGGCGCAGCACTTCGACCAATCCGACCACTGCAATGATCGAGGAATCGAAAATCACGTCGACACCGGCCTGCTTCATGGCCTGTCCGCCCATGCCACTCAGTTTGAGATCGGGACATTCCAGTTTCAACTGTTCAACAAATTCGGCCGCATGTGCATCACCGGAAGCTTCCCCGGCTAAAATTGTGACATGAGCCTGTTTCATCAGGCGCTCAGTATCGCCTCGCATACGGCTTCTACCTGGTCTTCGCTCATTTCCGGAAATATCGGAAAGGACAGGCAGCGGCTGGCGGTAGCCTCGGTTACCGGCAACACAGGTTGTGTGGTACCGGCGAATGCTTTTTGCTGATGCAGTGGAATAGGGTAATAGACCGCACAGGCGATCTCCCGGGCCAGGACATGTTCACGCACTGCATCCCGCCCATCACAGAGCAAAGTGTACTGATGGAATATGTGATCCCGATCCGATGGGATTTCGGGTGTGACAAAGCGACTGCCGGCGAGCAATCGATTATAGTTTTTTGCGACTTCGAGACGTCGCCGATTATAGTGATCGATGTGTTTCAGCTTGATGCGTAAAATGACCGCCTGCAGTTCGTCAAGCCGACTGTTGTAACCGATGACATCGTGGTGATACTGTTGGCTACTTCCGTGATTGCGCAACAGTTTTATCTGCGCCGCGATATCATCGTCATTGGTGGTGATCAATCCGCCATCCCCGTAACAACCCAGGTTCTTACTGGGAAAAAAGCTGAATGCACCGACACTGCCGATAGTACCCGTCGTTTTACCCTGGTAGGCACCGCCGAAGGACTGCGCGCAATCTTCAATGATGAACAATCCGAGTTCATCAGCTATCGCTTTGATTTCATTCATATCGGCCGCTTGACCAAACAGGTGTACTGGCAAGATAGCTCGTGTTTTATTGGTAACCGCGGCCCTGATCTGCTCGGGATCGAGGTTCAAGCTGTTTGGCTGGATATCGACAAATACGGGATCCGCGCCGATGTAACGAATGGCCTCACCGGTTGCAATAAAGGTGAAGGCGCTGGTAATTATTTCATCGCCCGGCTTGATTCCGGCAGCGAGCAATCCAAGATGCAGGGCATCGGTACCCGAGGCACAACTAATCGCATGTCTGGCGCCGAGGTACTCGGCTGCTTCCCGGTCGAAGGCTTGCACGTTGGGTCCAAGTATGTAACGTGTTTCGGCAAGTGATTGCAGGATTGCACTATCAATTTCGGTTTTGAGCGATTCATACTGACCCTTCAGGTCAACCATCGGAATACTCATAAGGCGTCTCTAATTTGTGTGGTGATTGCGATTGCAGTTGCCAGTGCCCGCTTGCCATCTTCGCCGCTAACCGCGGGTCGGCCACCGGTTTTTATCGCTGTGATAAAATCGAGCACTTCGAGGTTCAGCGCGTCATTGTCTTCGAAACCAAGTTCTTCATGGCTGATGTCTTTAAAACCTTCAGCATTGTCGGTTTGGCCTTTGCGGTTTATCGCGATTATCTTATCCTGAAAGTCCGCCGACAGGTAAGCGTCCTTTTGGAAAATGCGGAGCTTGCGTTCGCGTTTACGGCTGATTCGGCTGGCGGTGACATTGGCGACGCAGTGATTCTCGAATTCAATCCTGGCATTGGCTATGTCGATGGTATCCGATAACACCGAAATACCGCTGGCCGAAATCTGACTAATCGGGCTATCGATCAGGTCCAGGATGATATCGATATCGTGAATCATCAGGTCGAGTATTACGCTGACATCGTTCCCCCGGGTCGTGAATGGCGCGAGTCGCGTGGATTCGAGAAACTGCGGTTGATCGAGATGTGCTTCGATGCCGATCATGACGCTGTTGAAGCGCTCGATATGGCCAACTTGCAGCACCCGATTCTTTTCCCGCGCTATTTCAATCAGGGTTTCTGCTTCGGCAACGGTTTCGGTTATCGGTTTTTCGATCAAACAGTGAATTCCTGCTTCCAGAAACTCGCGCGCAATTTTATAATGCCCACTGGTTGGAACCACCAGGCTGACTGCATCGACCAGCGGAATTACTTCGCGATAATCCGAATAAGCGTCGGCTCCATGTTTCTGTGCGATCTGGCGGGCGTTATCTGCATCGGTATCGACCACCGCAATCAGTTCACAATCGGCGGCTGCAGCGTATTTGTCTGCATGCCATTTTCCGAGGTGACCAACACCAATAACAGCAACTTTGAGTAATTGAGGCATAGTGGTAAGGGAAATTTCCAAACGGCGCATTATATATGCATGAAAACCCAATTGCGAAGCTTGTCGCCGGAGTCGACGAAGCAGGGCGTGGACCACTCGCTGGCCCGGTCGTTGCCGCAGCCGTAATCCTCGACCAGAACCGTCCGCTTGACGGCTTGACCGATTCCAAGAAACTTTCGGCGGCTCGCCGCGATACGCTCGAACAGTTAATCAAGCACCAGGCCATAGCCTGGGCCGTGGCCGAGGCCAGTCATCATGAAGTCGACGACATTAATATCCTGCAAGCCAGCCTGCTGGCGATGATGCGCTCGATTCTGAGCCTCAACCAGAAACCCGCCCTGGTGTTGATCGATGGTAATCGTCTGCCACCGCTAAAAGGTTACCGCATGCAGGCAATTATCAAGGGCGACCTGCACGAACCCTGTATATCGGCTGCCTCGATTCTGGCCAAGCAGTATCGAGACCGGCAAATGCTGGAACTCGATCGCCTTTATCCCGAGTACCAGTTTGCCCAACACAAGGGCTATCCGACCAGGCTTCATCGCGAATTACTAAAAGAGCACGGCGTATCACCGGTGCATCGGCGCAGTTTTCGACCCGTTATGGAATTGCTCTAAATGGAAAATCGCTTCGTCCACCTGCACCTGCACAGCGAATACTCTCTGCAGGACAGTACCGTGCGGCTGAAGCCAATGATTCAAAAACTGCGTGAGCGCGGTATGGGCGCGGTTGCGTTAACCGATCTCAACAACATGTTTGCAGTCGTCAAACACTACAAGGCCGCAACTTCAATGGGCGTGAAGCCCATTTTTGGCGCCGATGTATGGATTCGCCATCCTGAACGTAGCGAACCCCTGAGTCGACTGGTTTTGCTATGCCAGAACGACCAGGGCTACCTGAATCTGAAAAGACTGGTATCACAGGCCTACCTCGAGGGACAGCATAACGATCAAACCACCATCGAGATTGGCTGGTTACAGAATGCAAGTGAAGGACTGATCGCGTTGTCTGCCGGCCTTGAAGGCGATATCGGTATCGCTTTGAAAATGCAGAACATCGAACTGGCTGAATCCTGTTTGCAGGCCTGGATGGATCTGTTTGGCGAGCGTTTTTTCCTCGAGTTACAACGCACTGGCCGCACACAGGAAGAGAGTTACATTGCCCAGTCCGTGGCATGGTCGAGTTCGTTGCAGGTTCCTGTAGTGGCGACTAACGACGTTCGTTTTATCGATGCCGAGGATTTCGAAGCTCACGAAGTCAGAGTTTGTATTTGCACCGGCTTTACGCTTGAAGACGAACGTCGTCCCAGGCTCTATTCCTCTCAGCAATACCTGCGATCCGCAGAAGAAATGGTCGAACTGTTCGCTGACATTCCGGAAGCTATTCAAAATTCGGTCGCCATCGCCAGCGCCTGTAACCTCCGACTCAAGCTGGGGCAGGCCTGTTTACCCGAATACCCGGTGCCCGAGGAATACAGCACCGACAGTTTTTTCCGCCATGCTTCGAAACAAGGCCTGGAGAAACGCCTCGAATTCTTGCAGCAACAACTTCCCGAGGGCGAACGGCTAGAGCGTGAGCCCTACGATCAACGCCTCAAGATTGAGCTCGATGTTATTATTGAAATGGGCTTCCCGGGCTACTTTCTGATTGTCATGGACTTCATCGAATGGGCCAAGAAACACGCCATACCGGTAGGACCCGGACGCGGTTCGGGTGCCGGCTCGCTGGTTGCCTACGCGCTCAATATCACCGATCTCGACCCACTTGCCTATGAATTACTATTTGAGCGCTTTCTCAACCCGGAACGGGTATCGATGCCTGACTTTGACATTGATTTCTGCATGGATCGACGAGATGAGGTAATCGACTACGTCGCAAATCACTATGGCCGTGATCAGGTTTCACAGATTATTACCTATGGCAGTATGGCCGCAAAGGCGGTTATTCGCGATGTCGGCAGGGTCATGTCGCATCCCTATGGCTTCGTCGATCGCATTGCCAAGCTGGTGCCATTCGAAGTCGGAATCACGCTAGACAAGGCGCTGGAACAGGAAGAGGCATTACTCGAGCTGTATCAGCAGGAGGAGGAAGTCACCATGCTGATCGATATGGCGCGCTCACTGGAAGGCTTGACGCGCAACGTCGGTAAGCACGCTGGCGGGGTCGTGATTTCACCGAGCAATCTGACCGATTTTACCCCGGTGTATTGCGAACCGGGTGGTGGCAGCCTGGTATCTCAATACGACAAGGACGACGTCGAGGCGGTGGGTCTGGTCAAGTTCGATTTCCTCGGGCTGCGCACTCTGACGATTATCGACTGGGCGGTGCGCGCCATCAATGCACAAAATGCCGAGGTTAAACTCGAGATAGAACGCATCCCGCTGGATGATTCCGATACCTTCAAATTGTTGCAGGCATACCAGACCACGGCTGTGTTTCAGCTCGAATCGCGTGGTATGAAGGATTTGATTCGGCGCCTGCAACCCGACCATTTCGAGGATATCATCGCTCTGGTAGCTTTGTTTCGACCGGGCCCCCTGCAATCCGGCATGGTCGATGACTTTATCGATCGTAAGCACGGTCGTTCTCGGGTCGAATATCCGCACCCGGCGTTAGAAACCATCCTGCAACCCACTTACGGAGTCATCCTTTACCAGGAGCAGGTCATGCAGATTGCCCAGGTGCTGGCCGGCTACACCCTCGGTGGCGCCGACATGTTGCGCCGTGCGATGGGTAAAAAGAAAGCGGAGGAGATGCAACAACAACGTGCCATTTTTACCGATGGGGCGCAGGCTAACCAGGTCGATCCTTCAACCGCCACTTACATATTCGACTTGATGGAAAAATTCGCCGGCTATGGTTTTAATAAATCGCATTCGGCCGGCTATGCTCTGGTTTCTTACCAGACCGCATGGCTGAAAACGCATTACCCCGCAGAGTTCATGGCCGCGGTGCTCTCGGCCGACATGGACAATACCGATAAAATAGTTACGCTAATTGACGATTGTCGAAACATGAAGCTGGAAATTCGACCACCGGACATCAACCGCTCGGATTACCAGTTTACCGCGGCTGAGGGCAGGCAGATCTACTATGGTCTCGGAGCGATTAAAGGTGTTGGCCAGGCTGCGATAGAAAGCATTATCGAAATTCGAAACGAACGGGATTACCAGTCACTGGATGATTTCTGTAAACGGGCCGATTCGGGCAAAACCAGTCGCAAGCTTCTGGAGGCGTTAATCAAGGGTGGTGCGATGGATTGTTTCAGCGACAACCGTGCGGCTTTGATGGCGCACCTGCCTTATGCCCAGCAAGCGGCGGAACAACAACAGCACAACCTCAATTCCGGGATTAACGATATGTTTGATAGCATATCACCGGTAACCGAGGAAAGCCGGGTGCTACCCGAATGCGAGTCCTGGGATGAAAAACAACGGCTGATGCTTGAAAAGGAAGCCCTCGGGTTGTTCCTGACAGGTCATCCACTGGAAATGGTCGAGGCCGAAATTCGCCAGTTTGCACCGACCCGTTTAGGACAATGGCTGGAGCGCCTGGACACGGGTGGTAACGGCGAAAGATTCAGACAAAAGGAACAGGATGCCAGGGTCTGTGGACTGGTGGTCGATATTCGTATGCGTAACAGTTTTCGCGGGCGCGAGGCATTCGTCACACTTGACGATAGAAGCGGCCGCGTCGATGTACGCGTGACTCCCGATCTCCTGGCTCAGACTGAATCAATCGTACAGAAAGACCTGGTCTGGGTAGTCGATGGCGGGATCGCCTATGATGATTTCAATAATGGCATCAAACTGCGTGCATCCCGGGTGCAGTTGCTCGATGACTATCGCGCCGAGAATGCTCGAGCATTGCATATCAGGTTAAATGCACATGGCGAACCCGAAGTTGATGAAATCATAAGCCTGCTCGATCAGTACGCTGCAGCCGGTGCAATGCCGGTCGTGTTTCACATGCGTCGTCAAGATTACGAATATCAATTACGCACCAATGGTGGCTGGTCTTTGAAACCCGATGAGCAATGCCTGCTTGAACTGCAACGTTGCCTCGACCAATCCGAGTTTTATTTCGAGTATCAGTAATCTCGAAATAATCTACCTCTTTGATTACTGCAAGATTCTGTGAGTAATCAATCTATGCGGTTCAACCCGGGCCAAACACGGCTCCGTTCTCTTCTAACTGATCGCTCATCAGGTATAGAAAACTGTTGATATGAGTTTGCGGGCCTGGCAGGTGGTCATTCTCATCAGCCGCAGGATAGGCCCGCACATGCAGGGCCGTTCGAGTTTTGCCTGGATTGAAGCAGTTGATGCGCAAATTACTACCCTCATATTCGCGAGCCAGTAAACCGGCCATTGCCAACACTGCCTGTTTACTCACCTGATAGGCATCCCAGTAAGCACCGGGTTTATCATCGGTCATGAACACGATCGAGCTGTGCTCGGACCGAGTCAGCATCGGCAGGCAGGCACGTGTTAACAGGTATGGAGCATGTAGATTGACCTGATGAGTCTGATACCAGGTGGCAGTGTCACTCTGCGCAAAAACAGTCGGGGCGCCGAGAAATGCGGCACAATGAACCAGGCCATCCAGTCGCTTTAACTGCGTATCGATATTGTTCGCAAGCTCGATGTAATCGTGCTCGGTTGCGCCCTCCAGATTCATCGGATAAATTGCGGGCGTTGGGTAACCAGCGAGTTCAATCTCGTCGTATAGTGATTCGACGAGGCGAAGATTCCTGGCCAGCAGAATCACGGTCGCCCCATGTTCGGCCAGGGAAATCGAAACTGTCTTGCCAAAGCCCCCGGTGGCACCGGTCACCAGGATTACCTTGTCTTTGAGTAACTCCGGTGTGCTGGAAAAGTTTTCTGGTACCGTTTTCATAGTTTGACTAATAAAGGATGTCGCATCAGGTCAGCGGGTTGATCAATCAGGCCATCGGCATTCCATTCATTAATGCTGGTGGATTCTTCGATGTAACCGTAAGCAGCCACCAGGGTTTTCATATTGGCTGCCTTGCCGGCAACGATATCACGTTCGTCATCGCCGATATAAATGCAGTTTTCACATTCCACTCCCAGTTTTTCGGCCGCAACCTGCAGTGGCAAGGGATGGGGTTTACGTTGCTCCACTGTATCGCCACCAATCACGACGCCAACGCGCTGTGCCAGACCGAGTTGTTCAAGCAGGGGATGGGTCAACCACTCCGGTTTGTTGGTGACGATGCCCCACGGGATTCCGCGTGATTCGAGTTCATTCAATATCACCTCAAAGCCATCGAACAGTTTTGACTCATCGGCAACAATCGCACGGTAATGTTGCAGGAAACGTTGTCGCAATGGTTCGATTTCGGCTTCGGCAACCCTGCCGGCAAACCCCATACGCGTGAGCACCAGGCCCCCCTGCGATACGTAGGGACGGGTTGATTCTAATGGCAGTGGCTCAAGACCTTCCTCGATCATCAGGTTATTCAATGCTCCACCCATATCCGGCGCGGTATCGATCAGGGTTCCATCGAGGTCGAACAAAACTGCTTTAATCATCGAATTTCGCGGTCATCAGGTAATTGACATCGATATCGGATCCAAGCGAGTAACGCTTACTGACTGGATTGTAAGTCATTCCCGTGGTGTCGGTTAGCTGCAGTCCACACTTGCGAAACTGGGTCGCGATTTCCGATGGCTTTATAAATTTCCTGTATTCATGGGTACCGAGCGGCACCAGTCCAAGAATATACTCGGCACCCAGTATCGCGAGCACAAAAGATTTGGGATTACGATTGATCGTGGATATGAAAAGGACTCCGTCTGCTTTGAGCAGCCGCGTGGCGGAAGCAATGACGGAAGCTGGATCGGGCACGTGTTCGAGCATTTCGAGGCAGGTCACGACATCAAATTGCGCTGCATGCCGATCTGCAAATGCCTCTGCCGTCGTGAGTTGATAGTCGATATCAAGCTCGGATTCGTGTAGGTGCATGCGGGCTACCTTAAGCGATAGGTCAGCCATATCGATTCCAGTTACATGTGCACCTTTCTGCGCCAGCGCTTCGGCCAGAATGCCACCGCCACAGCCGATGTCGAGCACTTTCCTGCCTGCTAGTTCGCCAGCCTGTTGCTCGATATAGGCGACACGCAGGGGATTGATTTCGTGCAGGGGTTTGAATTCACTTTCTCGATCCCACCAACGGCTTGCGATCGACTGAAACTTGTCTATTTCGGACGGATCCACATTTGTTTTTGCTATCATGAGCGGTTCTTGATTTTCTGTCCCCAGGACCTGGCCCTGGCGATGATTTCCTGACTATCCAGATGACACAACTCGTAATCCTGAAGCTGGATGACGCCGTCAATCCAGACATGAGATACCTGGCGACTGGATGCCGCATATACGATCTGTGCCACCGGGTCGTAAAGTGGTTGCGTATTTAGACTGTTCAGGTTGATGGCAATCAAGTCGGCGCACTTGCCCGGCTCGATACTGCCAATACGATCTGCCATCCCCAAGGCCCGGGCAGCATTGATAGTTGCCATCTCGATCACCTGTCGAACCTTGCAGGCGCTGGCGTTAGCGCTGCTACCCTTGGCCAGCAAAGCGGCCGTACGCATTTCGCCGAACAGGTCCAGATCGTCGTTACTGGCAGCGCCGTCGGTGCCAAGGCACAGATTGACGCCGTTTTCGAGCAGATTTGCAACGGGGCATATCCCGCTACCCAGTTTCAGATTTGATTCGGGACAATGCACGACGTTGACGCCGACCTCCGCTATACGTTCGATCTCGAACTGGTCGAGTTCTGTCATATGTACAGCAATCAGGTTGGAATTCAACAAGTTGAGCTGGTCGAGGCGATGCAATGGCCGCAAGCCGTTTTTTTGCTGGGCTTCGGCTACTTCTGCCGCGGTTTCGTGAACATGGATATGGACTGGTACGTCGAGCTCGTTGCTGTACATTGCTATCTGTCGTAGCGGTTCATCTGAGACGGTGTAGGGCGCGTGTGGTGCAAATGCGCTGCTGACCAGCGAATATTCCCGGATCTCGTCATGTACCGCGAGCGCCTTGTGTAAATACTCGTCGGCGTTCTGGGCCCAAATGCTGGGGAAGTCGAGCACGATCAGGCCGACCACACTGCGAATGCCGATTTGTTGCGCGCAAGCTGCGACCTCATCCGGGAAAAAATACATATCATTGAGGCAGGTAGTACCCGAACGAATCATTTCGGCGGCGGCCAGTTTGAACCCGTCTATAACGAATTCAGGGCTAACCCATTTCGCTTCCGCCGGCCAGATGTGATCACTTAACCATTCCATCAAAGGCAAATCATCGGCGATTCCGCGAAACAGGCTCATCGAGGCATGGGTGTGACTATTGATCAGGCCGGGTGTCAATGCACAGCCCGGCAGGCTGAAAATCTCGGCTTCAGAGTAAAAGGGTAGATCGGCGATTTCATCATCGCTGACCAGGCTAAGAATTTGATTGTCTTCGACTACCACAGAGAAATCCTGTAATACTTCAAAGTCCGAATTTACAGTAACTACCCAGTCCGGCCGAAGAATTTGATAACGATGTTGCATAGGCGAACCTTACAAGATTTAACTACGCCTGAAAACGAATATTGCCCAAGCGAGCGTGGCCACACAGGCTTTCTTCGCTTAATGCATAAAATTCTCATAAATCCGCCTATTTTAGCGTTAGCGAGACGATCTTATCAGTAGTGTTAACCCTTGGGTTTGTGATAAAATCGCGCAGATTCAAAATAAATCATTCCTACGACATTTCTTACTGTTGAGTTTCTAGTTTTATGGCTGATATCGCCAAGGAAATATTTCCTGTCAATTTAGAAGACGAGATGCGCCAGTCGTACCTCGAGTACGCCATGAGCGTCATCGTTGGGCGCGCCTTGCCCGATGTACGTGACGGCCTCAAGCCGGTGCATCGACGTGTGCTTTACGCTATGAGCGTACTGGGTAATGATTTCAATAAGCCCTACAAGAAATCAGCCAGGGTAGTCGGTGACGTGATCGGTAAATATCATCCGCACGGCGATACTGCGGTATACGACACTATCGTACGTATGGCGCAACCCTTTGCGATGCGCCATATGCTGGTTGATGGCCAGGGCAATTTTGGCTCGGTTGATGGCGATTCGCCGGCAGCAATGCGCTACACCGAAGTTCGCATGTCGAAAATTGCCCATCAGTTACTGGCCGATCTCGACAAGGAAACCGTTGATTATCTACCGAATTACGATGAATCAGAACACGAACCGGTGGTACTGCCGACCCGTGTACCGAACCTGTTGATCAACGGGTCCTCAGGTATCGCAGTGGGTATGGCGACCAACATTCCACCGCATAATCTTGCCGAGGTTGTAAATGCCTGCATTCACCTGATTGATGAACCCGAAACCGGCGTCGAACGTTTGATGGAAATCATTCCGGGGCCCGATTTTCCGACCGCGGGATATATCAATGGTGCGCGGGGAATACGGGAAGCTTATCGAGGTGGTAAGGGCAAGATTTATCTACGCGCAAAAACCCACTACGAGGAAGACAAGTCGGGCAAGCAAAGCATTATCGTCACCGAATTGCCTTACCAGGTTAACAAGGCGAGATTGCTGGAAAAAATTGCTGAACTGGTCAAGGAGAAGCGTCTCGAGGGCATTACCGGGTTGCGTGACGAATCCGACAAGGATGGCATGCGCATGGTGATCGAATTGCGTCGTGGTGAAATTGCAGATGTGATTCTAAACAATCTGTACAAACAAACCCAGATGCAAAACGTGTTCGGAATCAACATGGTAGCACTGGTCAATGGGCAACCACGACTGCTCAATTTAAAACAAATACTCGAAGCATTCCTGATACATCGCCGTGAAGTAGTGACGCGGCGCACGGTGTTTGACCTGGGTAAGGCTCGCGATCGGGCACATATCCTTGAAGGCCTGGCGGTCGCACTTTCCAACATCGATGAAATTATCGAAATGATCAAGCGATCTTCGAGCCCGGCCGTGGCCAAAGCCGGGCTACTCGAAAAACCCTGGGCGCCCGGTGTGGTCATGGATATGTTGCAACGTGCCGGTGCCGAGTCTTCCAAACCGGATGGCGTCGGCGATCAATACGGCCTGATTGACGATAAATATCATCTCACCGAAAAACAGGCACAGGCGATTCTGGACCTGCGTCTGCACAAGCTTACCGGCCTGGAACAGGATAAAATCATTTCCGAGTATCGCGAAATTCTCGAAAAGATCGAGGATTTACTGGATATCCTGCATCGGGACGAACGACTAAAGCAGGAAATCCGGCGCGAACTCGAGGAAGTCAAAGAGGAGTTTTCCGATCCCCGTCGTACCGAAATCATCATCGATCATTCCGATCTGACGGTTGAAGATTTGATCAGCGAAGAAGACGTGGTAGTGACCATTTCCCATCTCGGTTATGCCAAGGCGCAACCACTGGAATCTTATTCGGCACAGCGTCGTGGAGGCCGGGGAAAGGCCGCTACCAAGGTTAAAGACGAAGATTTTGTCGAGCAGATGTTCTCCGCTTCTACCCACGATACGCTATTGTGTTTCTCCACTCGCGGTAAAGTTTACTGGCAAAAGGTATACCAGCTACCGATTGGCAGTCGTACCGCTCGTGGTCGTCCGATGGTGAATCTGCTGCCTCTCGAAGAAAATGAACGCATTACCGCGATCCTGCCGGTTCGGGAGTATCCCGAAGACCAGTTCATATTCTTCACCACGGCCAGCGGCAAGGTTAAACGAACGTCCCTGTCAAATTTTTCGCGCCCGCGTGCAAATGGCATCATCGCCCTCGATTTACGCGATGAAGACAGCCTGATTGGCGTTCAGTTAACCGATGGCAATTCCGATTTGATGCTATTTACCAGTGCCGGCAAGGGCATCCGCATCGATGAAAATGACGTGCGCGCTATGGGCCGAACCGCTGCCGGTGTGCGCGGTATTAAGATTAAGCCCGGCGATGAGGTAATTTCATTAATTGCTGTCAATTCCGATGAAGGACAAATCCTCTTCGCGACAGAAAACGGTTTTGGCAAGCGCACTCGTATCGGCGAATTTTCGGTGCAGGGTCGCGGCGGACAAGGCGTGATTTCAATTCAGACTTCGGCAAGAAATGGACGCGTCATCGGCGCTATTAAGACCAGCGGTGAAGAAGAGATCATGCTCATCAGTAACGGTGGCACCCTGGTGCGCACTCCGGCGGGCGATATTTCCATACTGGGTCGCAACACTCAGGGCGTCACCCTGATCCGCCTCGGTAATGATGAACAACTGGTGCAGATCGAGCCCGTTGCCGCGAGTGTCGATGATAGCCTCGAAGAAATTGGCGATATTGAAGGCTGAACTAAATCGATGAACAAAGACGCACTGGAGCAATTGCGCAAACGCATCGATGCAATCGATGAACAACTCCTCGAGCTATTCAATCAACGTGCCAGGTGCGCGCTGGACGTTGCCAATGTCAAGAGTGCGTCTAGTGAAGAAGGCGTTGGGGGTGTCGACTTTTTTCGACCTGATCGTGAAGCGCAGGTCATTAGTCGACTCAAATCGCTAAACCAGGGCCCGCTCAGTGATGACGAGGCCGGCCGCCTGATTCGAGAGGTCATGTCGGCTTGCCTGGCACTGGAGCAGCCGCTTAAGATAGCCTATCTCGGACCCGAGGGCACTTTCACACAGAGTGCCGCCCTGAAGCATTTCGGGCATTCGGTTTCTACCATTCCGATGAGCAGCATTCCCGATGTGTTCAGCTCGGTTGAATCCCGTCATGCCGACTATGGCCTGGTGCCGGTTGAGAATTCCACCGAAGGTGTAATCAGTCACACGCTCGACATGTTCATCGATTCCAATCTGAAGGTTTGCGGCGAGGTCGAGATACGCATTCACCACCACCTGGCCAGTAAGACGCGAGACATCAAACAAATTAAATATATATATTCTCACCAACAGTCATTTGCCCAATGTCGTCGATGGCTGGATCAGAATTTCCCTGGAATTGAAAGAATTCCGGTTAGTAGTAATGCCGAAGCGGCACGGCTCGCCAGCATTGAAAGCGATGCGGCTGCCGTATGCGGCCTGCCGGCGGTTGAAATATTTGAACTCAAGATTTGTTACGAAAATATCGAGGACATGCCCGACAATACGACCCGTTTCGTTATCATCGGAGACCAGGAGGTCGGTCCCAGCGGCAAAGACAAAACCTCACTACTGATATCCGCCAAAAATATCCCGGGTGCGTTACTTGGTTTGCTACAACCGCTCGCGGACCACGGTATCAGCATGAACAAAATAGAGTCGAGGCCGGGGCAGGGCCAGAAATGGGCTTACGTGTTTTTTATCGATATTGACGGTCATCAACAGGATAAAAATGCGCTTGTGGCGTTAAATGAGCTGAAACAACAGGCTGCGTTGTTTAAAATACTGGGTTCATATCCTAAAGCTTCACTCTAATGTCTGTCATCGATACCGCGTTGCTGCAAATCAGGCAATTGCAGCCTTATTCCCCCGGCAAGCCTGTCGAAGAGCTCGAACGCGAGCTTGGCATTCGCGACGCGATCAAACTTGCGTCGAATGAAAACCCCCTCGGCTGCTCGCCGCTGGTCACAGAGGCGCTAGCACGGGCGAGCGAGCATATAGAGCTTTACCCCGATGCAAACGCTTACTATCTGAAGCAACGTCTGGCACAAAAGCTGGCTATCAGGGAAAACCAGATTACTATCGGCAATGGATCCAACGATGTGCTCGATTTGATCGCGCGTAGCTTTCTCGATGCCGGCGGTGCAGCTATATATTCACAATATGCCTTCATGGTCTATGCGATGGTGACCCAGGCCTGTGGTGGACAGGCGCAAGTCGCGGCGGCGCACGGGGCTTGTGCAAAGCAACCCTACGGCCACGATCTGAATGCGATGCTCGAACTGGTAAATGACGATACTCGCCTGGTCTTTATAGCCAACCCGAATAATCCCACTGGAACCTGGCTCCAACAAGACGAACTCAAAGGCTTTATTGAACAAATTCCGCAACACATTGCGATCGTCGTTGACGAGGCTTATTTTGAATATGTCGAGATGGCGGATTATCCCGATGCGTCAAGCTGGCTGGAAATGCACCCCAACCTGATTGTGACGCGAACTTTTTCCAAGATTTATGGACTTGCCGGATTGCGCATCGGCTATGCCTTGTCCAGCCCGGATCTCTGCGATTTGTTTAATCGCGTCAGACAGCCGTTCAATGGTAACGCGTTGGGACTGGCCGCTGCCTGCGCGGCACTGGATGATGAAGCCTTCGTCGAGCAAAGCCGCAGAAACAATCAGCAAGGATTACAATTGATGCAGAACTGGTTTGAAAAAAAAGGATTCGACTACATTCCTTCGAGCGGAAATTTTCTGACCGTACGCTTTGGTGAAAACAGTGCAGATATCAACCAGGCACTGATGCAACGCGGTATCATCGTAAGGCCAGTGGCAAATTACAAACTGCCGGATTTTCTGCGCATCAGTGTCGGCACACAATCACAGCTTGAACAATTGTTTACTAACCTGGATGAAATTCTATGATCGACAGGCTCGCCATAATCGGCGTGGGGCTAATTGGCAGTTCACTGTCACTTGCGCTCAGACAGGCCGGTGCTGTTGGACATGTGGTGGGTTATGGACGCAATCAAAAGAACCTTGAAAAGGGTGTTGAACTCGGTGTCCTGGACAGCTTCGAGGCGTCGATAAAAAACTGTGTCCAGGATGCAGATGTCGTCGTTGTCGCGGTTCCCCTGGGTGCGATGCAAGCCGTATTTGCCGAGTTGAAACCGTCCATAAAGAGCACTGCCGTGATTACCGATGTCGGCAGTTCCAAGGGTTCGGTGGTGTCTGCGGCCAGGGCCGAGTTTGGCGATGCCTTGCCCCGGTTTGTGCCCGGCCATCCGATCGCGGGAACCGAGAAAAGCGGTGTCGAAGCAGGATTTGCAAGCCTCTATCAAAAGCGCCGGATTATCCTGACACCGCTGGCACAAACCGACCAGGCTGCAACTGCGATAATTGACGAAATGTGGACACATTGCGGTGCGATCATCGAGTACCTCGACGTCGAGCATCACGACAAGGTGCTGGCAGCGACTTCTCATTTACCGCATATGCTTGCCTTTGCTCTGGTTCATTATCTGTCGGGTCTCAACGATCACGATGAAATTTTCCGTTATGCTGCCGGGGGTTTTCGAGATTTTACTCGAATCGCATCGGGCGACCCGGTTATGTGGCGTGATGTCTGTCTCGCCAATGGCAATGCACTGGTCGGCTTGATCGGGCAGTACCAGCAGGAGCTCGATCGGGTAGTCAGCGCGATCAATGATGGCAATGCTGACGAATTACTTAAATTGTTCGGCAAGGCCAAGTCCGAGCGCGACTCGTTAATTGGTAATTGTTAGATGACCCGGTTCATATGCAGCTGCGGAGGTAAGCTGACAGGGCGCATTCGAGTTCCCGGTGATAAATCGATCTCTCACCGTTCGATAATTTTGTCGTCTATCGCGAGTGGAATCAGCAATATTTCCGGGTTTCTACAGGGAGAGGATAGTCTCAATACCATCCGGGCATTTCAGCAAATGGGCGTAATGATTGAGCGGGATCATGACCAGATCCAGGTAAAAGGGGCTGGATTATATGGCCTGCAGGCGGCGGACAGCGACCTGGATATGGGTAATTCCGGGACAGCGATGCGCCTGATGCTGGGACTGCTCTCGGGGCAGGCCTTCGATTCCCGATTGATCGGCGATAAATCATTGTCCTCGCGCCCGATGCAGCGGGTTATCGATCCGTTACAGTCGATGGGCGCCGTCATCGAAAGCGAATCGGGTGGTCGAGCGCCGTTACGGGTCAGCGGAAATCACTCATTGACGGCCATCGAATATGATATGCCGGTAGCATCGGCCCAGGTCAAATCCTGCCTTTTACTCGCCGGTATCTACGCGCGTGGCGAGACCATCGTGCGAGAACCGGCAACTACCCGTGATCACAGCGAACGCATGCTGCGTGGATTCGGCTGTGAAGTGATCAGTAACAATGCGGAAGTCCGTTTTTACGGCAGGCAGAAACTGCATGCCTGTAACATCGACGTACCGGCAGACATATCGTCGGCTGCATTTTTCATGGTCGCGGCTTCGATTGCCGGGGATAGTGAGATCACGCTTGAGCACGTTGGAATCAATCCGACGCGTACCGGGGTCATCGATATATTAAATTTGATGGGTGCCGACATCAGCCTGGACAATCAGCGTGAAATGGGAGGCGAACCGGTTGCAGATATCAGAGTTCGCAGTGTGGAACTAAACGGAATTGATATTCCCCAAGAACTGGTGCCATTGGCAATCGATGAATTTCCGGTGCTTTTCGTTGCGGCGGCCTGTGCCCGTGGCACGACGCGTCTGAGGGGAGCAGATGAACTGCGCGTCAAGGAAAGCGATCGCATACAGGTGATGGCAGACGGCCTGTCTGTTCTGGGTGTCGAGGTTGAAACCAAGGTGGATGGCATTGTTATTCAGGGTGGCGATTATCGTGGGGGTGAGGTCGAATCTCATGGTGACCATCGTATCGCGATGGCGTTTAGCGTCGCTGCATTGCGAGCCAGTGGAGAAATTCGTATCAACGATAGCGCCAATGTTAATACATCGTTTCCGGGTTTTGTGGAACTTGCCCGAGATGCTGGAATCAGGATATCAACTCATGCAGGATGAAACCGCCTATGTAGTCACTATCGACGGTCCAGGTGGGTCTGGAAAAGGCTCTCTGGCTATTCGGGTCGCTCGGGAGTTAAACCTTCACCTGCTCGATAGTGGTGCGATCTATCGACTGCTGGCACTCAAGGGATTGCAGCAGGGAGTCGACCTGGATCAGCAACATGAGGTCGTTGTATTACTAAATGATTTCAATATTCGCTTTGATGCAGGCGATGACTTGTCTATCCCGTATCTGGATAACCGCGATGTCTCGACTGAAATACGCCGGGAGGATGCTGGTGATGCCGCCTCCCGGGTAGCCCGCCACGCAGAGGTACGTCAGGGTCTACTCGAGATTCAGCGTGCCTTTCTCAAGCCTCCGGGACTGGTCGCCGATGGTCGCGATATGGGTACCGTGGTATTCCCGAATGCGCGATTTAAGTTCTTTTTGTACGCAAGTATCGAAATTCGTGCTCAAAGGCGATATAAGCAGTTGATAAATATGGGGTTATCCGCTAATATCGCCCACCTTCAAGCGGAGATAGCTGAAAGAGACGAACGCGACCAGAAACGCAGCGCCTCTCCACTAAAGCCCGCAGAAGACGCATTGATCGTTGATTCGAGTTTACTCGACCAGGCGCAGGTCACCGAACTGGTACTGAGCCATATCAGAGAAGCGGGTTAAAGGTACATGCTTATGGCCCCTGCAGACGCACTGTCTTCAGGGTTTTTAAACTTAACGAGACGGCTGATTGTTTGTGGATTGGCTGTCACAAAAATCTTTTAGGATTCTTCCATGTCTGAAAACTTTGCAGAAATGTTTGAGCAAAGCATTAACCAAATGAATATGCGTGTCGGTGAAATCATCACCGGCGAAGTTGTCGATATCAACCGGGATGTTGTCATCGTCAATGCGGGCCTCAAATCTGAGGGTGTCATCCCGGTAGAACAATTTTATGATGAAAACGGTGAACTCGATGTCAATGTCGGTGATTCCGTTGAAGTCGCACTGGACTCTTTCGAAGATGGCTATGGCGAGTCTCGCCTGTCACGCGAAAAAGCCAAACGTGCTCGTGCATGGACGAGGCTCGAAGAGGCGCAACAGGCCGACGAAATCGTCACCGGCCGCTTCACCGGTAAAGTCAAAGGCGGTTTTACTGTCGATATCGGCGAGATCCGGGCGTTCCTGCCAGGTTCGCTGGTCGATGTGCGCCCAGTCCGTGACACCGCCTACCTCGAAGAAAAGGAACTCGAGTTCAAGATCATCAAGCTCGATCAAAAGCGTAATAATGTCGTTGTATCGCGTCGCGCGGTAGTAGAGAAAGAATTCAGCGAAGAACGTGAAAAGTTACTCGAAACACTGAAAGAAGGCGAACGCGTACGCGGTATCGTCAAAAACCTCACCGATTATGGCGCATTCCTGGATCTGGGCGGCATAGATGGCCTGCTGCATATCACCGATATGGCCTGGAAACGCGTCAAGCATCCATCTGAAGTCGTTGAAATTGGCCAGGAAATCGACGTGGTCGTGCTCAAGTTTGACCGTGATAAGAATCGAGTTTCACTCGGTCTTAAACAAATGGGTGATGATCCCTGGGAAAATCTCATGCGCCGGTATCCCGAAGGGCAACGCCTGTTCGGACATGTCAGCAATATCACCGACTACGGTTGCTTTGTTGAAATTGAAGATGGCGTCGAAGGCCTGGTACACGTTTCTGAAATGGATTGGACCAACAAAAATGTCAACCCCAATAAGGTCGTGACCCTGGGCGACGAAGTGGAAGTCGTTATCCTCGAAATCGACGAAGAGCGCCGTCGTATTTCACTTGGTATGAAACAATGTAAGCCAAACCCATGGGAAGAATTCGGTACCACTGCGAACAAGGGCGATGTCATTGCCGGCAAGATCAAGTCGATCACAGATTTCGGTATCTTTATCGGTCTCGAAGGCAATATCGATGGATTGATTCATCTCACTGACCTGTCATGGAACAAGCCAGGCGAAGAAGCAGTCCGTGAATACCAGAAGGGACAGGAAGTCGAAGCCATGGTATTGTCAATCGATCCGGAACGTGAACGCATATCGTTGGGCATCAAGCAAATCGAAAAAGATCCGTTCGCAAGCTTTATCGCCGACAAACCGAAAGGTAGTATAGTAACCGGGATAGTCGTTTCGGTTGATGCCAAGGCTGCGATAGTCGATCTTGGGGATGGCATTGAAGGTCTGTTAAGAGCCTCTGAAATGGCCAAGGACCGGGTTGAAGATGCCCGCCAGTTCACCAATGAAGGTGAGCAGATCGAAGCCAAGATAACCGGCATGGATCGAAAAGGACGCAGTATTTACCTTTCGATCAAGGCTAAGGACAGCGATGAAGAGCAGGAAGCCCTGAAGGATTATGCAGCAAGTA
>JAAESG010000117.1 GCA_024229615.1 Gammaproteobacteria bacterium | reverse complement strand
CTTTCGGCCAGTGATCTTGCTTCCAACAAGGTTTCATCGGCCAGTTCATGTGCTTCGTCGAACCATATCAACAACTGGTGGGGTTGTTCGCGAAGTGAATGCACCAGTCCCTGAAGCGTTTCGCTGTGAGAGCGTCGTGTCGGCAGACTCAAGCAGCCTGCCAGCACCCGGATACGCCCTGTTGCGCTCAGGTGACGTGCGTGAGAAAAATACAGCACGCGGTAGCGGCAGCGATCCAGAGCGCTGTGTAGTTGCCGGCAGAGCATGGTTTTACCGACACCGGTCTGTCCGGTCAAAAGCAGATAGCGGTCGGCTTCGTTGCGAAAGGTGGTTTCAAGGTTTTCAATTACGCGTGCAAAGTCGGCGAAGGCAAAGTGGGTGGTTGGATTCATGACGGATCCTCCGATTCAGGTTTGTTTTTTTGTGCCTGCACAAGCCTGTCAAGGTATTGCAGATAGGCGTTGAGGGCCCGGTTGGGACCGAGCACATCACGGGTCCTATCGATTGCTTGTCGAAAAGGCTCAGCGGGCAATGGGCCTGTTTTTCGATAGAAGGCCTCGATCGCCGTGGCTTCGCGTTGGTCGATGGGAACCGCGCGTTGCAG
>JAAESG010000116.1 GCA_024229615.1 Gammaproteobacteria bacterium | reverse complement strand
CAGGTGAGCTTCCGATACGGTAATCGCTTCTATGCGGTTAATTATTCGGGAGCGCCACCATGTCACGAGAGGCCTATGTGTTTGCACAATTTCTACGTTTGTTGCCGCGCTATGAATTCCAACGCATCGTGGACAAATACAACGGTGATTACCGCACGAAGCACTTCAAATGCTGGCATCAACTGGTCTGCATCATGTTCGCCCATGTCCGTCAGGAAAATAGCCTACGTGATATCGACATCGCGCTCAACGCACATGCACGCAAGCTCTACCACATTGGTATACAGCAATGTCCCAAGAGCACCCTTGCCGATGCCAACGAACGGCGTGACTATCGCATCTACGAGGAATTCGCCAAGTCCCTCATGCATCATGCCCGTCGTGAATACGCCCACACCAGGCTTGCTATAGACGTAGACAACGCGGTGTATGCCCTGGACGCCTCGGTCATCGATCTGACCCTATCGCTCTTCCCCTGGGCGAAGTTCCGTAAAACCAAAGGTGCTATCAAACTTCACGCCATGATCGACCTGCGCGGCAATATCCCTGCGTTTCTCACCATCACCGACGGCAAGGTACACGATGTCAAAGCGGCACCGCAGGTGCCGATTGAAGCCGAAGGCATCCATGTGGTCGATCGCGGCTACGTCGATTTCGCCTGGCTGTGGTCGATTCATCAGACCCATGCATTTTTTGTGACTCGGTTAAAGACATCCATCAAATGGACCCGCGTGCTCTCTCATCCGGTAAACAAGTCCCTGGGCCTGCGCGCCGACCAGGAAATCCTGGTGACCAGCACTCGCCTGAAGAAACTCTATCCCGAGCGTTTACGTAAGGTCAGTTACCGCGATGAAACCCAGGGCCGCACACTGGTGTTTCTGACCAATACTTTCACGCTGCCCGCCGACATTATTGCCGCGCTCTACAAAGCCAGATGGGAGATCGAGTTGTTTTTCAAATGGATAAAACAAAATCTCCGAGTGAAAACGTTTTATGGTACTTCTCCCAATTCTGTAAAGACACAAATATGGATCGCGATGATCGTCTACCTCGTGCTCGCCATTCTGAAACAGCGTTATCACCTGAAAACGAGCCTATCCAAGCTATTACACTTTTTGGAGGTCAATCTCTTCGAACAAAAACCGCTAATCTCCATATTTGAACCCAATGCACGCGCCTACCGCGAGAAATCGGATAAGCAATTGATATTATTCGATTTATAAGCCACTATCTTGCTCGCAATGTGGCATAGAAATATGAAATGCGCTGGCGTTTTTTCTTGCCAGAATTACACTTTGAATCACCATATGGTTTCTAACTCATTGATTTGGCGTGGTTATTAACCGGACAGCAGTGATCATCGGTATCTATTTCGTTGTCGTTCTATTCATCGGTTTCCGGGTCGCTCGGAAAACCAAGAGCGGTGAGGATCTGTTTCTGGCCGGACGCAGGCTCGGCTGGCTTCCGGTCGGTCTCTCCCTTT
>JAAESG010000115.1 GCA_024229615.1 Gammaproteobacteria bacterium | reverse complement strand
GCCTGCGGTTTACTTCGCGAGAACTTTCAGCGTTTATCCGACCTTGAAACTTATTGGTATTTATTTTTTGGAACTGTTTCGAAAATCCATGCTCTCGGTCTAATCTAAGTGCCGTTGACAACTGTTCTGTTAGAGCAGGTCTCCGCATCCGCGGGTATGATGGATCTATTTTTGGCCGGAAGGGCCGGGTGTATCTAGCGCGTACCAAAGACGACGATGGTTTTTCCGTGGGCCGTTATCAAACCGTCTTCTTCGAGAGTTTTCATGACTCGTCCGGCCATTTCGCGGGAACAACCGACAATCTTGGCAATTTCCTGGCGGGTAATTTTGATTTGCATGCCGTCCGGGTGCGTAATCGCATCGGGCTCGCGTGCCAGATCGAGCAACGTGCGTGCGACCCGTCCGGTAACATCCATGAATGCCAGATTGCTGACCTTGCGACTGGTATTGCGCAGCCGGCTCGCCAGTTGCGAGGACAATTGAAACAGTATTTCGGGTGTTTCCTTGGCCAGCTGCATGAACTGGTTATAGTGAATTTCTGCAACTTCACAAGGGGTGCGGGTATTTACCCAGGCGCTGCGTTTGGTGTCTTCCTCGAACAGACCCATCTCTCCGAAGAAATCACCTGGATTGAGATAGGCGAGTACGATTTCGTTACAGTCTTCATCCTCGATAACTACGCTCACCGAACCGTCGATGATATAGTAAAGCGTTTCCGACTCATCTCCTGCGTGGATTATGGTACTGCGCACGGCGTATTTCTTGCTGTGACAATGATGCAGAAAGTTGTCAAGAGCCTGATTTTGACGGGGTATTACTTTTGTGATCGGGTTAACTGACATAATCATAATTTTCTGTTCGCGCTAAGGTTAAACATACCATAAAAATTGCAATTCAACAGCAATAGGAAATATTTATGAAGTGTAGGATAAAATGGCTGGATCACATGTCTTTTGTTGGTGAAAGCGGTAGTGGTCACTCTGTGGTGATGGATGGGGCTGCCGAGGCCGGTGGACGCAATCTAGGGGTGCGTCCGATGGAAATGCTGTTGTTGGGTCTGGGTGGCTGTACCGCATTCGATGTGGTCTCGATTTTACACAAGTCACGCCAGGACCTGGTTGATTGTGAGGTCGAGGTCGTAGCCGAGCGTGCCGATAGTATTCCCAAGATCTTCACCAAAATCCATATTCACTTCATCGTGAGCGGCCGCGCGCTCGACCAGATCAAGGTCGCCAAGGCGGTCGATCTGTCGGCCGATAAATACTGCTCGGCCTCACGCATGCTCGAAAAAACTGCCGCCATTACTCACGATTTTGAAATCATCAACCTCGACTAACAGGTAAATCGGACGGCGCAAACCCTGGCCGGCGGATTTTCAAATCTGTCGTTTTCGAAGCAATAAATGAAATTCAGTTGCAGAATCGTCTAGATGCGATAGGCAGTGAATGTCATGATTTTGCTGACCAGGGTCATCGCAGATTTGACCGCTTTTGGGAGTTCGGCGGCACCTGCCAGTTCGGCGTTAATGGCGTGACGTTGTTCGTCCGCGCGCATCGTTTCGAGAATTACACGACTGCGCTGATCCTGTTCGGGTAGGCGCTGCAGGTGTTGATCGAGGTGTGAACAAACCTGCTGCTCGGTCTCCTTGACAAAACCAAGACTCCACTTGTCACCGGCTGCGCCGGCCAGGGCTCCAATTGTAAAAGAGCCCCAGTACCAGACACCGTCGAGCAGGCTGCGAGGCTGGTTGAGCTCCGACAGGCGCCGCTGGCACCAGTTGAGATGTTCATTTTCTTCCTCGGCCGCTTCCATCATGGCTTCACCGAGTGACGCTTCGCGGGCACTGAATGCCTGGCCGCGATAGAGACCCTGGGCCGCTACTTCGCCGGCATTGTTAACGCGCATCAAACCGGCAACCCGTGCCTGCTCCTCACCGGATAACTCATGCTGATCGAGATTTGCCGCCGGGTAGGGCCTTGTGGCCGCAGGAGGGCGCAGATGGCAAGTGCCGAGTCCGTGCTGTAATTCGTCGACGAGACGGTCAGTAAGGCTCAGGCGTCGCATTTTTTACCCTCCATAATCGGTTTGCCAGCCTGTTGCCGGCGAGCTTATTATCTGTCAAATCAATAGATTATTCCAAGTCTCAAAATATCCCCGTAAAACAGGGTTTTACGCCTTGTCAAGCGTGGTTTTATCCGTTAGTATTCGCGCCCTTTGTGAAAGAAGTCAACGCCTTAACGGCAGCTTACAGGAATTAGTATGAAAACCTTCAGCGCAAAACCTGATTCGGTAAAACGCGACTGGTTCGTGATCGACGCCAGCGACAAGGTGCTAGGTCGCCTGTCGACTGAAATTGCACGCCGTTTGCGTGGCAAGCACAAGCCCGAGTACACCCCGCACGTTGATACAGGCGATTATATTATTGTCATCAATGCGGAAAAGATTCGTGTTACCGGTAACAAGGAAAATGACAAGATGTATCATCATCATACCGGTTACATCGGCAGTCTGAAGTCGACTAACCTGTCCAAATTGCGCAAGGAACACCCGGAGCGGATTATTCAGCATTCGGTGAAAGGCATGTTGCCCAAGAATGCCCTGGGCCGGGCAATGTTTAAAAAGCTGAAGGTTTACGCGGGTAGTGCACATCAGCACAGCGCACAACAACCTCAGCCTCTGGAAATCTAACAGGTCAAATTATGGCAGTCGAACAATATTACGGTACCGGTCGTCGCAAGAGTTCATCGGCACGGGTCTATCTCAAGTCAGGTAGTGGTGCGATTACCATCAACAACCGGACTATCGAAGAATACTTTGGCCGCGAAACCTCGCGCATGGTCGTGCGCCAACCGCTGCAGACCGTTGACCGGGTCGATACATTCGATATCAACGTCAATGTTTGCGGTGGTGGACCGAGCGGTCAGGCTGGGGCCATTCGACTGGGTATCACGCGTGCCCTGCTGCAATACGACGAGACATTCCGTGAAGCATTGCGCAAGGAAGGCTTTGTTACTCGCGATGCACGCGAAGTCGAACGCAAGAAAGTCGGCCTGCGCAAAGCACGTCGTGGCGTTCAGTTCTCGAAGCGCTAATCGGAGTTGCTCCATTTCCGAAAAAGCCCGCTGCTGCGGGCTTTTTTTTGTGCTGACGATCTGCTGCCTGCGGTATTGTCATTTTAAATCTGCCTGTCTTCATTACTCACTGACACAGTTGCGACCTTTGCCCTTGGCCCGGTAAAGCGCCTTGTCTGCGCGCTTCAAAACCTCCCAGGGGGTTGATTCAATTCCATCTGAATCCGCAAAGCCTATGGATACGGTGATTGTGACTGATTTATTTGTGCTGGGCTTCCCCCGATTATCGCTATCTCTTCTGCCTGCCCGCCGGATAACAAATGGCCTATTGGCAATTTCTTCGCGCAAGGCTTCAAGGTGACGGACAGCTTCCCTGGATTTTTTACCCTTGAACACGATGGAAAACTCTTCTCCACCGTAGCGGTACGAGGATCCACCTCCGGATACCTTGCTCATTTTTGCCGCGATCATGCGCAATACGGTATCCCCGGCATTGTGTCCCCAGGTGTCGTTAAACTTTTTGAAATGGTCTACATCCAGCATCGCAACCGTATAGCTGCCGCCTATTTTCTGGAACTTCTCGCGTAGTGCACGCCTTCCCGGCAAGCCGGTCAACTCATCCAGATAAGCCATGCGCCAGGTTTCCTGCAAGATCGCATACAGGCACATTAACAAGGCTGAGCCGCTGAACACATTCAGGCTGCGACTGGCATCGCCATAGTGGAACTGGGCTATCAGCATGAATAGAACCCCGAATCCGGCAGCCGTGTGCAGAGAGGGGTTTAAAACACCAAGAGTCAGCATGATGTAAAGTGCCGCAAAAGAAATGATCAGCACTGTCTGAGCCTGCCCGGTCCAGTCGAAATATTTCGCTGGTAACCAGTCTGTGAGGACAATTTGCGTTGCCCAGGTGGGCGATGTCGTTACTAGTATGATTGAAAACAAGCTAACCAGGAGCAAAGTCGTGTATGCGGGTATCGCCCTGGCACTAATGATTCCGCGGTCGGGTAAAACGGTTAAAATCAGTAAAAGCAGGGGTAGAGAAACGGAAAGAAGACCATATGCAAGATCGTTGTCGGCCCAGCCAAAGCGTAAAATTACATTGGCGATGACGACTAGCAAAACATAGAAAAAAATAGAACTGCGGCTGAAGTGAATGCTTAAACCGGTGACAATTATTGCCAGCATATGCGTTAAATAAGTAATCCCGATGGTCGCGGATTCCGGCAACAGTTCGTATTTCTGATAGCCGTAATAGGATCCAGTGATCAAGACGATTATCGGTAAAAAGCTCTTAACTACTCTCATGCAGCTGGTTTTAAGCTCACTAAATCTGGCATCGGAAAAATCACCTCAACTCTTCGTATATAAGGATTGTAGTCGCTATTGGCGTATTGTTCGTGAATGTGATTATTACTGTTTTATCGTGTCCCGGCTGTGGGCCCGTTCAGGTGTAGAGCGGTAGTAGTCTGGATCTGCAGGGCTTTGGCACGCCGATGAGCACTAGATCCGAAAATGAACTATCTGGCCCGAGTGGCACTTACTTAAGCTCGCAACCCATCGTCATAGTAATCCAACCAGGGCCGTACAAACGGTGAAGGTTTTCGCGAATGCCTCGGCGGCTGTGCCGCCTGCGGTTTACTTCGCGAAAACCTTCACCGTTTATACAGCCTTGAAATCTATTGAGTGTTTAAATTCCGGATATGTTTCGAAAATCCATGCTTTCTGTCTCACTGGGATAGGGCTCAGGCCGGTTACAAGTTGCACGGTCTCACTGGGCATAAAAACCATCAATGAATTTTTCATATTCAATGGATGTAACGAGGCTTGAGACCGATTGGTGAGATATTCAGGCTCG
>JAAESG010000114.1 GCA_024229615.1 Gammaproteobacteria bacterium | reverse complement strand
TCTGGAACCGATTGTCGTCAGGCAGTTATTTCCCACCACCGGTTAAGGCGGTTGCAATACCGAAGAAGGCCGGTGGCGAGCGTATTTTGGGTATTCCAACAGTCAGTGACCGCATCGCGCAGATGGTGGTCAAACTGGAGTTTGAGCCTCAAGTCGAACCACTATTCCTATCTGACTCGTATGGCTATCGGCCAAACAAATCGGCTTTGGATGCAATTGGTGTAACCCGTCAGCGATGCTGGCGGCAGGACTGGGTGCTTGAGTTCGACATCAAAGGGCTGTTTGATAACATTCCACATGATTTACTGTTGAAAGCAGTGCACAAACATACAGACTCACCCTGGGTAAGATTGTATATCAAACGGTGGTTAACGGCGCCGATGCAGATGCCCAATGGCGAACGGGTCGCAAGAGGGCTGGGTACGCCGCAAGGCGGTGTCATTAGCCCGGTACTGAGTAACCTGTTTCTGCATTATGTCTTCGATAAATGGCTACAAAAGCATTATTCGAAAACACAATGGTGTCGTTATGCCGATGATGGGTTGGTGCACTGTCACAGTGAAGCTGAAGCCATACATATGTTGAAGGTCCTGAAACAACGCTTTCAAGATTGTGGGCTGGAGCTTCATCCAGTGAAAGCCAAAATCGTTTACTGTAAAGATGGCAAACGCAAAGGACAATATGAAAATACGTCCTTTGATTTTCTTGGCTATACCTTCCGGCGTCGGGTGTGTAAGGAGCGCAAACGCAATCGTGTGTTTGTAAGCTTTAACCCAGCCGTCAGTATGGTATCGCTGAAAGCCATGCGATTGAAGATCAGAAAATTACGGGTGCGCAAACGTACTGAGATGAGCATAGAGCAGTTGGCTAAATGGTTAAATCCGATGATAAATGGTTGGTTTAACTATTACGGTCGCTTCTATCGTTCAGCTCTGTATCGATTAAGCCATCATGTAAACAAAGCTCTGGTGAGGTGGGCTCGATGCAAATACAAGCCCCTTCGCCGACACAAGACAAGAGCAATGAAATTTCTGGAAGGAATTTCAATGCAATATCCATATTTGTTCGCTCATTGGCGAGCAGGAATGATCGGTGCATTTGTCTGATGGGAGCGGTATGAGTCGAGAGGTTCACGTACCGTTCTGCGAGAGGCTGCAGGGGAGGTTCCTGCGGTCTACTCACCAACTCCAAATTTTCCCAGACGGCAAAATTATTTACGCCGTAACGATTTCCAAATTTTCATACACGAGGGGAGAGCCAAAACTAACGATCTCTTCCGACAGAACCGTTGATGAGCTCACATACTAACGGCTACGAGAAGTTCATGATGATTTGGTTTTTTGCAGAAAACAGGCCTTCGTTTTTATCGAGTTTTTCAACAGAATCGGCCGTTTCCCGTCTCTGAACTCTGCACTTTGAGTGTCCGTTAACGGGAAATAGTAACCAGGGAAGTGGCACTGCGCTAATAAATCAATATCAATCTGCATAATAATCTGCATAAAGATTTCGAAGGGTAGCCTCAAACCCGCAGAGTCATGGTATTCTGCGCGGGCCTGGTGGAGCAAACCACCCATAACTAGAGGTTATATCATGAACGAGGAAGCCAACGGCCTTCCCGAGCGCCCGCGTGTTCGACCCGCGGATCCGCGTTTCTCTTCGGGGCCGTGTAAGAAGTATCCCGGCTGGGACATCAGCCATTTAAACACCGAGTTTCTCGGGCGCAGTCATCGCGCCAAACTCCCCAAACAACGTTTACGCGACGCGATCGAGATTTCACATCGCATGCTTGGTTTGCCTGCCGACTGGAAGCTCGGCATTGTGCCGGGTTCTGACACCGGCGCGTTCGAGATGGCGTTGTGGTCGTTGCTCGGCCCAAAGGCCGTGGATGTGCTGGTCTGGGAAAGCTTTTCCAATGACTGGGCCAAAGACTTGAAAGCACTCGGTGTCGAGCAGCTCAACCTGTACCAGGCGGAGTACGGAGATTTGCCCGATTTGAATCTGGTCGATTCGACGCATGACCTGGTCATGGTTTACAACGGTACTACCAGTGGCGTTTGCCTGCCCGATCTGGATTGGATTGAAGTCGGGCGCGAGGGTCTGGTCCTGTGTGATGCCACCTCGGCCGCGTTCGCGATGCCGATCGATTTCGACAAGCTTGACGTAGTCACCTGGTCCTGGCAGAAGGTGCTCGGCAGCGAAGGCGCGCATGGCATGCTCGCGCTCAGCCCGAGAGCAGTCGAGCGGCTCGAAACCAGCCAGCCGCGTTATCCATTGCCGAAACTGTTTCAGCTGACCAAGGGCGAAAAACTGGTCGACGGCATATTCAGCGGTGCGACGATCAACACGCCGAGTATGCTCGCACTCGAAGATTTGCACGCGGCGCTGGCCTGGGCCGAGTCGCAGGGTGGGGTTGAGGCATTGTGGAAACGCACGCAGAGCAATTTCGATTGCATCGACAGCTGGGTCAGCAACACGGCCTGGATCGACTGGTTGCCGCGCGATCCGGCAACGCGATCGCCGACGTCGATGTGCTTACAGGTCGTCGATGTTGAATTTGTGCGCCTCGAACAGTCGGCCCAGCAACTGGCTATCAACGCGATGCTGGCGAAGCTCGAACAGGAAAATGTCGCGCTCGATATCGGCAACTACCGTAGTGCGCCCCCCGGGTTTCGCATCTGGGGCGGCGCAACTGTTGAAACCAGCGATCTGCAAGCGCTGACCCCGTGGCTGGACTGGGTGTTTGCGGAATTCAAACAAACCATGCAGGAGAACGACCATGACTAAGCCCCGTGTATTGATATCCGACTCGATGTCGAGCCAGGCCGTGACCATATTTGAAGAGCGTGGCGTCGAAGTCGTGCAATCGAGTAAGCTTACCGAGGCCGAACTATTCGATATGATCGGCGAATTCGACGGACTCGCAATTCGCTCGTCCACTAAGGTGACCGCGGAATTGCTTGAGCACGCAAAAAATCTGAAGGTGGTTGGGCGTGCCGGGATCGGTGTCGATAACGTCGATGTTCCGACCTGCACGAAGCGTGGCGTGGTGGTCATGAACACGCCACTCGGCAACGCAATCACCACCGCCGAGCATGCGATGGCGATGATGCTGTCGCTGGCACGCCATATCCCACAGGCAAATAGCTCGACGCATGCGGGCAAATGGGAAAAGTCCCGTTTCATGGGTGTTGAATTGACCGGCAAGTTGCTCGGCCTTATCGGCGCCGGCAACATCGGATCCATCGTCGCGAAAAAGGCGATCGGCTATGGATTGCACGTACAGGCTTACGATCCTTTTCTGACCGAAGAACGCGCCGCCAAACTGGGTGTTAAAAAGGTCGATCTGGAAGCCCTGTTGAAGACTTCCGACATCATTTCGCTGCACGTACCGAAAACCCCGGAAACAGCCAACATCATCAGTGCGAATGCGCTCAATCAGATGAAGCCGGGCAGCATGCTGATCAATTGCGCGCGCGGTGGCCTGGTCGATGAAATGGCGCTGCTCGCCGCGTTGCAGAGCGGGCATCTGAAAGGCGCGGCGCTCGATGTCTACGAAGTCGAGCCGGCCCGAGAAAGCCCACTGTTCGAACTCGATAACGTGATCTGCACGCCGCATCTCGGTGCCTCGACGATCGAGGCGCAGGAAAAGGTCGCGATCCAGATCGCCGAGCAAATCAGCGAATACCTGAGCAGTGGTGCGATCAATAACGCGATCAACGCGCCCAGCATCAGTGCCGAGGAGGCGCAGGTGCTGCGACCCTATTTGCAGCTGGCGCAGTGCCTGGGTTCTTTCGTCGGCCAGCTGACGCATGATCCGATCAAGACGCTGACCGTGACCTATGGCGGCGAGGCCAACGATGTCAACGTGGCGCCGTTGACGGTGCAGGTGGTGCAATCGATACTCGAGCAGCACAGTAGTTACGTGAACTCGGTGAATGCACGGGAAGTGGCGCGGGACCGTAATATCAACGTCATCGAGGCGCATAACGAAGGACGCGACGAGTATCCGTGCAGGATCACGGTCGCGGTTGAAACTGAATCGATATCGCGCAGTATCTGCGGCACGCTGATTCAAAATCTGCCACGCGTGATCGACGTCAAGGGCATTCCGCTGGAATCGAAACTCGGCGAGCATATGCTTTACATCACCAATGATGACAAGCCGGGCGTAATCGGGGATATTGGTACCTCCACCGCTGAACGGAGTATTAACATCGCCAACATGCACCTCGGACGCGATATTCGAAATGGTAAGGCGATTGTATTGATCGAGGTCGACGAGCAACTTGCCGGCGACGACCTCGAACATTTGCGTTCGCTGCCGAATATAAACGATGCCCAGTACCTGCACTTCCCCGCCTTGCAATGATCGAGGGCGTGATCGAGCAGGAACCCCCCTGGTTGCGACGCAGTGAAGCGTCGCAACCCTTCGTGGTTACGGTCTGCAGTGCCGATGCAATTGACGATGTACAGGCTTTTCTTGGAAGGGCACTCGGTGACGTCCGTGTTCTCGGCCGCCATCGGCTTGCGCCAAACGCCTGCGCGATGGCGATTGACTGTAACCCGGTTGAAGCCTGGGCGTTGTTACGCGCGTTGCGTACCGGCCTGGGCCCCGCCGATGTTTATTTGCAACCACGCAAGGGCTATGGCAAGCGATTGCTGATCTGTGATATGGATATGACCATCGTCGCTGCGGAAACGCTTGACGAAGTCGCCACGGTGCTCGGTATGGGTGACAAGATCGCGGCGATTACGACCCGGGCGATGCATGGTGAAATCGATTTCAACGAAGCCCTGCGAGAACGCATCGCAATGCTGGAGGGACAGCCGGAGCGGGTGTTTCACGATGTTGCAAGTACTCTGCAATTCAACTCGGGTGCCGAGAAATTGCTCGCCGTTGCCAGGAAGGAGGGCGTGCATACGATTTTGATTAGCGGTGGGTTTGCGCAGGTCGTGGAGCCCGTTGCGGCCCAACTTGGATTCGACGAGCTGTATTGCAACCACCTCGACATCGACGCGGGACGTCTGACCGGGAGAGTCTGCGAACCGATCGTCAACGCCGATTTGAAATGCCAGATTCTGCAGCAACGTGCGCAGACGCTCGACATCGCATTACGCGATTGCTGTGCGATTGGCGACGGCGCCAACGACCTGCCGATGTTGAGCGCCGCCGGACTCGGTATCGCCTATCATGGCAAGCCGATTTTACGCGCCGCGACCAGCTGCCACATCGACGCCACCGATCTCGAGAGCGCGATTTATTTCATGGGACTGGACAGCGCGCGCAATCTATAGGGCGTTGCTGTTAGCTGGTCTGGATCGAAAGCCGTACCCGAAACCCATTCATTTACATCTCGCACAGGACATCCGAACGGATAATGTATTTCCTGCCGGCGGAGATTTCCTGCGAACTGTGCATGCAGTGCAGCGGGTGCAGGCCGTGTGGGAAGCACAGCGCGGTACCGATGGCGCTGCTGACATCGACGATGTTCGCATCGCCGGCATGGCGCGCGGGTTGGCGAGGGTCGTGCTTGCTGACATAAAACTGGGTCGCGCCACCGCTGTAATCCTCGCTTAAGAACAGCACGAAACTGAGTTGACTCCAGCGATCGTGAAAGGCGTTGTCGACCAGTTCGCCGTCGATGACACGCGACCCGGGCCACGAGCCATCGGTGTGCGGGGCGAAGTAATCCCCCTCGGAGTAGCGATAAAAGCGAAAACGCGAATTGAGCCCGACGGGCCGTTTGCCGTCGAAGTCGTCGTCGTTGCGGATCAGGCCGCTGCAGCGATTCCAGATGATCTCGTTAGTGGTGTCGTCGGCGATCCAGGTGGCGTTGTGGTTATGACGGATTACGCGCGGTAGTGATACCGCGGCATCTTCGAGGTAACCGAGCGCTTCAGTCATCTCCACCAGGCGTGCGCATTCCTCCGTAGATAAAACGCCGGTTAACTGGAAGGCGCCTGGGACGGTCGCGATATCGACGCGCTCCACGGCGTTGGGATTATGTGCGTCGAGCCTGGCGGGATTTTCGGCGCGGCTGGCCCAGGCCGGGATCGACGGATGTTCGGCGCCGGGTTCGCGTGCGACAATAAAAAAATCGGTTCGGGGATTCATTTAAATGGTTGCTCGTTGTGATTGGTAAAGTCCGATTAAATCAGATGATGCCGTTTGCCGCCACGTCGTCGAGCCTTTGTGGTGGAGAGCAGGGCGCTTCAACTGCTTGCCGTATTGAGTCGCGGAATCCTCCAGTGACTCAGGAACAATGCGAATACGATCAGGGTAATCCCGGCGGTTCGTTCCAGCGTCAGTTCTTCGCCGAGGACGATCCAGGCCAGCAATAAAATGATAACCGGCTCGAAATTCAGCAGCAGCGCGAAAATGGCCCCCCCGATCCGACCAATTGCCTGCAGCGATAAAACGAATGCGGTGGATGACGCTGCGCTGATCAGGACCAGGTATACCCATCCTGACGACTCTTTCGGCGGCACCAGTTCGAAGCCGAATTGCAATACCAACAGGGAAAAGGCAATCGTTGCGATCATGATCCACATGGTGCCGACATAGGCATCGGTCTGCTGCGGGAAACGTTCGTAACTGAGGATGAAAACGCTGGCGCCCACAGCGCCCAAAAAGGCTAGTCCGATTCCAAGCGGGTCGAATTCGTGAAAATCGACTCCGAGCGCTACCCCGATACCAATAAACGCAAGTATAAACGCGAGCAATTCGTTGCGGGCAACCGGTTCGCGATTGGCAAGACGTTTGTAAGCCACCACCAACAGCGGAAAGGTATAGAAAATGATTGCGGCGAGGCTGACGGGGATATATTTAACTGCACCGAGATGACCGATCGAGGTGGCGAAATTACCCAGTATACAGAGTGCAAAGGTCATTGGCGCGACCGCGATCTTCCATGATTTCCGCAGTATCAGTACGATCGCGATCATCAGTACCGCCGACATCAGGAAGCGGTATATCGTCAGTGACACCGGTGTGGTGCCCGTGTCATAGGCAAGCCGCGACAGGGTCGTGTTGAAACCATAGAAAATCGCCGCCGCCAGAGCGATTGCTCGACCGACAATCTGGTTTTTATTCATGCTAAAGTATGTACAGACAAAAAAAGTAAGGTCAATTATGAGTCAGCCAGCCAGTAAAGCAATCAACCAAACCCGACTGATTGAACATCTGCCCTATGAGCTCGACAGGGGTATCGCGCGGCGTGCTTCGATTGGCTTGATCGTGCTCGCCACCGACTACACCATCGAACACGAATGGCGCCAGGTTTTTGCGGCGCTCGACGGCGTCGCCCTCTATCAGAGCCGGATTCACAACGAAAACCTGGTGACTCCGGAAACGCTGCGCGCGATGGAGCCGCGTATCGTCGAATGTACACGCGTGATTACACCGGATACCCCGCTCGATGTGGTGGCCTATGGATGCACCTCGGCCTCGATGGCGATTGGTGAGGAGCAGGTCTTTGCCAACATCCGGCTGGCGAAACCAGGGGTCAAGTGCACAACTCCGATTACCGCCGCGTTCGCAGCTTTCGATGCATTCAAAGCGCACCGTATAGGCGTGTTGACCCCATACTCGGCCGACGTCAACAGAATCGTCTCTGATTACATCGGTGCACGCGGTTACCAGGTGCCGGTATTTGGTTCTTTTAATTCCGATCGGGATACGGTGGTCGCGCGAATTACACCACAGTCGATCGAGCAGGGCGTGCGTGAGCTGCTCAAACATGCCGAGGTTGACGCCATTTTCGTTTCCTGCACCTCGGTGCGGCTGATGCAGGCCTGTGCCGAGTTGGAGAAGAGCCTCGGCATACCGCTGACCTCGTCCAATCATGCAATGGCCTGGCATGCTTTACGGCTTGCCGGACTAGACGACAAGTTGGGTCAGTATGGTAGCCTTTACGATCTGCCCATTGCCGACGAAAATCGCGGCGAGTAAGTTTACCCCTTGAAATCACTGCACGCTCAATTACCTTGTTTTGGCAACGCGCCGCGGTGATAAGCGTTTAATCTTATTCGACCTTTACCACTGATGTTACCGCTATCCGCTCCACCTGAAAGTATCTGTATAGTGCGCCTGTCGGCCCTGGGCGACGTGACCCATGCGGTGCCGGTATTGCGCGCGATCCAGCAAAACTGGCCGCGGACCCGGGTCACGTGGATCTGCGCCTCGCTGGAGCACAAGTTGCTCAGTGCGATTGACGGCGTACGTTTTATCGTGCTCGACAAGAAGGGAGGCTGGAAGGCGTATCGAAATCTGCGGCGCGAACTGGCGGGCGAAAAATTCGATATCATGCTGCAGATGCAAACCTCGACGCGCGCGAACATAACCGGCGCCTGTGTAAAGGCCAATATCAAACTGGGTTGGGATAAATTTCGAGCACGGGATTATCACCGACTGTTCATGACCCACGCGATTCCGCAAACACGCCAGCAACATCAGGTTCAGGGACATCTGTCTTTTGCGCGTACGATTGGTCTGGATGCGCGCGAACCGGTCTGGGATTTTCCGATCGCCGATGAAGCTATCGCATTTGCAGAGTCGGTGTTGCCGGCCACTCAACGAATCTTGCTGATCTCTCCGTGTTCCAGTCATCCGTGGCGCAACTGGCGTAACGAACGTTACGCTGCCGTGGCCGATTACGCGGTCGAGCGCCACGGCATGGCGGTGGTCTTGTCCGGAGGACCGTCCGAGTTCGAACAGGCTAGCGGTGAAGCCATCGAGGCCGCGATGAAAAACCCGGTGATCAACCTGGTTGGCAAGGACACCTTGCCGCAATTGGTGGCGCTGTTAAAGCGCGTGGATATCGTACTGTGTCCGGATACCGGTCCGACCCACCTCGCCAACGCGCTTGGAACCCCCGTCATCGGATTGCACGCCTGTACCTGGTCGAAACGCAGCGGTCCCTATCATTCATTGCATCTGTGTGTGGACAAATTTGCCGAGGCCGCGCGGCGTTACCGCAACAAGGAGCCGCAGCAGCTGCGCTGGGGAACGCGCATCGAAATGGAAGGCGTCATGGACCTGGTCGAAGTCGACGCGGTCATCGAGCGTCTGGATAGTGCCTGCGACGCGCTTGACGATTAATTGTGCCAGCTGGGCCTGCTGTAAAAGCTCAATGATTTCAAGATATTAGCAAGTTGCCTCGTCTAACCGGGGAACCCATGTCGGTATCCCGGACTCTAATCTCCGAAGTCAGCAGACAAACTCGTTAAACCTGAACACAGTGCCAGGAGGAGATGAGGACGATGAAGAAGACACGTAGATCGTTGTTACACGCATTCGGCGCAGCGGCCATTATCGTGCCCGCCAGTGGTCTGTTTTTATCACGGATTGCGTTCACCGCCGATATGCCAAAGTTGACCATCGATGACCCCACGGCCAAATCGTTAGACTACACCCACGAATCGACAGATGCGTCGAAACGCTGTGCCGGATGCCAGTTCTACACGGGTGCGAGTGATTCCGCCTGGGGTGCCTGTGTCATATTCCCCGAAAAACTGGTCAGTGCCGAGGGCTTGTGTAATTCCTGGTTCATGCGGGCCGGTTAAGCGTGCGCTCGACTGCAATCGACCGGGCTTAATCGACAGCAGCACCGCCCTCGGCGCTGCGCCGATCGATAAAGGCCTGCAGTTCCTCGGCGCGTGCCGGGTCCAGCGCGGGCTCCTCGAAATCCAGCAGGATTTTCTTCCAGATCCCATTCGCACGTTGCGTCGCGGTCTTGCTGCCATTGTCGGTCCATTGGCCAAAATTGCTCCAGTCCGATACCAGCGGCTCGTAAAAGGCGGTTTGATAGCGTTCTATGGTGTGATCGCAACCAAAGAAATGGCTGCCGGGTTCGACATTGGCGATCGCATCGAAGGCCAGTTCCGCATCATCACTTTTGAGTGGTTCGAATATCTCGGCGAAGATTTGCAACATTTCGATATCGAGAATGAACTTCTCCATCGAGCCGGTCAGACCGCCCTCGAGCCAGCCCGCCGAATGCACCATCATGTTAACGCCACCGAGTATGCTGCCCCAGGCCGACATCAGGAATTCGTATACGGATTGTTCATCGGGGGCATTAGATGCGGTCGCGGCCGAGCCACGCCAGGGAAGAGCGATATGGCGCGCCAGTTGCCCGGCACCGAAAGCTGCCTGCACGAATTCGGGCGTGCCGAAGGCCGGTGAACCGGATTTCATATCCACATTCGATGTAAACGAACCGTAAACGACCGGCGCACCGCTGCGCACGATTTGCGACAACAGAATCCCGGCTAAAGCTTCGGCGTGCTGCAATACCAGTGCACCCGGCATGGTCACCGGGGCCATTGCACCGGCCAGTGTAAACGGCGTGATAACCGATACCTGTCCGGCCTGGGCGAAATCGATGATGCCCTGGCACATCGGCAGGTCGAGCTGGCGTGGCGAATTGGTATTGATCACGGTGTAGCACCAGGGTTTGGCTTCAAACTCCTCCTGACTGAGTCCATAGGCGATGCGCGTCATCGTGAAGGCATCGGCGATCTGTTCCGACCCGCGCGAAAAAATAAAAAAGGGCTTCTGACTAAGACTTAGCTGGCTCTGGGTAACCGGGTAGTGGCGCAGATGCACCGCGATATCCTGTGACTCGACGTTGGGTGATTGCAGATGGATGATGTCGAAGTGCTCGCACAGTTTGATGATGTTGCGTGTGTCCTCGAGGGTTGCGGGACGCTTGCCGCGGTCGAGGTCTGAGATATGCGGTGCGCCGCCGACCGAAACGAAGTTGATATTATCGCCTCCGAGGGTGACATCGTGCGCGGGCGTTCGGCCGTGCAGGATAAATTCGCTCGGCGCTGTTTCGAGTGCGCTTGCGACCAGTTCACGATCGATTTTCACCATCATCGAGGCTTCATCGACACTGGCACCAGCCTGCGCATAGTATTGCCGGGCTTCGCTGTTCAACACCTTGATGCCGAGTTCTTCGAGCACGCGCAGCGCGGTGTCATGTATGGCCTCGAGCCGGTCGGCGCTGAAGGCCGGCTGCTTGATCAACGGGTTTTTCAGGTTACGGTAAATGACCTGGCGCTGATGTGACGTATCGGTCTGGCCATGATGCCTGCCGCGGCGAGATCTTCTCATGACAATTTATCTCCATAAGTCTCGAGTATGTGTTTGCGAAAACCGGTGGCTTCGAGCGAATCCAGTTGTTCGCCGGTGAAAGCCTCGAAATAGGCCTCGGTGTAGCCGAGCCTGGTCTGCAGGGGTTCCTGCACTTCGAGCGCGTAAAAGCCAATCTGCGAATAGTAGAGCACGCGTGCGCGAATCAACGCTTGTGGCATCGGGAATTCGAAGCGTAGAAAAAACTGTTGCAAGGCATCGATCCGGGCCTCGTCTTCACGATCCACGAGGTCACGCACGGTGGGGGAGCGTCGCGCCCATTCCCTGAGTGCGAGATCGAGTCTTGGGTCGAACAGTGCGGCATCGATGCAGGTTTCGAAAAAGCGAAAAATGCCGTCACTGAGGCTTTTTGCCTGCAGGATCGAGTCGGTAATCGCAGCGGTGTTCTTGTCTTTCCAGTAGTGCACCAGGGCATCGATCAAGTCATCACGGTTTTCGAAATGCCAGTAAAAACTGCCGCGAGTGACGCCGAGATCCTGCGCCAGGCGCGTGATACGCACTGCGTCGATACCTTCCGCAACGAAGATCTCGAGTGCTTTTTGCAGCCAGTCAAAGCGTTGTAACTGGGTTCGCTCCGGGGCCGAATTACCACGTTCGGCGACCGCTCGGAGCAGCTTGGTATCAGACATGATTGAATCCATACAGATATGTATGGTTAAATATACATATCTGTATTTTATATGCAAGATAGAAAATCGACAGGAGGGATGATCAATGAGTAAAGCGAAAACACCTGTGCGGGTCGAGCGATTCGATGACCTCGAGTTTGCCCCGCGTTTCGAATACGGCGATATGGCCAAAGTGTCGGGTATCTGTGGCGCCGAGGATGGCACCGAACTCGGCACCGGCTGGGGCAGGTTAAGCCATGCACGCATCCCGTGGACGATCAGGTATGACGAGGTTCTGACGGTATTTGAGGGTGTACTCATGCTGCACGCCAATGGAGAGGTGCATGAGTTGCGAGCGCGTGACTGTATCTGGTTGCCGAGCGGTACTGAACTGGTTTACGAGGCGGAGTCGGCTTTGATACATTTTGCGATTCACCCGTCGAACTGGCATGAAATCGAATGAACGCGAAACAGATTTCACACTTCCCGATCGAAGATAACACCAACGGCTGGAGCCGGGTTCTGCCGATGCGAAGGCCGAACCCGGCACTGGCGGGCTTGCACAAGGTCGACTGGGTCGTCATTGGCGCCGGTTACGCCGGCCTGGCCGCTGCACGGCGCCTGGCCGAGAATCGCCCCGACGACAGCATCGCATTACTCGATGCCGGTGAGGTCGGTGAGAATGCCTCGGGCCGAAATTCAGGTTTTGCGATCGATCTGCCACATGTCGTCGGCAGCTCGATGGATGAGCTCGATGGTTCGCATCGTTACATGGCGCTGGCACGCGCCGCGATCGCCTATCACGAGACCCAGATCGAACGTTACAACATCGATTGCGACTGGAGTAAGCCCGGTAAATACCAGACCGCCTGTTCGGCGCAGGGGGTTACCGAATTACTGGAGCCTTTCGCGCGTGAGCTGGAAGCACTCAACGAGCCCTTCAGCTGGATCGACAAGGCTGATCTGGACAAACGTCTCGGCACCACGCATTTTAAGGCGGCGATTTACACCCCGGGTTGTCGGCTGCTCAATCCTGCGGCATTGGTGCGTGGTCTCGCCGATAATCTGCCGGAAAACGTCAGCGTTTACGAGAATACCCCGGTGACTCGTTTTAACAGTGGCGCCGAAATCAGTTTGACGACCGCGGGTGGCGAAGTCAGGGCAAAGCAAATGATTCTCGGTGTCAACGCTTTCGCCGAGCAGTTTGGATTCTATCGGCGCCGACTGCTGCCGTTTGCGGCCAACGCCAGTCTGAGCCGGCAGCTGACCGATGCGGAACGCGATACGATCGGTTGCGAAGAGAACTGGGGTGTGACGCCGGCGAATGCGTTTGCGGCGATCACGATGCGCTATACACAGGATCACCGTATTTTGATCCGTAACAACATCTACTACAACCCGTCGATGCGGGAAACGGCTTCATACCAGGGCAAAATTGCACGGCGACACAAGCGCCTGTTCGATGAACGCTTCCCGATGCTGCCGCAGGTCGAGATGGAATATACCTGGACCGGCTTCATCTGCCTGTCGCAAAATGGCGCACCGGGATTTGGCCGGCTGGCGGACAATATACATACCTCGATCTGTCAGAACGCGATCGGCGTCACCAAGGGGACCACGGGCGGTATGCTCGCCGCGGACATGGCCTGCGGTATCGACAATGAGCTGATCGGCTTCATGCAAAGCCTCGGTGAACCCAGCCGATTGCCGATGCAGCCTTTCCTTGGCATCGGGGTCAGGGCTCGAATGGCCTGGGAGTTATGGCGCGCGCGGAAGGAGGTTTAAGCCGCCCTTCGCCACAAAACCGGAAACCAGTCCTCGCGCATCCTGTCGCCGCTTTGCATGCCGTGATCGACATAGGGCGGCGAGGTTTCACCCGGGCGTTCGCAATAAGTGACATCGTCGCCTATCCAGCGCGTTGAAAATGCCCGCCGCAGGGATTTGATAGTGGCGTCGCCCGTGCCGTGCAGGGTGCGAAAATCGAATACGATGGTGTCACCCGGTTGCAGCGCCCACGCGACGATATCGTACTGATCCGGGTTCGAGTTGATATCGGGTACCGGTTCGAGTTCGGCATCGGCTTGGTCGTTGTTAAAATCGCTGCCATCTTCGAAAACACGCGGATAAAATGACTTGTTCCAGTGATGCGAACCTTTGACGAACTGTACTGCCACGTCCGCATCGGCATGATCCAAAGACACGTATACGGTCGCGGTATGCATGCCATCGACGCAATAGTAGGAAAGGTCCTGGTGCCACGGCGTCGCGCGTTGTGTGCCCGGGGCCTTCATGAAGGCGTGCTCGTGGAAAACTGCGCGCTTTCGCCGTGCATGAATTGCCCCGCGATCGATGCGGCCGATGAATGGGAGACATAGTCGAGGTATTCGGGAATCAGTTGCCAGTTGCAATAGCTGTCAAAAAATCGGCCGGGAAGATCTGCGGGATTGCTTTCGCAGGGAAAGGCAAATTGTTGTGGGTTGTCCAGGTTGCGCTGCAGGCCGGTGCGCAGGGTTTCGACCCATTCGCGGCTGGCGCCTGGCAGCACCACCACACCGTCGCGCCTGAAAGTTTCGATGTCTTCGTCGCGTGCGCTAAATGTTGCCAGTTCACTGGTGTCTATGACTAAATCAGGTCGGTGCCAGTCCACGGTGACCTGATTGAAAGGTTTGTCCTGTTGCATGTCGATCACCCCCGGGGTTGTATCGAGTTTATGCCGATCCTGGCGCACCGTAAAACCGAATGGCCGCAGGTGTAAAACTATTGCTTTGCATTCTGATTGCCTTCGATTAATCTCAAGCGCCAGACTTGTCACAACGGCTTTTGAACGTATGTCCGAGACCATGGCCGCGAGGCTCGAATCACCCAATATCAGCTATGTCAGCGGTGTCGTGCTGGTATTGCTGGCGGGCGTGTTCTGGTCGTCGATGGGTGTCGGGATTCGGCTCATTGAGGAGGCCAATGTCTGGCAGATTCTGTTCTACCGCTCGATCGCCCTGGCCATCTTCCTGTTTTGCATCATTACCTATAAATCGGGTTTCAGGCCCGTCGCGGCGATCAGGAGTGCCGGCATCGCCGGGGTCATCGGCGCGCTCGGTCTCGTGGCTGCGTTTAGCGGCGGTGTCTATGCGATCCAGACCACGACGGTCGCGAACGCGATGTTTCTGTTTGCCGCGGCGCCATTCCTGGCCGCGGTTTTCGGCTGGATCATACTGCGTGAAGAGGTACGCAAGGCGACCTGGGTTGCGATGATCTTCGCATCGATCGGCATCGCCATCATGGTCATCAACGGTTTTGCCGCCGGAAGGCTGGTCGGTAACCTGAGCGCGATAGGATCGGCGTTCGGATTTGCGGTCTTCAGCATCGCGTTGCGTTGGGGCAAGCTCGAGGATATGTTGCCGGCCGTGTTCCTGGCCGGAGTTTTTGCCTTCGTCACGGCAGGCATGATATGTCTGGCTAAAGGCTACAGTTTTGCGTTGCCGCGCAGCGATATCGGCATCGCGATTACGCTGGGTTATTTACAGGTCGGAATGGGGCTGGTGATTTATACCGTTGGTTCGAAAGTAGTGCCGGCGGCGGAACTCACCTTGTTGTCGATGACGGAAGTATTGCTGGGTCCGTTCTGGGTGTGGATCTTCATGGGTGAAAGTGTCAGTTTTTATACGCTGTTTGGAGGCTCCGTCCTGATGATGGCGATTGCAGGTAATGCGCTCAGTGGCCTGCGCCGAAAACCGGTGCCGGTGCTGTGATGGCTAATCATTTATATGACGGCTTGTTAAAAGGACGGGAAACCGACTCGCGAACCCTGCTGGAAGTGCCTGGCGAACGATCCTGGTCTTACGCCGAACTGGTCGCGGTGAGCGCTCAACTGGCAAATTTGCTGCTGGCGCAAGGCGTCCGGCCTGGCGACCGTATTGCGGTGCAGGTACAAAAGTCAGTCGAGGCGATTGCGCTGTATCTCGCCACGGTACGTGCCGGGGCGGTTTTTCTGCCATTGAACAACGCTTATACACGCAGCGAGGTTTGCTATTTTCTGGATGATGCCGAACCCGCAATGTTTGTCTGTAGCAGCGAGCGCAAGGCTGAATTCGATGGAATCGAGTCACGTCTTTTCAGTCTCGATGGCGACGGTGGTGGCGATCTGATGCAGGCTGCACAAGCGCATGCGACGGAGTTTGACAACGTCGCACGGGAGGCGCAGGACCTCGCCGCAATCCTGTATACCTCGGGCACTACGGGTCTGTCCAAGGGTGCGATGCTGAGCCACGACAACCTGTTGTCGAATGCATTGACGCTGGTCGATTACTGGCATTTCAACAGCGATGACGTGTTACTGCACGCGTTGCCGATCTTCCATACCCATGGCTTGTTCGTCGCCACCAATATCATTCTGGTGGCGGGCGCATCGATGATTTTCCTGACGCGCTTCGATGTCGATCGGATGATCGAGCAAATGCCCCACTCGAACACATTGATGGGTGTGCCGACTTTTTACACGCGCCTGCTCGCCGATGCGCGCTTTGATCGCGACCTGGTTGCACATATGCGCCTGTTCGTTTCCGGCAGTGCGCCGATGCTGGCCGAAACCCATATCGAATTTGAGCAACGCACCGGGCATCGCATTCTCGAGCGCTACGGCATGACCGAAACCAACATGAACACGTCCAATCCTTACACCGGCGAGCGTCGTGTCGGCAGTGTCGGCTTTGCATTGCCCGGGGTCGATATCAAGATCAGTGATCCCGAAACCGGTGCTGAACTGGCAGCTGGAGAAACCGGCATGATCGAAGTGCGCGGGCCGAATGTTTTTCTCGGTTATTGGCGCAAGCCGGAGAAGACCGCGCTCGAATTACGCGACGACGGCTATTTCATCAGTGGCGACCTGGGCAAGATCGACGCGGATGGTTACGTGCATATTCTCGGGCGCGAAAAAGACTTGATCATTTCGGGAGGCTATAACATTTATCCGAAACAGATCGAAAGCGAAATCGACACGCTCGATGGTGTGCTCGAATCGGCGGTGTTCGGTATCGCGCACGCCGACCTGGGTGAGGCGGTTGCCGCCGCGGTCGTGCCGGTCGCCGGCACCGAACTCGACCCGGAAGAATTGATCAGGGCGCTCGAGCCGGCGCTGGCGCGTTTCAAGTTACCGCGCAAGCTTTATCTGCTCGACGAATTACCGCGCAACGCGATGGGCAAGGTGCAAAAGAATATTTTGCGGGACAAATATGCATGAATTAATCGGCAAAAGTGCTTGTGAAATCGTAAGCTTGCTACAGGCAGGTGAGCTCACTGGCGATGACACGCTGGATGCGCTGGCGGCGCGAATCGAGGAGGTCGATGGCGACATCAACGCATTACCGACGCTTTGTTTCGAACGTGCCCGCGCGGCGGCCCGGCAGGGCGATCTGAAAGATACACCGTTGGCCGGAATCCCGGTTGCGATCAAGGATTTGACCGATGTCGCCGGGGTCAGGACAACCTACGGTTCGATGCTGCATGAAAACCATGTTCCTCAACAGTCCGATATCCTGGTGGAACGGCTCGAAGCCAATGGCGGGATCGTCTACGCCAAATCGAATACGCCCGAATTTGGCACCGGTGCGAATACTTTTAACGATGTATTCGGTGCGACGCGTAATCCGTATGACCTGACGCGAAGCGCCGGGGGATCATCGGGTGGAGCAGCGGCCGCGCTTGCCAGTGGCACCGCCTGGCTGGCGCAAGGCTCAGACCTCGGCGGTTCGTTGCGTACGCCGGCCGCGTTTTGCGGCGTCACCAGTTTAAGACCGTCGCCCGGATTGATTGCCACCAACCCGGGCATGCAGCCGTTCGGTGTTTATTCACAAAAGGGCCCGATGGCGCGCACGGTCGCCGATCTGGCCCTGTTTACCGATGTTATGGCGGGTCCGAGTGCGTTGGCGGGGCTGAGTAAACCGCATGTTTTTGACGAGTTTGGAAATGCAGCGGCGCGGCCGACGAAGCCACTGAAAATTGCCTATAGCGAGGATTTGGGTGTTACCCGGACCTCGGCCAAGGTCGCTGCGATCTGTACCAGTGCTATCGCCAAACTCGAGCAGGAAATGATCGCTATTGAAAACACACATCCGGACCTGAGCATGATGCATGCCGCGTTCGAGGTTCCGCGCGCACTCGATTATGCCCAGTCGTACGGTGCCGATCTCAATGACTTGCGTGATATTTTGAAACCCGAAAATATCTGGAACATTGAAAAAGGTCTTGCCATCGATGCCGACGAAATCCGGCAGTCCATGGATGCGCAGGGGCAGGTTTTCGCCAACGCTTCGTTATTTATGCAGGATTACGATTTACTCATCTGCCCGGCCACCATCCTGACGCCTTATCCGGTCGAGGAGCGTTTCCCGGGTTTTTCCGATGGTCTCGAATACTCGGAGTACTATCGCTGGTTGTATATCTGCTGCGCGATCACCGCGACAACCCTGCCGGTGATCACCTTGCCCTGTGGCAAGACAGAATCGGGCTTGCCAATCGGCCTGCAAATCATCGGCAAGCCGCATGGCGAGCTTGAATTGTTTGCTTTCGCCAGCTATATCGAGCGGGTTTTTGGCTGGGACCCACTGCAGCTCATTGCCTGAAGCGTTTAAAATAATCGATCAATTCAGATGTCGGCTCGCTCTTTCGGCGCAAATCTGACTACTGTTCAGAGCCGGGCTATGTTGTCTTCGCCAGAGCGGCACGAACGTCATCGGCATACGAGGCCTCGGCCTGGTGAAGGGTGAGCTGGGCAAACGGAATAACCCAGTCTTCGTGATTGCAGATGTCGACGCAGGTTTGCTGAATCAGGCGGGCGATCGCAAAGTACGAGCTGGCGTAACGACCGTCCATCGTCGCGCAGATCAGGTAGTCCAGGGAATTGGTACCTGCTGCCTTGAATTCCACCAGTAAATTATTCAGGCCATCTCCGAAACCGGTTTCTTTGAAGGCTTCCTCGAGACCCGATTCGAGGCGTTTCGGGACCCGGTCCAGCGAAATCTCCTGGTGCTGATAGTCAAGCCCGAAGACGACGATAACGTTAAAGCCATTGCGTGAAAGATTGCGTACATTCAGTTGCAAAAAGTCCACTGTCGCAAATTGTACGACGCTCCCCAACACCTTGAGTCGAATCTGTTCAATCGTTTGCTGAAGTACCTCGGCGAAACTACCATCCGGCAGCAATAGATAATCCCCGCTACTGCACGGAAACCAGACATCGTTGGCCGCCGGCCGTGAGGTCAGTTGAGCCAGTGCCGACAGGGGCAGGCGAATGACACCTTCCAGTTCGGGATTACGAAGATACGAAAAAAGATTGAGGCTGGCGATGCGAAAAGGCAGGCCGTTATAAGTCACGCGTTCACCTTCACGTGCGGCACCAACATTGATCAGTAACCGAGCCTCCATGATATACCCTGGCAGATAACGCCAGGCGCTAAGCGCCAGCATGACCAGTGCAACAATGGCCAGTGACAGCAACAAGAGGTCGCCGCGTACATAGAACACCGATAGCACAGCCACCGAAATCAGCACTATCGTCAGCAGATGGTAGCCATAGAGCAGCAGGCGGATTTTTGCGGCATGATCGGCATTTTGTGAAGGTCGTCGCCAGCTGTTGACCAATCTGCGTAGTGCGCGCATCGCAAACCATACGGCAATGGCCGCTATCAGTCCGATCAGCAGAGTCAGCCCGCGCCCCAGAGAAAATTCGCGTACGACGCGACCCATGGTCTCCAGCAATTTGATATCATCCGCTTCGAGATGACGAAGCTCGTCGCGTGAGATTTCGAGCGAGCGCTCGATATCGCTACTGTGTTCGCGCCAGGAAACAGCGACTTCAGCGAGCCCGTCTTCAACCAGTGGCGGCATCTCGTATTGATTGAACAGGGAAATGGACTCGGTCGCTTTGCGGACTACTTCGAGTTGCTGCTCGAACAACTTGATTTCCCGGCGCAGTTCTTCGATTCTGCGTGGCTTCTCGGTCGCATCTTTCAGGCTGTCAAGGATCGGTCTTGCGATCTGCACCAGTTCGTCGCGCCAGCTGAGTTCGTTTTCCTCGGCGTCCGTCAATGCACGCCGGTTCGCACCACTGACCGCGATGTTTTCGAAGGACCGGGTTAATGCAGTGATGATCTCGCGATGGTTGGCGACCTTTCCCCTGATTTTTGCCTTTTCATCGTCGTCGGCGGCGTCCAGTTGCTCGAGCAATTGCCTGACTTGAGAACGCTTGTCTTCCAGTGCCTGTTTGATCGTGAGCAGTTTACGGATAGTCTGAGCACGTTGTGCATGCACCGATTCTGAGGATTCTGACGTCGCCTCTGCCGAAGCGGTTTGTGTTTTGTCCTGCGCCTGCGCCATTGGTAACAGCAGCAGTGCCAGGATTACGATGACTTCCGCGATGAATGTTCTGTTCAAGACTGTGCCTCGCCGACTGTTGGTCCAGAGGCTTATATCACCGATACGATCTCATTTCACTTCCCGTGTTGGGCTCGTCCCAGCCTGGACTAGATTTATCGAGCAGAAGTGCGGCAAATACCAGCTTATGGCCCGGTTACCGATTTTGCAGGAGATACGAATGTTTACCGAGACGCAGCTCGCTAATAATTGCTGTAGGACTTGCGCAGTGAGTTCGGGACCTGCCTTCCGACGATGGCTTCGAGTAACTGAAGTTCGGCGTTGGTATGATTGATCATCGGTGCGCTTCGAATTTGCGAGCCGCGATTAGGCTTGCTGGAGATATAACGTGGATCATCGTGACGGGTGGCGGCTATCGTTTCGCGATCGTCGGGGTTGTCTTTGGCGCTTAAATCCACCTTGCCATAACAGGTGCACAGGTAAGTCAGATCGGGTTCGACTTCCAGGTAAACCCCTGTTCCACGGATACCGATGGTTGCCGTGGAGGCGCTCATGCTGAGCTGCTGACCCACCTTGCGTTTACCGAAAACCGAGAGTAGACGACCGCTTAGAATTCTGAGCCCGGCGATAAAAAAACCGCTGCCGCTGATTTCCATTTCACTATTGCTACGCATCAGGAACGAATCGCTGCCAACCGATACGCTGTCATGGACCCACGGATTCAGGTGTCAGTTACGAGAAGCAGCTCAAATGTTCTTTTGTCGAGGGTTGATAGAATGCCTACCGGCCTGTGCTCTGTTCCTTTTCTGTCGAACTTCCTTATTCCATTTACCCGTCTCCTTAGGGTTGGCTTGACCCCAGACATCATAATCTGAAACCGTCGTAGCTTTGCCCGCAGTTTCTATTCCCTGATCATCATCAGCCAGGGAAAATTCCGAGATAGTGGTATCTTCGTCCGCGTTATAATTCCTGAGCTTACCCTCAATACTTGCTCTCATCGACAGTTCACTCATTACCGATTTGGGGGTGACTGAGGCGCTCTTTCTCTTGTTCGCAAATAGCCAATTAAACATACAGAACTCCAAATACCCTAAAACATGATTCTTATTGATTACTACTTACTTAATATATAGCGGAGTTAGTTAAATCTAGTCTGAAAAATGCGATTAGCCAAGGAAGTAATTCTCCCTGAGTGTGTGAACTAATGGATAAAGTCGAATTTCGCCAGTCAGGTGGTTACTGAATTTCAAAATCAAATAACCTGGTATCAAGAAGTAACAATATGAAGGCACCGCCTCGGCAATTTTATAGCATCGGCTTCCAGGAAAGAGTTACTCAGATCGGCAACTTGCGTGCTCAGTACCAACTGAGACACTCATGCTCGCGTCAATTAGCAAGAGCTGAAGCAAAAGTCGGCATGCCTGGTGACTGAAATTTGGCTGGATCAACCGACGGGAAGGAGCAATCCTGGCTTGTCGGCGGGAATAACTCAGACTTCGGGTGTTCCAGGGCTAGGCGGCTTCGCGAAACTCTTTCTTTATTTTGGCGGAATAGGGAAAATAGGGTTTTAATTCTTCCTATAACTAACCTCGAAGCAATGATCCGCAAGATAAATTACACCTTGTGACTGGATATCAGCATCCGTGGACTGTGTCTTCTCCTTGCACTTTTCAAGCTTTGCTTCGATATCTGAGTGAAGTTCACCGTGGTAAGACAGGTAGAGGCTATCGATACCAATGTGTAAAACTGAAATGCCGCCTTTATCACTCGGATCGGAAAGAGGGGGCTTTATGCAATTTGCGGGTGCTCTGTTCCAACCAGGGCCTTTGAGATAAATCGAATTCCGTCCTTACTGCCCTGTGAAGATAATCCATCACAGGGCAGTTGGACTGGGACGTCATACTGGCGGACTACTACTCCCTTTATCAGTGGTCAGCTTACTCGTCGTCAGCAAACTCGCATTTTACCTTACCAAGGATGACGTTTTCTCCAACTTTCGTCCCATCCTCGAGTTCGACGGGCGACCTATCTATCAACAATGACTCCTGGTTGGGTCCCATGTTACTTCCACACTCGAATTTATCGCCAACTATATTGCCTGCGGCAACGATTGGAGCGATGGTTGTATTCTTCTTGATGATAACTTTCTTGCCGACATTGTTCAGTAATACTGAATTGAAAAACTGAGGCCAGACGTCGTCGCTTGACTTATTGCTCTCATAGTGGATGCTTCCCTGAACATTGTTTTGCCAGGCAGAAATATCTTCTCCTGCATCGTTACGCGATACCCGGATGTCGCCCCAGACAAGGTTGTTATTGGCCGCGATAAAGTACTTAGCCTGGTTCCTTTCTACCTGCAGTTTACCTCGTACTTGATTGCCACCTGATACCCTGCTGCCGATCAGGAAGCCGACTGCTGAGTTATTACGAACAACCAGATCACCACCGATGCTGTTATTGCCAACCACGTTAATGTCACCATCTACATAGTTGTTCGTGATTTCTAACTTGCTCCGAAAGGTTGAACCGCGGATATCGACGTCACCCGTTGACCCAGTGATATGAACCTCTTTCCCGACCGTCACGCCAAACATTTCGACACCGGTCGTATTAACCGCATTTATTCGATCCTTTACGATTACATTCTCCAGCGTACACGAAGCACCTGCATCGATCCTGATATTCTTGAAGACACCCCCGCTAATAGTTTCGTTTGCACAAACCCGATCTCCATGGGCACTCGATACACCAGGCAAGAGAATCAAGGTTGAAGCCAGCAACAAGGCAGCTGTTGATTGGTGTTGATTTGTAGAAAAACTCATCATTATTACCTCTTTATTTATTATGTATTCCTGAATCGAAAAATTAGTATAGGATACTCGCTGGAACCATGCCTAGATAATCGGGACTATGAAAGAGTGAAGAATGCGGTGGCACTGTCAAGGTAATGCCCAAAGCGTTCGCTGCGCTCACGGGGCAGGCTCTCGCTAGTATCGAAGACCCTGCGGTGATCAAGCCGATACTTGCACACCTGGAGAGGAAAGCAGAATCAAAAGAATTCAGCCCACTGCCCGAGAGCAGGGTATCCGGTTAGCGCCGTAGGCCTTTTACTTCCTGATCGTGAACGACTGCTTTCTGGAAAGTACTCATACGACTACATAGCGGTAGTTGCCATCACCACATGTGCCCGAAAAGCTCCATCCAAGGCGACAAGAGTAGGCTGCTAAATTGCTGGGCCGAGTTCGAGTTTGCTGCCGTCGCTGAAGCGCGCCAGGCGAAAACGATCGAGGTCGTATTCGACCGGGTTGTTCTGTATCAGGTTGGCGATGATTTTGCCCGCGGCCGGGCCGATGCCGAAACCGTGTCCGCTGAAGCCGGTTGCGATGAACAGCCCATCGATAGGCGCTGCCCGGTCGAGCACCGGCACCACATCGGGCAGGGCGTCGATCATTCCAGACCAGGCTTCCACCAGTTCGATATCCTTCAAAGCTGGTACGCGCTCGCCGAGCCGTGTTTTGATACGGTCGATTGTTTTCGAACTCGGAATCGGGTTCAGTGTGCGATGTTTTTTGAAATTTTTGCCCACTTTTAATTCGGGAATCCGAATCCTGAGTTTGCCGAGCGAGGTGCGCATCAAGGGCAGAAAGTCTGCGACGAAGCGAAGGTGCCCGGCTGACGGAAAAACTTCGAGGTAGTCCGAGGACGCGATCGTATAACCGCCGTCCAGGCGCCTGCGAAACGATATCTTGCTGCCCGAGGCATTGCCGTCGAATATCAGTGGAGCCGCCGCGGTACGCGCGACGCTTGCCTTGACCGTGAGCTGGGGTAGGCGAATGCCACAGTCTTTCAGCAGGAAGGTCGACCAGGCACCGCCCGCGCACAACACCGAACTTGCACGGATTTCGCCATGTTCAGTGAGCACACCCGAGACTCGCTGGTTTTGAATCTGTACGCTTTCGACTGTGCAGTTTTCGAGGATGGGTGCGCCACGATCCAACAGGGTTTTGGCCATAGCCGGAACCGCAAGCGTGGGTTCCGCGCGTCCGTCGTCCGGGGTGTAGAGCCCGCTTTGCCAGCGAGGGGGGCAATCTTGCATCAAGGCTTCCAACTGTTTGCGATTGAGGCGATCGGTGCCGAGGCCATAGGCCGACGCGAACGACATGAAACGATCGTGGTTAGCCATTTCCGCTTCGTTTTCACAAAGATACAGGCTGCCTTTGCGTTGATAACCGATGTCGGTGTCGAGTTCGTCCGCGATGTCCTGCCACAGTCGCATGCTTTCCATGACGATTGGCAGTTCGGCCTGGTCGCGACCCTGCTGGCGAATCCAGCCCCAGTTGCGGCTTGATTGCTCTCCGGCAACGACGCCTTTCTCGCATACGACCACACGCACGCCAGCCTGCTGTAAAAACCAGGCCGCGGAAATACCGGCGACACCGGCGCCGACGATGACCACATCGGTCGAATCGGGCAACTGAGACGTTTCGCTATTCATTGCTATTGGTTTACTTGCAAAGTGATACCTATTTTGCTGAATGATACGATGATTCGATAAAATCTGCGTGTGATTTCTTAACCTAAACCGGGATGATAGCGTCGTGGAAGTGATCCCCCGGTCGAGCACCGTTGGCGCCTAAGTTTGTGGCCTGGATTTGTCTCGCAAGTTGAGCAATACCCAGTTCGAGCAGTTAAACCAGTAATACGGGGACAGTATCTGTCCTTTGGCCTTTGGCTCGAACTAAAAATCATTTTTCGGTATAGCCATTCATGAGGGCATACTCGGCTGTTACTTTATCCATGGTGCTTACATGTGCCAAGAACCAGTTTGGCCACCGTTTGAAAACATAATCTTGTAAGTGTTCAATATCCTTGTTTTCCCACCAGTTATCGATTACTGATCGCATACAATTCAATGCAGTTTCATGCTCTTTGGAATGAACCGGAAATGCTGGAAAACCGGTTTCCTGCATAAGCTCATTTTCGCGGGCGAAATGTGCCTGTGAATGTTCAAGCCAATGCGTTAGCTGCTGCGATATTTCCGTATCATTTTGTTTGCCTGATAGCCTGGCTTTAATCTTTTCCATCAAAGAGTCTACTATCTCTATCTCCTCCTGATGAGTTCGGTTCATGAAATCAATACCAACAGAGGGGATGTTTTTCAGATTTAAACTGGTTAGTGTCATTATTACTCTGTAACAGTTTTATAAAGGTCAGAAAATCCTGGATTCTAGCATTCATTGAACTCCCGAAGGTCTAGTTATTATCAGACTGGTAACCGCCAAAGATTAATTAAATAAGGATTGATGCAGGCAACATTTCTACCAGCAATGGATAGAGCCACAGTGTTTATCTTGCAGATTCTTCAGTCATTTGATGTTACCCTAGCCCGCTGAGTCGAATAAATGCTAAGGAGAGACTACCGTGACCAAATCTCGTAGATTGTTTTTGTGCACACTCGGTACGGGGGCCGTTGCTATATCGTTGGGCACTCTAACCCGCCAGGGTATTGCATTGGCGGCCGATATCCCGAAGGTGGATCTCAATGATCCTACAGCAAAAGCGCTGGAGTATGTCCACGAGTCCCCGGATGCAGCGAAACTTTGCGTCGGATGCCAGCTCTATACTGGCACAGCGGACGCCGACTGGGGACCATGTGCTATTTTCCCCGGGAAGGTGGTTAACGCCAAGGGCTGGTGTAAATCCTGGATTGCGAAAGCCGGATAAAATGTAATTTTCTTCGATTCGGGGTCAGCGCTACGTTTATTGTAAAGGTTGGCGGATTCTGCTGACAATGAAATGAGGTGCCTTAACTTGATGGGTGCCAGCATCCGCATAATGTGCCGATTCTTGCCAGATAGCCCGAAGATTTGAACGGCAGCTACCTAGAAGCGGGCATTCGATTTTAAATCATGAACGCGTACTCGAAGCGGTAGTACGGTAATACTGTCCCGCGGAATTCCGAGATAAAAGACACGGCGGCGTTCGAGGAGTGCGGCAAGTTATGGACGGGCATTTCGGCCCGATACGGCGCAGAGGTTATCGCCGGTAAAGCTGTCATCGAATCCCGCGAGGGGCTGCAATATACCCGGCACTTGATCATTCGCTTCGAAAGTTTTCAACAGGCCCTGGATTGCTACGAAGACCCGGGCTACCAGGTCGCGATGAAACTCGCACGGCAGGTTTACAACCCTGAGTTGTCGATCCTGGAAGGGTAGCGTTATCGTCAAATCAGTTCGATGATTCCGAATTGATAGCTTTAGGACGCAGGCGGAAGCGGTGCAAGTGCTGGTAATGCGGTAAAAATTCATCGTAGAGCGCCTGTAATTTTCGCGGCAGTTCTTCGACCTCGATCGTTTTGCGGGGCTGCGCCTTGAGCCCGTTCGAGTTCTTCAGGCTTTCGTGCCAGATGCTGTCGTCGCCGTCATACCACAGCACTTCACTGCGGCTTCCCGGTTCCCAGCTCAGCGCCCCGGCAATAAATGGCACGCCAATCGCCGCGCAGTACTGCTCGACCATGGCGTGTGGGTCATCGAGCAGGTCGTCGCTATCGATCACGACCGGCGGCTGATTCGATTTCGAATGCAGCAGGTCAAACAATCGACGTTGCTCGTCGAAACCGATCTCGTTTCGCGTAAATCCTTCTACATTGTCCGCTTTAAGCCAGCTGCGGTGCAGTGACGCCAGAACCTTGGCCGGATCACGAATCAGGAAGCTGTGCTCGAACCGAACCAGGAATTCATCGCTCCAGAGGTGATCGGTGAATTGCGGCATATCCTTCGAAAACACCGGATGCTTCAGCGCTGCGGACTGCAATCTGTCGACGACGCCAGCAAAATTCAGGCCTGGTTTGCGCGGGCTATTCGCGTCCAGTCGAGGTGCTCGCGCATCGTCTCCCTGGTACCAGGCCTGGCCGAAGGGTTCGTGGAAACAAGCCATGTCTCCGCGCATGCGCATCATCCATTCGAATGCGGTTGAAGTGGAGCGTGGTGTGGCCCAGAGGATGTAAACAGGATGCACGGGCTGACTCATTGAACTAGGTTCTACATATCGTTTTTGTGGGCTGCCTGTTGCAGCGCAATCTGGCGCCAGGTGATACCGACTGCGAGCAGCAGATAGACGCCTCCAAGGCTGATCGGCAAGCCATGTGAATCGAAGCCGAGCATGGCCCAGCCACCGGAAACCGAGCCGAGCAATGCACCAAATCCCCATACAACCGCAAACGCAGCGGCGCCATTGATTAATTCGATACCGCTAAAGCGATTACCAAGCGATGACAGCGATACTGTATAAACCCCGTAGCCGGTGGTCCCCATCAGCACTAGTAGCGGCCATTTGAGTGGTGAGTCGATCAGGCCCGGCAGCAACAGTAGCGTGATCGCGGTGATCACGGCGCAACCGGCGAGGACCCATCGGTGTGCAAAGCGATCACACAACCAGCCGATCGGAAACTGCAACAAGACGTTGCCGAGGATTAATGCGCTAAGGATATTGGCCGAAGTCGAAACGTCGAGCCCATTGTATACGCCATATATCGGAAACAGTGACAAAGAAGCCGCGTCGAATATGGCAAAAACGCCAACCGCGGCGAGTAGCATCGGCGCCTTGGGTGCAAAACTGAGGAGGCCGGAAGGCTGGGTTTCCTCGGATTCGCCATGTACATCCTCGCGAATAAACAAAAAAGGGACGACGCCGATCGTGACCACGCCTGCTCCAAGGACAAACGGAGCCCAGCCCTCGATGCCGATGAAGCTGATCAGCAGAGGGCCCGCGCCGAAACTGCCCGAAAGCACGCTGGCGTAGATGGCGACAATCTTGCCGCGGTTTTTACTTCCGGCGGAACCCACGATCCAGGCTTCGCTTAACACGAATAACGTTGACATCGTCATGCCCTGAACCAGGCGAATGACAAACCAGGCCGCGAGTGTGTCAAATACCTTGTAGGAGAGGATAACCAGGGCGGTGACGAGAGCGGCGGTGATGGCGACGTTGCGCGCACCGAAGCGTCTCGCGGCGACCGGTATGACGCTCGAAAACAGCAGAATGCCAATCGGCATCATCGCCGAATTGATGCCGATCATGTCACTCGCGACTCCGCGAGACTCAAGAATCAGCGAAAGCAATGGGTAAGACATGCCGAAAGCAAAGCCAAACACGGTAATCGACGCGCAGGCGGCGATCAGGTTTCTGATGTTGGTATTGTCGGGGTCTGTCATGAGCGGATGTTACTCCAGCCCGGCGTCAAAATCTTGTTCATCTTTGACGCTTAAAAAGCTTTCCCTTATCGACACGTCGACCTAATATTGGCAGTAGAATTCAGTGGATGGTAGCTATGAGCGAAGCAGTAATTATCGATTTACGCAGTGATACCGTAACCCGCCCCGATGAAGGGATGTACCAGGCGATTATCGATGCCAGGGTCGGTGATGACGTGTATGGCGAAGACCCCACCGTCAACCAGCTCGAGGCGGTCGCAGCACAAATGCTGGGCAAACAAGCCGGCTTGTTTGTGAGCAGCGCAACCCAGGCAAACCTGGCCGCGATGCTGGTGCACAATGCCCGCGGGGAAGAAATCCTGCTCGGCGAGCAATATCATATTTTCAGTTCCGAGGCGGGTGGCACCTCCGCGCTGGGTGGCATCGTATTGCATCCTTTGGCGACCGATGAGCGGGGAGGATTGTCGTTGCCCCAGGTGCTGGCTGCGATCAAGGAAGACGATCCGCATTTACCGATTACCCGAACCCTGTCGCTGGAGAACACCGTATCCGGACGGGTGCAGGATCCGCAGCAGCATCGCGAACTGGCCGAGGCTGTGCGCGCACAGGGCATGAAGGTGCATCTCGATGGCGCACGCCTGATGAATGCGGCGGTCGCGCTGGGCAAGCCCGCAGCCGAAATCGTCGACCCGTTTGACAGTGTCATGCTGTGCCTGTCGAAAGGACTCGGTGCACCGGTTGGCGCGATGCTCTGCGGAAACTATGATTTCATTAAATCGGCACGACGTCTGCGCAAGCAACTCGGTGGTGGCATGCGCCAGGCCGGGGTGATAGCGGCCTGTGGGCTGTATGTGCTGGAACACAACATCGAGCGACTGGCTGAAGACCATGAAACGGCGCGACAACTGGCTGAGGGTATTATCAGCATCGAGGGTCTCGCCGTGCGACATCACACCAACATGGTGTTTATCGAACCCGATGAAAATGATATTGAACCCTTGCGTCTGCATCTGCAGGATCGGCAGATCCTGATCGGCGAGCAGAAGCCACCGATCCGCATGGTGACGCACCTCGATATCGATAGTGCCGCGATAGACAGAGCGGTGACAGCGATTCATTCCTTTTACAGGTAAACGAAAATGAGCGCCAACCCGGTAGACAAGCTGGTATTCGACGATAACTGGAGTGATCTAAGCCGTTTTCAGGATATGCCGCAGATCGACCTGGAGCGAATGTCTGCCTACCGCATGGGTCGACTCAAGCAGCAGTTACAACTACACGATGCGGCTATGTGCATTTTGGTCAACCCGATCAGCTTGCGCTACGCGGTCGATTACCGCAGTTACATGTTGTTCCAGTCGCATATTCCGACGGTTTACCTGTTTCTGCCCCAGGATGGTCCAACGGTTTTCTATGGCTGTTATTACGACGTGCCGCAAGTGCAGGAGTTTCGCCCGGGCCGACCGCACGCCTTTTTCGAGGGCGGTACCAACATCGACGAGGGTGCAAAAGGACTGGCTGATGACGTCGTTGCCTACCTCGATGAAATCGGCAGCCGCAACCGGCGCGTCGCAGTCGAGTACGTCAATCCTTCGGTGACCCAGGCACTGGAAGCGCGAGGTATCGAGGTGATCGACGGAGTGCGTATTGCCGAGCTGGCCCGTTTGATCAAGTCCGAGGATGAGATTGCCTGCATGCGCTGGGCTATCGCGGTCGGCCAGCACGGTGCCGAAATGGTCAGAAAGGCGCTACGCCCGGGGGTCAGCGAGCTACAACTCTGGGGGCTGCTGAACTACACCAACATCGCCAATAACGGTGACTGGCACGAAGGGCGCATGTTGTCTTCGGGCCCACGCATCAATCCCTGGCTGCAGGAAGCGAGTGAACGCAAGGTTGAATCGGGGGACCTGGTGGGCTTCGATACCGATATGGTCGGTCCATTCGGTTACTTTGTCGATCTGTCGCGAACCTTCCATTGCGGCCCGGCAAAACCGACACGGCGCCAGAAGGAAATCTATCGCCTCGCGGTGGATGAGATCGAACATAATTTGAAGCTCGTCTATCCCGGAATGACATTAAAGGAAATGCAGAAACAGGCTTACCCGGTGCCGCCAGAATGCCGCGAAAACGCGTATCCCTGCATCATGCACGCGGTTGGCATGTGTGATGAGTATCCGATGGTCAAGCCGCTGTTCCGTGAGGAAAACCCTTACGACTGTAGTCTCGAGGCGGGCATGGTCGTCTGTATCGAGAGTTACATCGGGCCGAAGGGTGAGCGCGACGGGGTCAAGCTCGAGCAACAGGTGCTGATTACCGAAGATGGTTATGAACTCTTGACGACCTATCCCTATGAAGAAAATCTACTCGACTGATGAGCGGGAGAAACCTTAATGACTGATTTTAATCTGGATAAATTCGTACAGGAACTGCGAACTGCGGCGTGCCCGGTCTGCACGTGCCACCGCACGATCATCAGACCACGGCGACCATCGGTGTTTACGAGGGAGCGGAAAACAACCACTTCTACCTGTGCGAAGCCGGGGGCTCGTACATAAGACCACTCGACGGGTGGGTCCGGGCGATGTCATCGCGCTCAAGCCGGATGGTATCCATTCGGTTGAAGCGGCCGACGGCAAACAAAGCTGTGGTATTCATGTTTACCTCGTCAAACTGACCACGATTGAGCGCTCCCTGCTCGACTGGGAAAGCGGGGTAGCCTGTCCTTTTACCGATGAAAACTACGATCTGATGAAGCGCGAATTCAGCTAGTTTACCAAGAGTGGGCAACTGCCCATAAAAATCACTTGCAATAAAGATGGGCAAAAAACTTGTTTTTGCTCTGATCTCGACGTAGGCTGCCTGTTTGACGCACAGTCCTAATGCTGCAATGAATGACGCCACGGGATTATTACTAAAAGAAGTGGAGGCTTTCTGCAAAGCCGTCGGCATGGCCGAGTCGACCTTCGGTCGACAGGTAGTCAACGACGGCAAGCTTTGCACTCGGCTGCGCGCCGGCAAAAATGTAACCCTCGAAACCGCATTGCGAATTCGGGAACACATCAGTCAGCAATCACCGCAGCCCGACAGTGTCGAAATCAAACCCGAGTCCGAGGGCAGTCGGCTTAAAGTTACGGGGAGCAAACGGATGAAACATGTCACCGACGATCGGCCGTTTCGATTCTACGACAATCGCCAGAAATACCTGGCATTCGTCAATACCTGTAACGAAAAGTGGAAAGTCGCTCAGCGCGCCACGCAGGAATTGACGCATATCCGACCATCGCCTCCGGCGCTGCGTCTGTTCGATGCCGGAGTCGGGGACAGCACCGTCCTCAGCCACTTGATGCGCGCAATGCATCGCCGTTTTCCGACCATTCCGTTTTTTATCGTCGGTAAGGAGGTCAGTCTCGAAGACGTACGACTGACCCTCGAAAAGTTACCGGACCGGTTTATCGAACACCCGTCCAGCGTCATCATTATCACCAACCTGTACTATGCCGAGGCACCCTGGTTAATGCCCAACGACGTCGCCAAGGCTTCGGCGCTGAACTGGCTTGAGATGCCCCTGCAGGGCGACTCGGCGCACGAATTCGGTGAACAGTTACGCGGCATCGACAAAGAGCTGGTTGACGGCTGGCAGGTCAAGGCGAATGAGAAGAGCGGCAATCCGATGTATGTACGACCCTCGGTGCTGGTCATGTTTCGTGAAGATCACCGCTTTCTGCTGGACGACGTGATACCAAAGCGAGGTCAGGCGGCTGGCGGGGACTATGACCTGATACTCGCGTCGCAGCCATGGCGCGCGCGTATGAATGCCGAATTCAAGGTCAGGCACGTGTTGGCGCCACTGGCAAAAAGTTTACGTCCGGGCGGCAGGTTACTGACAGCCCAGTCCTGCGGTGAAGATCCGGGCCTGGAACTGGTACGCAAGATCTGGCCGGATGAAGACCCGTTCCAGGTCGACCGACATGAATTGATCAAGACACTCAAGGAATACCTCGGTCGCGGGGCGCAAAATTACAATTTCAATGCGGGTTCTGAAGCCAAGTCGATTATTCGATATTACATGCATACCCTGCCGACCGAGATCAGCGAAGCGATCGGTACTTCGACCCTGTTTGCTGCCTGGAATGCGGCCATTTATGTCGGACAGATTGAAGACGAGCGCCTCGACCCGGTAATATCGTCGGGTGAATATCTCGATGCCACCGCCGAGATTTTGCACAAACACAATGGTATCTGGTTCAATGACGAAACATTTGTGGTTTCGAAAAAGCGCGATATCTGACCTGTTACGACTTATCGTCGGGTGCTTCTTAATTGTTGCGGTAGTGCTGGGGATGAGTCCAAATATGAATTTGAGCGCGAATCAAACCAATGATGAAAGACGGGTTCCCGCCGAATGGGAACCACAGGAAGCGGTCTGGCTGCAATGGCCCGGCAGGTATGAACGCGTGTTTCAACCCGCCTTCGCGCAAATAAGCGCCATTATCAGTCGTTATCAGAAACTGAATATCCTGTTCGCCTCTAGCGCAGATGAAAAACAGGCCCGCAAGTCTCTGCTGGATGCCGAGGCCAATCCGGATCACGAAAATATCGTCTGGCATCACGTCCCGACCGACAGCGCCTGGATGCGCGATAACGGCCCGGTTTATCTGCTCGAAAATGGCGAACTACGCATCCAGAACTGGGAATTCAACGCCTGGGGTGGCGCGTTTGGCAGTCAGATTCCGTTTCACCGGGATAACAGGGTTCCTGCGGTGCTCGGTCAAACCCTCGGATTGCCGGTCGAGAACATCGACATTGTGCATGAGCGTGGCAATCTCGAGTTCAATGGAGTCGATAGCGTCATTTTGAACTGGAGCACGATCGGCGACCCGCTGCGTAATCCGGGTTATACGCGGGAACAGGCCGAGCAGGATTTAAAGCGGCATTTTGGAGTATCTCGGGTCGTTATGGTTGAAGGTATTCCGCCGGGTGACCTGACACGGGGCCATATAGATGGTTTCGCGCGCTTTATCGATGTTGATACCGTGGTGGTGTCGCAATGCACCGTCGATTCGCGTTGTCGCCCCGGCGACAATGCCGCAGGCAGTATTTACGACAAGGCCGCCGAAACCATCGCCGCTGCCGGGTTCAAGGTCGTTCGCGATCCCATCCTGGGGCAGGTCAAGTACCGCGACACGGTCTTTGATACCAACTACCTGAACTGGTTGGTCGGTAATGGCTTCGTCATCACGGTCGGCTTCGGCAATGCGCGTACCGATGCCGCGGCAAAGAAACGCATTCAGGGGTATTTCCCCGGGCGCGACGTGTATGTCATCGAAATGCTGAAATCCTGGTACGATGGCGGTGGTGTGCATTGTCATACCAATGATCAACCTGCGCTGTAATCGCCTTTTTTACTGACTAGAAGGGCTGGTCTAACGTTGATATCCCGGTGTTTTCGACCAATTCGAGAGCGATCGAAGTTTAGCAAAAAAAGTCACCAAATCCTTCAAAGTGTCAAAAAATTAGCTATAAAGTTGTTTGTAAGTTGTCAATGCGTGAAGCATTTCACAGAAATCCAAACACGATGGTGTCGAGTAATGAAGCTTTCGAAGGCCAGCAATGAATCTCCAGCAGAGAAGGAGAAACTGAGAAACTTTGACTTAACGGTCGAAGAGATAAGGATATTGAAGAGGATCAACGAGTTGACTCAATCACTGGAAGTCGTCGACGGCAATAGTGCTCAAACCGTAAGAGAGGAGTTTTTTCGCTGTGAAATTAGAAGACTGCAAGATCAACTGGAGGAGATCCGTGAGAATACACTGATCAGATAGTCGTGATACCGGTATCGCTACCCTCTGCATTCGATATTTTACACAGTCATCTAGCCCGCATTTCTCACCAGTCGGCCTCAAGTCTTACCGTAAACTATTGAATATGAAAGATTCATCGATAGTTTTTATGTCGGATGAGATTATGTAATTTGTAACCGGCCTGAGCCTGATCCCGGCGCTGACTTGTCCAGCTAGGCTTGAACTTGGGCTTTCTTC
>JAAESG010000113.1 GCA_024229615.1 Gammaproteobacteria bacterium | reverse complement strand
CGTGATCGCCCTGTTGGCGGGAAACCATCAAAAAATGCGGCAAAACGCGGCTAACTGTCGGATTCTCTAGGCCAGTATGCGGGCCGACTTGTCAAAGTAATCGAAATCAAGGCGGAGAGGAGTAGGGCAGTATTACGGTAGCTTTCGGAAAACAGGGCTTTTATAATTCCTATACTCCGGCCAGCATTGAGCTGACACTGCCCTGTGTGTCAACCTGATCCCATACAGTCACTGCATGGGATAACATAGATTACAGGGCCATGGATACAGGATTACTTGAGATGCCAAAACCAGTATCAGAGCTGCCCGAGAACCAAGTGACACCGGAGCCGTCATTGGAGAAACGTACCCGCCGCCAATTTACACCCGAGTACAAACTTCGCATTATTACTCAGGCGGATGCGTGCAAGCATGGAGAACTTGGTGCCATGTTACGGCGTGAAAATCTTTACAGCAACCAACTCTCTGACTGGCGGCGCGAGTATGCCGAGCACGGGATAGAAGGGTTGAGTAAGAGCGCCCCAGGACCGACGGCTTCTAGAACGCCCGAGCAACGTCAGATCGATCAGCTTCGCAAGGAGAATGATCGCCTGACGCACAAGCTGGAGATCGCGAATGATTGCCTCGAACTCCAAAAAAAAGCGCTGTCGATGCTCGATCGTTTTCGCAATGGGAACGATGCGTGAATATCGTCATCGAACATCGCCCCGATCGCTTGCCAATGAGTGTGGCCTGCCAGGCTCTTGGCCTCAACCGCAGCAGCGTGTATGAGCGACGTAGACGAGCGGCTGACAATGAGCCCCCGAGACGCTCTCGCAAAGGGTCGAATCAACCCCGAGCCCTGAGTGTTCAAGAGCGCGAGCAGGTCATCGAGACACTGCACAGCGAGCCCTACCGCGATCAGCCTCCAGCCGAGGTTTATCAGCGCCTGCTCGAACAGAACAGCTACCTGTGCTCAGTCAGCACCATGCATCGTTTACTGCACGAACAGGGGGGAAATGGCGAGCGGCGCAGTCAACGTCCCGCTCAGCATAGTGCTATTCCGAGGCTACTGGCTTTCGGCCCTAACGAAGTCTGGTCGTGGGATATCACCAAACTGGCGCTGGTGCATCGGGGCGTCTATCTGTCACTGTACGTCGTGCTTGATCTGTTCAGTCGCTTTGTCGTCGCCTGGATGGTCTCGAAAAAAGAGAACAGCGCCCTGTCTAAACAGCTTATGAATGAGGCGACCGCGCGCTACGCTATTGCCCCAGGCCAACTCACGCTACATCAGGATCGTGGGTCACCGATGACTGCGCACGGCTATCTGGAGAATATGATGGAGTTGGATGTCACCTGTAGTCACAGCCGGCCTCGGGTGAGCAACGATAACCCGTTCAGCGAAAGCCAGTTCAAGACACAAAAATATCAACCCGACTATCCGGGTCGCTTCGACAGCGTTGCGCACGCCCGTCGCTGGTGTGAGGACTATTTCCGCTGGTACAACTTTGAACACCATCACAGCGGCCTATCCGGGTTTACACCTGAGCAGGTATTCACAGGCCGTTACCAAGCGGTTGCTGAACAAAAACAGCGCGTACTGCATGCTCGCTACGAGCAGAACCCGGAACGCTTCGTCAGAGGTCTTCCTGTAGTTAAACCGCCGCCGCGCTTTGTTGCCATCAACCCAATCACCCTTAAAGAAGATGGCGCTACCGCTACTGATCGGGTGAATTTTCCGACGATTACCGCAGCTGGCTACGTGAGCGGCAAATAGATGTTATCTGTCAATTAGATGTCCATAACAGGTTGACATGTTCCGCAACCGACAAACGGGTGTCTGTCCAGATCGGTCAGGGAGAAACAGCGTTGCCGGAGAAGATCAAAAGT
>JAAESG010000112.1 GCA_024229615.1 Gammaproteobacteria bacterium | reverse complement strand
GGCGACAATGGCGATCCAGACGACGACAACGATGGCACACCGGATGTCAGCGATGCCTTTCCACTGGATCCGAGCGAATCACTCGACACGGACGGTGACCGGATGGGCAATAATGCCGATCCGGACGACGACAATGATGGCGTGCTGGATACCATCGATGTTTTCCCGCTAGACCCGACCGAATGGGAGGATAGCGATGGCGACGGCATTGGTGACAATGCCGACAATAACAACACCGGCGTGGTCACAGTAGATACGGGATCCAAGAGTAGCTCGAGTGGCGCATTCGACCTGCCGATGCTGCTGGCACTGATGCTTTTTGGACCACTTTTGATAACCAGAAGATTAATTTCAAGTCGAAAAAAATAATCGCTCAGGAACGGGTTAGCCGGATCTCTGGTCGACTCGGGGAAGTCTACCCATTACTAGCCCACATTTCTCACCAGTCGGTCTCAAGCCTTGTCGTAAACCATTGAATATGAAAGATTAATTGATAGCTTTTATGCCAAGTGCGACTGAGCAATTTGTAACCGGCCTGAGCCCTATCCCGGCGCTAACTTGTCCAGCTACGCTTGAACTTGGGCTTCCTTCGAGCCATAGCTACGGCTATGGCTCTCAGTCCAGCCCGGCGTTCAGGCATAGCTGTCCTACGTCGGAGCGCCGCATCACATCACTCGGGATACTGGTGAAATATTCAGGCTAGTTCCAGACTCCTTCGACAAACACAAACTGAGATTACCACAGCAACCTCTCCCGGCGGTTCAGCTCTGAGCTTCGAAAACCATCTTGGCAAAAAAAAGCCAGCTTAACGCTGGCTTTTTTTGCTGGCGGCGCAGTTACTCGTCGTCGTATTCCGCATCGGGTCGATCGACCAGTTCGACATAAGCCATCGGCGCCTTGTCACCCGGACGATAACCGCACTTGAGGATACGCATATAGCCGCCAGGGCGTTCCTTGTAACGCGGGCCGAGATCGGCGAACAACTTACCTACCGCGGCGTCGTCACGCAGACGACTGAAAGCCACGCGCCGATTGGCGACACTGTCCTGTTTGGCCAACGTGATCAACGGCTCGGCAACACGGCGTAATTCTTTCGCCTTGGGCACAGTAGTACGAATCACTTCGTGATCAAATAATGAAACAGCCATGTTCTTGAACATCGCCTTGCGATGAGAACTGTTTCGGTTGAGCTGTCGCCCACTATTGCGATGACGCATCGTCTAAACCTCTTAACTTGCTAACTTGCTGTCGTTATCGATGCTGGCCGGTGGCCAGTTTTCGAGACGCATACCCAATGACAGGCTATACGACGCCAGTACATCCTTGATCTCAGTCAGGGACTTCTTACCCAAATTCGGGGTTTTCAGCAACTCGACTTCGGTACGTTGAATCAAATCGCCGATGTAGTAAATATTTTCCGCCTTCAGGCAGTTGGCCGAACGTACGGTCAATTCGAGATCATCTACCGGACGTAGCAGAATCGGATCGATATGTGATTCCGGCTCTTCTTCGACTTCTTCGTCTGAACCTTCCAGGTTGACGAATACCGAGAGCTGATCTTTGAGGATACTGCCGGCGATACGAATCGCTTCTTCCGGGTCAATCGTTCCATTGGTTTCAATGTCGATGATCAACTTGTCCAGGTCGGTACGCTGTTCGACACGCGCGGCCTCGACGCTGTAAGCGATCTTGCGTACCGGCGAGAACGAGGCGTCAAGCTGCAGGTGACCGAGTGCTGCGTCTTCTTCTGAAGTCTGGCGAGTATTGGCTGGCTGGTAACCGCGGCCCTTCATGACGTGCAGAGACATATTCAACTCTACTGCCTTGGTCAGCGTCGCGATAACATAGTCGGGATCGACAATTTCGATATCGTGATCGAGCTGGATATCGCCCGCCGTGACGACGCCCGGACCTTTCTTGGAAATGGTCAACGTGGCTTCGTCTTTGGCGTGCATGATGATACCCACACCCTTGAGGTTGAGCAAAATGTCGATGACGTCTTCCTGAACACCGTCGATGGAGGTGTATTCATGCAGTACGCCTTCGATGCGGCAGTCTACGATCGCGCAACCGCGCACCGATGACAGCAGGATACGTCGCAGGGCATTACCAAGCGTATGACCGAAACCGCGCTCCAGCGGTTCGATTGAAACTTTCGCATGGTAAGTCTGCTGATCTTCGACCTTGACATGCTTCGGTTTCAGTAAATCTGAGTACAATTTAGACATAAATAACCCGCTAATTATTTGGAGTAAAGTTCAACTACGAGCTGCTCGTTGATATCCGGCGGCAATTCACTGCGCAGAGGCAAAGCCTTGAAAGTGCCTTCGAACTTGCTCTGGTTAACCTCAACCCAGTCCGGAAAACCGACTTGCTCCGCCAACGACAGTGATTCGGCGATACGCGCCTGCTTGCGTGATTTCTCACGAACGCTGACGATATCCGAAGCCGAAACCACATAGGAAGGGATATTGACGATTTTGCCATTTACCAGAATCGACTTATGGTTAACCAGTTGTCTCGCCTCGGCGCGCGTGGAACCGAATCCCATGCGGTAAACTACGTTGTCGAGCCTGGCTTCGAGCAATTGCAGCAGGTTTTCACCGGTCGAGCCCTTCAGGCGAGAGGCTTCCTTGTAGTAGTTGCGGAACTGACGCTCGAGAATGCCATAAATGCGGCGCAGCTTCTGCTTTTCGCGCAACTGCAAGCCGTAGTCCGACTGCCGCGGCTTACGCGTTCCAGCACCATGCATACCGGGTGGATTGTCGATCTTGCATTTGGTATCAACAGCACGACGTGAAGATTTCAGACTCAGGTCTGCGCCTTCACGACGCATCAGTTTACATTTTGGTCCAATGTATTTTGCCATTACTATTCCTGCCTAAACGCGACGTTTTTTCGGGGGCCGACATCCGTTGTGCGGAATCGGGGTAACGTCGTCGATACGTGAAATCTTGAAGCCGATAGCATTCAGCGCACGAACCGCCGAATCACGTCCAGGCCCTGGTCCCTTGACCATGACCTCAAGGTTTTTCATGCCCATTTCCTGGGCTGCCTGACCCGCACGTTCAGCGGCAACCTGTGCTGCGAATGGAGTGGATTTACGTGAACCACGAAAGCCCGAACCACCGGCGGTAGCCCAGGTTAAAGCATTACCCTGACGATCGCTGATGGTCACAATCGTGTTGTTAAAGGTCGCGTGTATATGTGCGACACCGTCAGAAACAACGCGTTTTGTCTTCTTCTTGGTACGTGTCTTATCAACCATTTACCTTATTACCTGTTTTGTTGCCTGTTAGTCCCGGCTTATCGCTTAAGCGGACGACGCGGTCCCTTACGGGTGCGCGCATTGGTCTTGGTACGCTGACCACGCACCGGTAACCCACGACGATGACGAATGCCACGGTTGGTGCCCAAATCCATCAAACGCTTGATATTCATCGATATTTCGCGACGCAGATCGCCTTCGGTGGTATAGCTGTCAATCGTTGTACGAATTTGTTCAAGCTGTTCTTCGGAGAGTTCACGCACCTTGGTTTCCGGGTTGATGCCGGTCGCGCTACAGATTTGGGCGGAGCGTGTCGCACCGATGCCAAAAATCGACTGCAAAGCAATCACTGTATGCTTGTGATCCGGTATATTTACACCTGCAATACGAGCCATAAGAAACCTTTCTCCTAAGCCGTTAGGCCAAAATGGGCGCAGATTCTAGCTCTCGCTGGCCCAAAATTCAATAAATCAATCAACATTTCAAACATCTCGAAAATCAACCCTGACGCTGTTTGTGGCGCGGGTCCTTGCAAATCACACGAACCGCACCATTGCGACGAATCACCTTGCAGTTCTTGCACATTTTTTTAACTGAAGCTCTTACCTTCATGGCCTTACCTTAATCCCGGGAACTAGCGCACCACGCCGGCGCCACCGTATCCCTTAAAATTCGACTTCTTCATCAAACCATCGTATTGATGACTCATCAGATGCGCCTGTACCTGCGACATGAAATCCATCACCACGACCACGATTATCAACAACGATGTACCCCCAAAATAGAAAGGCACATTCCAGAATAAAATTAGAAATTCCGGTAGCAAACATACCGAGGTGATATACAGCGCGCCGACCAGGGTCAAACGTGACATAACACCATCGATATAACTCGCGGTTTGATTACCGGGTCGGATGCCCGGAATAAACGCACCCGATTTCTTCAGGTTCTCCGCGGTTTCTTTGGAATTGAACACCAGCGCGGTATAGAAAAAACAGAAGAAGATAATTGCCGCGGCATAGAACATGACATACAGGGGTTGACCCGGCGACAGCGTCGCCGATAAATCCTGCAACCAACGCATACCCTCTGCCTGGCCGAACCAGCTACCCAGCGTTGCCGGGAACAGGATGATACTGGAAGCGAAAATCGGCGGGATGACACCCGCCATGTTCAACTTCAACGGCAAATGGCTGCTTTGCGCTGCGTACATCTTGCGCCCTTGCTGGCGTTTGGCATAGTTCACCGTAATTCGACGTTGCCCACGCTCGACGAAGACGACAAAGTAAGTCACCGCCAGGGCCCCGGCAAACAGCGCCAGAATAACCAGCGAATTCAATTCTCCGGTGCGTACCAGTTCAAAGGTACCACCAATTGCAGATGGCAGGCCGGCTACGATACCGGCAAAAATCAGCACCGAGATACCATTACCAATGCCGCGTTCGGTAATCTGTTCACCGAGCCACATCAAAAACATGGTACCGGTCACCAGAGTTACCGCCGCGGTGAAAATAAACGAGGGACCCGGGTTTACAACCAGGGCAGCGCCACCGCCACCGCTTTGCCCGGACAACGCGATAGAAATACCAATCGACTGGAATGTCGCCAGGAAAACAGTACCGTAGCGTGTGTATTGGGTAATCTTGCGTCGACCTGATTCGCCTTCCTTCTTGAGCTGCTCCAGAGTCGGAACCGCCACGGTCAGCAACTGCATGATGATTGACGCAGAAATATACGGCATAACACCCAGCGCAAATATCGACATACGCTCCAAGGCACCGCCCGAGAACATATTGAACATGCCGAGAATGCCGGTACGCTGTTGATCGAATATCTCCCGCATGACGTTGATATCGATTCCAGGAACCGGAATAAAAGTACCGATGCGGAACACGATCAGCGCGGCGACGACGAAAAAGATACGCTTGCGCAGCTCGCTTAACGAGCCACCCGAGAGGCTACCTGCTAACTGTTGTGCGGAAGGGCCGGCCATGATGCGCCTATGCTACCTTGCCACCGGCGGCTTCGATCGCCGCCCGGGCACCTTTGCTGACGCCAACGCTCGCGTCGACACTGACTTTGCGCTTCAATTCACCGGACATAAAAATCTTTGCCTGACGAGTTTGAGTCGGGACGACATTGGCTTCAACCAGCGCTTTAAGACTGATGTCCTCGAGTCCACAGGTTTCGATCTCACTGAGGCGAACCTCGGCAGAAAAACGTGACTTGCGCGAGGTAAATCCAAACTTCGGCAGACGCATCTGTAAAGGCATTTGTCCACCTTCAAATCCGGCACGCACACCGCCGCCAGAACGGGATTTCTGGCCTTTGTGGCCACGTCCCGCGGTCTTGCCCGAGCCGGAGCCGATACCACGACCGACGCGCTTGGCATTTTTGGTAGAGCCCTTCGCGGGCTTGATACTATTCAGGTACATCACGCTTCCTCAACGTTCAGCATATACTGGACCTTGTTGATCATGCCACGATTTTCCGGGGTATCGATCACCTGCACAGTTTGATGCATACGACGCAACCCCAATCCGGCTACACAGGCCTTATGTGATGCCAGACGATGATGCTTACTGCGCACCAGGGTCACACTCAGTTTCTTGACGCCCGAATCCGCCTTGGCTGCCGTCTTTTTTGCCGGCTTGCTGTCAGCCTTGGGTGCTGCCTTTTCGACAACAGCCTTGGCTTCGACTTTGGGCGCTGCTTTTTCAGCAACGGCCTTGGCTTCGGCCTTGGGCGCAGCCTTCTTGGCGGCGGTTTTCTTCACCGCAGCTTTCTTTACCGCGGCCTTCTTCGTCGCAGCTTTCTTGGGCGCAGCCTTCTTTACAACTTTATCTTCTTCCGTCATCACTCTAACCTGTAATTTCTTCCACGGTTTTACCGCGTTTGGCAGCGATGTCCTGCGGCGATTTCATTGCTTTCAAACCGCTGATGGTCGCCCGCACCAGGTTGATCGGGTTGCGCGAGCCGTTGCACTTGGCCAATACGTTGTGTACGCCAACTGCCTCAAATACCGCACGCATCGCACCACCGGCGATAACACCAGTACCTTCCGAAGCGGGTTGCATGTAGACCTTGGCGGCCCCATGGCGCGCTTTCAATGGATACTGCAGAGTACCATTGGTAATCGCAACCGTGGTCAGATTCGCACGCGCCTTTTCCATCGCCTTTTGAATCGCCAACGGCACTTCACGTGCCTTGCCATATCCAAAACCGACTTTGCCATTACCGTCACCAACAACCGTAAGGGCGGTAAAGCCAAATTGACGACCACCTTTAACCACTTTGGCCACACGATTAACCGCGACCAATTTTTCCATCAAATCGTCGCCGGCCTGATTGTTTCTGGGTTCTGCCATTCGAATCTCCTGGATAGGCGCGCTTAAAATTTCAAACCATTTTCACGGGCGGAGTCGGCCAGGGCCTTTACTCTACCGTGATACTTAAAACCCGAGCGGTCAAATGCAACCGACTCGATGCCTGCAGCTTTCGCTTTTTCGGCAATAATCTTGCCCACAGCCGCTGCCGCATCGACATTGCCTGAGTATTTGATCGCTTTTTTGACGTCAGCCGACAGGGTCGATGCCGAGGCAACCACTTTTCCGCTTTCGCCGGAAAAAACCTGCGCGTAGGTATGACGCGGTGTGCGATGCACACAGAGGCGATTAACACCCAGTGTGGCGATCTTGGCGCGTGCACGACGTGAACGTCTGATTCGGGATTGTTTCTTATCCATAACCTTACTTCTTCTTCGCTTCTTTTCTGACGACTTGTTCGTCAGCATATTTAACACCCTTGCCCTTGTAAGGCTCGGGTGGTCTGTAGCCGCGGATTTCCGCACATACCTGGCCGATCTTCTGTTTGTCGCAGCCGCGCACAACGATTTCGGTAGCCGACGGCGTTTCGATTTCGATTCCCTCGGGCACCTGAAAGTTCACCGGATGCGATAAACCCAGCGACAGGTTGAGTTGTTTACCCTGTGCCTGGGCGCGATAACCAACGCCGACCAGCAGCAATTTCTTTTCGAAACCGTTGGTAACACCCTCGACGATATTGCTGACCACAGAGCGCATGGTACCGGTAACCGCGAGTGAGGACTGGCGTGAATCTTTTGGTGAAAAGGTCAGCACATTGCCTTCCTGGGTCAGTTTCACAGCATCATGCAGTGTAACCGACAGGTAGCCCTTTGGACCCTTGGCGGACAATTCACTGCCTTTAACACTGAACTCAACGCCGTTGGGCAATTCGATTGGTTTTTTCGCAATTCTTGACATGTCGCTAACCTAAATCACCGAACAGATAACTTCACCACCGAAGCCCGCAGCGCGCGCCTGACGATCGGTCATAACCCCTTTCGAGGTTGAGATGATGGCAATGCCAAGACCACCATTGATCGACGGTAAGTCATCTTTCGATTTAAAAATACGCAAACCCGGGCGACTAATACGTTTCATTTCTTCAATGACCGGCCTGCCCTGGTAATACTTCAATTCGATAATCAGTTGCTTCAGGGTATCGTCTGAAACCTTGTAATCACTGATATAACCTTCACCCTTAAGCACTTCCGCAATTCGGGATTTCTGCTTGGACGCGGGCATTTTTACACTAACCTTGTTCGCCTTTTGCGCATTGCGCACGCGAGTCAGCATATCTGCGATTGGATCTTGTAAGCTCATTTCTGTCCTCTTACCAGCTAGCCTTGACCAAACCCGGGATATCGCCACGCATGGCGGCTTCGCGGATCTTGTTACGGCACAGGCCAAATTTACGGTAAACACCATGGGGTCTTCCGGTGATACGGCAACGGTTTTGCTTGCGTACCGCCGATGAATCTCGAGGCAGCTTCTGCAATTTCTCGACTGCAGCCATCTTTTCATCATAGGTGGCTTCGCTACTCACGATAGTCGCCTTCAACTCGCTGCGTTTTTCTGCGTACTTCGCCACCAGGCGGCTACGCTTCAATTCGCGCTGAACCATGGAATTCTTTGCCATAATCTAAACTCGTCTAACCTCTAAAAGGAAATTGAAAAGCAGCTAACAATGCGCGACCTTCGTCATCGGTACGTGCAGTGGTGGTAATGCTGATATTCAGCCCACGCAGCTTGTCAATCTTGTCATAGTCGATTTCCGGGAAGGCGATTTGCTCGGTCATTCCCATATTGTAATTACCCTGCCCGTCGAAGGCCTTTCCGCTGAGACCACGAAAGTCACGAATACGCGGAATCGAAAAGTTAATCAGACGATCCAGGAATTCGTACATCTTGTCTCGACGCAGGGTTACCTTACAGCCAATAGGCATGTCTTCGCGGATCTTGAAACCCGCAATCGCTTTCTTGGCTAGCGTAATCACCGGCTTCTGCCCCGCAATCAAGGTCAGATCCTCGACTGCGTGGTCGATAATCTTCTTGTCCTGCGAGGCCTCGCCAACACCCATATTGAGGGTAATCTTGGTGATGCGCGGAATTTCCATCGATGACTTGTAGCCAAACTTCGCCTGCAGGTCTTTCGCCACGGTGTCTCGATAATGTTGTTCTAGTCTGGTCATTGCCTGTTCCTGATTAACCCTGTTCCTAATCAACCTGTTCCTAATTAACGATATCCTAAATATCCACGACTTCGCCGTTAGATTTGAAGAAACGGACCTTGCGCTCATCTTCCAGGGTCTTGATGCCGACGCGATCACCCTTTTGGGTGTGCGGGTTGAACAGCATCACGTTGGAAATCTGGATTGGAGATTCCTGATCGAGAATGCCGCCGGCATCTCCGCTGCGCGGGTTACCCTTGACGTGCTTCTTCACCATGTTGACGTTTTCCACCAGCAGACGATTATCATCCAGTCGCTTCAGTACGTTGCCGCGTTGGCCTTTGCTGCGCCCCGCGATCACAATTACTTCGTCACCTTTCTTGATCTTTTGCATAACTTTAATTTCCAGCTAGAGCACTTCAGGTGCCAGCGAAATGATTTTCATGAACTTTTCGCCACGCAGTTCGCGTGTTACCGGTCCAAAAATCCGCGTGCCAATCGGTTGCAGGTTATTGTTTAAAATAACTGCCGCATTGCCGTCAAATTTGATCGCAGAACCGTCGGGACGGCGCACACCGTGTGCGGTACGAACCACAACAGCATTGTAAACTTCACCCTTTTTGACCTTGCCACGCGGGATCGCATCCTTGATGCTGACCTTGATGATGTCGCCAATTGCAGCGTAACGGCGCTTGGAACCACCCAGCACCTTGATGCATTGCATCTTGCGCGCACCGCTGTTGTCTGCGGCGTTTAAAACTGTTTGCATTTGAATCATAGCTGTTTACCCACGCGCTCTAATTTGCTTTCTCGACGACTTTCACCAGTTTCCACGACTTGGTCTTGGAAATCGGGCGGCATTCCGAAATCTGTACGGTATCGCCGATGCCACATTCATTGTTCTCATCGTGAATGTGCAACTTGGTCGATTTCTTCATGAATTTGCCGTAAATCGGGTGCTTAACTCTACGTTCGATCATAACCACCGCCGATTTATCCATCTTGTCGCTGACAACCGAAGCGGTCTGGATTCTTAACACCTTTTCACTCATGACTCTTTACCACCACGGTTCTCATTCATTACGGTTTTGACGCGCGCAATATCCTTGCGCACCCGGATAAACCTGTCATTGCGCACCGCATCGGGGTTAATGCCCTGTTGCATACGCAGGTTGAATTGCTCGCGACGTAACGCGAGCAATTCGTCGCGCAATTCTTGTTCGGTCTTTCCACGTAGTTCTGCAGCATTCATTACATTACGGTCCTGGAAACAAATGTTGTCTTGAATGGAAGTTTGGCCGCAGCCAGACGAAACGCTTCACGAGCAATGGTCTCGTCGACACCTTCCATTTCGTAGAGCACGCGACCAGGCTGGATTTTGCAAACCCAGTACTCGACGTTGCCCTTACCCTTACCCATGCGCACCTCAAGCGGTTTCTTGGACACCGGCACGTCCGGGAATACACGAATCCAGATTTTGCCGCCACGCTTGATATGACGCGTCATAGCACGACGTGCAGCTTCGATCTGACGTGCAGTCATCTTGCCACGCTCGACAGCTTTGAGGCCAAATTCACCAAAGCTGACCTTGCTGCCACTGGTTGCAAGCCCGCGATTGCGACCCTTGAACTGTTTACGAAATTTCGTTCTTTTAGGTTGTAACATAACTTGATTCTCTTACTTCGCCGCCTGCTTGCCACCAGAGTCCTTATTTTCAAGGTCGAAAACTTCACCCTTGTAAATCCAGACCTTGACACCGAGGATCCCATAAGTCGTCAGCGCTTCGGCAAACCCGTAATCGACATTGGCGCGCAGCGTATGCAGCGGTACGCGACCTTCGCGATACCATTCGTTGCGCGCTATCTCTGCGCCGTTCAAGCGACCCGAAACATTAATCTTGATACCTTCGGCACCGATACGCATGGCATTGGTGACCGAGCGGCGCATCGCACGACGAAACATCACGCGGCGTTCCAGCTGCGAGGCGATGCCTTCGGCGACCAGCTGTGCATCGAGTTCCGGCTTGCGAATTTCCTCGATGTTAATCTTGACGTTATTCAGATGCACCGATACCAGTGCCGCGACTTCGTGACGCAGCTTTTCGATATCTTCACCCTTCTTGCCGATAATAATACCCGGACGTGCGGTATGGATGGTCACAGCAACCGATTTTGCCGGACGCGAAATCTGGATACGGCTGATCGCTGCCTGCGCGAGCCTCTTTTTCAGGAATTCACGAATTTTCAGATCTTCATCGAGAAAATCCGCGAAATTCGCCGAATCCGCATACCACTTCGAGGTCCAGTCGGTGGCAATCCCGAGACGGAAACCTGTTGGATGAACTTTTTGTCCCATGCTTGCCTCTTTAACTGTCAGCGACAGTCACGGTGATGTGACTGGTACGTTTTATAATACGATTCCCACGGCCTTTGGCACGTGCGCGCATACGCTTCATGCTCGGGCCCTGATCCACATAAATCGACGCGACCTTGAGCTCATCGATATCGGCGCCATCGTTGTGCTCGGCGTTGGCGATCGCCGACTCGAGCACCTTGCGCACCAGAACCGCGGCTTTCTTGTTGCTGAAAGTCAGCAGGGTCAACGCTTTTTCAACTTGCATTCCACGCACCTGATCCGCCACCAGGCGGCATTTTTGCGCGGAGATTTTAGCGTGACGATGTTTTGCACTGGTTTGCATGGCAATTACCTGCCCTTCGCTTTCTTATCGACGATATGGCCACGGTAGGTACGTGTCAGTGAAAACTCACCAAGCTTGTGTCCAACCATATTCTCGTTTATCAATATCGGCACATGTTGACGCCCGTTATGAATCGCGATGGTCAAACCGACCATTTCGGGCACGATCATGGAACGGCGCGACCAGGTCTTGATCGGGCGTTTGTTGTTGCTTGCAACCGCTTCGAGCACTTTATTCATCAGGTGCTGATCGATAAACGGGCCTTTTCTCAGTGAACGTGGCATCTACTATTACCTCTTGTTCCGACGACGCAGGATCAGGTTGTCGGTGCGCTTGTTCGAACGTGTCTTGAATCCTTTGGCAGGGGTTCCCCAGGGCGATACCGGGTGTCGACCACCCGAAGTACGACCTTCACCACCACCATGTGGATGATCTACCGGGTTCATCGCAACACCGCGTACGGTGGGACGAACGCCGCGCCAGCGGGTCGCGCCAGCCTTACCCAGTGAACGCAGGCTATGCTCACCATTGCCAACCTCGCCGATTACTGCGCGGCAGTCAGAGAGTACTTTACGCATTTCGCCGGAACGCAGACGCAGGGTAGAATACTTGCCTTCACGAGCCACGAATTGGGCCGAAGTGCCAGCCGAACGAGCCAACTGGGCACCTTTGCCTGGCTTCAGTTCGATACAGTGCACGACCGAGCCGACCGGAATATTACGCAGCGGCAGACAATTGCCATTCTTGATTCCGGCGTCGTCACCGGAGCGCAGTTTGTCGCCTGCGCTAACACCCCTGGGCGCAACAATGTAGCGACGTTCGCCGTCCATGTACTTCAGCAAGGCAATATGTGCGCTGCGGTTAGGGTCGTATTCGATACGTTCTACAATCGAGTCGATGCCATCCTTGTCGCGTCTGAAATCAATCATTCGATAATGCTGCTTGTGACCACCACCGATATGACGCGTTGTGATACGACCGGCATTGTTACGACCACCCGTTTTGGCCTTCTTTTCGAGCAGCGCGGCGAACGGCTTGCCCTTGTGAAGCCCGGGGGTCTTGACCGAAACGACGAAGCGACGACCAGGTGAAGTAGGTTTTGCTTTAATCAGCGCCATAATGCTTAACCACCTATGGATGCAAGGTCGATTTCGTGACCCTGTTCGAGTGAGACGTATGCTTTTTTCCAGTCGCTACGCTTACCGCGACGCAGGCCCTGACGCTTGGTCTTGCCCTTCATGTTAACAGTCCGCACATTGGCGACTTTGACATTGAATAATTGTTCAACGGCAGCCTTGATTTCACCCTTTTTTGCATCGGTAGCGACCTGAAACACCGCCTGGTTAGCGCTATCACCAAGCCCTGCCGATTTTTCTGAAATATGCGGGGTCTTTAAAATCTGGAATATTCTTTCCTGGTTCATGACAAACGCTCCTCAAGTTTCTTCAGCGCCGCCTCGTCGATTACAACTTTTTCCTGTTTGATCAGGCTGACCGGATCGACAATCGCAATATCCATCACATGGATATTCGGCAGATTGCGCGCAGCCAGGTAAACCGCCGAATCGAGACCGTCGGTTAATACCAGCGCGTCGTTAACCCCCAGTTCTTCGAGACGAGCCTGCATCTGTCGAGTTTTTGGCTCGGTAACGCCAAGCTTATCGATCAGAATCAGGCGTTGCTGACGCACCAGTTCGGAGACCAGGCTGCGCATACCGACGCGGTACATTTTTTTATTCAGCTTTTTGCTGAAATCACGCGGTGTAGCGGCAAAGGTCACGCCACCAGAGCGCCAAAGCGGGCTGCGAATAGTTCCGGCACGAGCTCGACCAGTACCTTTCTGACGCCAGGGCTTGGCACCACCGCCGTTGACAGCAGCGCGATTTTTCTGCGCCTTGGTGCCTGCGCGGGCCGAAGCCATGTACGACACGACCAGCTGGTGCACCAGCGCTTCATTGAAACTGGCTGCGAAAGCATCGTCGGAAACGGATACCTTTTTCTTCGAGTTATGAATCGCTATGTCCATTTCTTAATTTCTCTATCTCTTGGCTCTATTTCTTGGCTCTATTACCAGACTCTATTGATATAGCTGCGCTGTGTTATTGCTTGGACGCCGGGCGAATAATCACATCACCCGTTTTCGCGCCGGGCACCGCTCCCCTGATCAACAACAAGTTACGCTCGGCGTCAACCTTGACGACTTCAAGATTTTGCGTAGTGACATTCGCGGCTCCCATGTGGCCCGACATCTTCTTGCCCTTGAAAACGCGTCCCGGGGTCTGGTTTTGACCGATGGAACCGTTAGCGCGGTGAGATATCGAGTTACCGTGGGTTGCATCCTGCATGGTGAAGTTATGACGCTTTACGCCACCCTGGAAGCCTTTGCCCTTGGAGACACCGGACACATCGACGATCTGCCCCTGTTCAAAAAGATCAACCTTGAACTCCGAACCCAGTTCGATTTCTTCGACTGAGTCAACGCGGAATTCCCATGCGCCACGGCCAGCCTCAACACCTGCTTTCTTAAAGTGCCCGGCCATCGGCCTGGTCACACGATTGGCACGACGCCCGCCGGTAACAACCTGTACCGCGACATAGCCGTCTGTTTCGACTGTTTTGATCTGCGAGACCCGATTGGGCTCAACTTCAATAACCGTTACCGGGATCGAAGCACCTTCATCGGAAAAAACCCGGGTCATGCCGACTTTTCGTCCTACCAAACCGAGAGACATTGATAAACCTCAAAATTAAATAAGCTGTTGCATTTGATTAATTCATCCACGAATTTTCAAATGACGAAAAATATAAGCCTTCTATACTTTTCTTTCGTTTTCTAAAGGCCTGATTGCCGATGAAAACGTCTGTATTTCCCTCTACAGCGGCAGATGTAACAACATCACCGTAAGAATTTACCACCCTACTTTCGAACGCGCGGCCCGATACAGGAAATCTGTATCGGGCCGCGAGGGCGCGCACTATACCAGATTAACTTCTGGAAGTTAAGTACTTACATGAAAAACTGGCATCTTTTTTGCCTGCCCAGCAAATCTGACGTCATCCCCGCACAGGCGGGAATCTTGTGAAACAACAACGCTGATCAGCGACGGTGTGGTACGAGATCCCGACGGTCCGACGCATCGGTAGTTGCTTACGCAACTTCCGGGATGACAAACGCACCCGTTTCTGGCGGATGCCAGAAACGGAGTCGTTTGTCAGTTCAGTTTGATTTGAACGTCGACTCCGGCCGCGAGGTCAAGCTTCATCAGCGCGTCGACAGTCTTGTCGGTGGGATCAACGATATCCATCAACCGCTTGTGTGTCCTGATCTCGTATTGATCGCGCGCATCCTTGTTCACATGCGGTGAAATCAGGATCGTGAAACGCTCCTTACGCGTCGGCAGTGGAATCGGACCCTTGACACGAGCACCGGTACGCTTCGCTGTTTCAACGATTTCAGCCGCACTACGATCGATCAAACGGTGGTCAAAAGCCTTCAGACGAATACGAATATTTTGATTTGCAGCCATTTTTAATTACTCGATAATCTTGGATACGACGCCGGCACCCACGGTACGTCCGCCTTCACGGATCGCAAAACGCAGACCATCTTCCATCGCTATCGGTGCGATCAGCGTTACTTCCATCTTCACATTGTCGCCCGGCATCACCATCTCAACGCCACTGGCCAATTCACAGGCTCCCGTCACATCCGTGGTACGGAAGTAAAACTGCGGACGATAGCCATTGAAGAACGGGGTATGACGACCACCCTCATCCTTCGACAGTATATAGACTTCACATTCGAACTTGGTGTGCGGCGTTATCGATTTCGGCTTCGCCAGTACCTGTCCACGCTCCACTTCTTCACGCTTGGTGCCACGCAACAGTATTCCAACGTTATCTCCCGCTTCACCCTGGTCCAGCAGCTTGCGGAACATCTCAACACCGGTACAGATTGTCTTCGCGGTTTCCTTGATACCGACGATCTCGATCTCTTCACCCACCTTGATGATGCCACGCTCGATACGGCCTGTAACCACGGTACCACGACCCGAAATGGAAAATACGTCTTCCACCGGCATCAGGTAATCACCCGCTGTCGCTCGCTCGGGTTCCGGCACGTATGTATCCAGTGCCTCTACCAGCTTCATGATCGACGGTACACCAATATCACTGCTGTCGCCTTCCAGCGCCTTCAGCGCCGATCCAATGATGATCGGCGTATCGTCGCCTGGAAAATCGTAGGCATCCAGCAATTCGCGGATTTCCATCTCGACCAGTTCCAGCAGTTCCTCGTCGTCAACCATGTCGGCCTTATTCATATAAACCAGGATATATGGAACACCAACCTGGCGTGACAGCAGAATGTGCTCACGGGTTTGCGGCATCGGGCCATCGGCTGCCGATACCACCAGGATTGCGCCATCCATCTGCGCCGCACCGGTAATCATGTTCTTCACATAATCCGCGTGTCCAGGGCAGTCAACGTGTGCGTAGTGACGATTGGCTGACTCGTACTCAACGTGCGACGTCGCAATCGTGATACCTCGTGCCTTTTCTTCCGGCGCGTTATCGATCTCGTCGAAGGCTTTAATCTCACCACCCGACGCTTCCGCCATAACCTTGGTCAACGCCGCGGTCAATGTAGTCTTGCCGTGATCAACGTGACCGATAGTACCCACGTTTACGTGGGGCTTGTTTCTCTCGAATTTTGCTTTTGACATCTGTCTTCTCTCACTCTTTTCGGCTGATCACAGCCCTGTTAACACAATAAAACCCTTCCCTTCCCAACCTTGGGCTCCCAAACCTCAAACACATGGTCTGGGACTTGGCACAGGGGCAGGTTTTTGCTCCTGCAAAACCTGCATTACCTACATCCCTGTAGGTCATGTGCCAACATTCCGAGCGCAACGCGCTTGGAATGGAGCAAGACAAAAAGTAGCACCTTTTTGTCTTGCGTAGCGTGATCAGGGCAGGAGCCCTGTATCACGCATAACGATGGTGCTCATAACTGGAATCGAACCAGTGACCTCTTCCTTACCAAGGAAGTGCTCTACCACCTGAGCTATATGAGCATAAAACCTGCAGCTCTACTCCAAGTCTGGAGCGGGTGGCGGGAATCGAACCCGCGTCATCAGCTTGGAAGGCTGAGGTAATAGCCACTATACGACACCCGCGCAATTGCAACATTCTACTCCCTTGAAAGACGCCTTTATATATAAGGTATCTTTTGGCTCGGTGATTTAACCTGCCCTTCGACCAATACTGCCTGGGGGTGGGTTTTTGTCCCGCCCCTCAAAAATCTGATGTCACTGGAAGGCTGAATCAACCTCTCAGCCCCGGAACATCCCGAATCGTTTCCGGGGGGTGGATTGCGAAATACATCCTGTATTTCGCCCTTCCGGTCGGCCTTCGGCCGCCCTCCAGGGCCGCGCTTTGCGCGTCCAAAATCGCTCCCGGCACCACATTGGTCAACTGATGCGTCGAACCGGCGCTAACGCGCCTGGTTCTTATCCGGGCCCGCCCAACACCATCTTCTTATGCGGGCGTAAGCCCGCATAAGAAGATGGTGGAGGGGGGTGGATTCGAACCACCGAAGGCAGTGCCAACAGATTTACAGTCTGTCCCCTTTGGCCACTCGGGAACCCCTCCAAACTAAGGAGCGTATTCTCTACACGCCCCTGAGTCATGTCAATAGCGATGAATCTAAATTCACCAAATACATCAATGGCTTAGTTACTTCGCTGCGCGTCGCTCGTTTACTTCCTTGATAACTTCCTCGGCGACATTACGCGGACAAGGTGCATAGCGCTCAAATTCCATCGAAAATTGGCCACGACCCGAGGTCATGGTGCGCAAATCACCGATATATCCGAACATATCCGACAAGGGTACATCGGACTTGACACGTACGCCCGTTGCGGTCGGTTCCTGTGACTTGATCATACCGCGACGACGGTTCAGATCACCGATAACATCACCGACGTGATCTTCGGGCACGAACACATCGACCTTCATGATCGGCTCCATCAACTGCGGTACAGCCTTGGGAATGGTCTGGCGATAGGCGCTCCTGGCGGCAATTTCAAACGCGACCGCAGAGGAGTCAACCGCATGAAAGGCACCATCGTAGAGCGTTATCTTGACATCGAGCAATGGGAAACCGGCGAGCACACCTTCCTTCATGCAACCCGCAAAACCTTTTTCTACCGCAGGCCAGAATTCACGCGGAACATTACCACCGGTGACCTTGGACTCAAACTGAAAACCGCTGCCCTGCTCGCCCGGCTCAACAATATAATCGATCTTACCGAACTGGCCCGAACCACCGGTTTGTTTCTTATGAGTGTAACTGTCTTCTACAAGCTGGGTAATGGTTTCACGATACGCGACCTGCGGCTTACCAACCTCGACATCGACCATGTGCGTACGGCGCAGAATGTCAACCTTGATATCGAGATGCAACTCACCCATACCCTTGATGATGGTTTCACCGCTCTCTTCGTCCGTCTCGACGTAAAATGAGGGATCTTCTTTAACCATCTTACCAATCGCAATACTCATTTTTTCAGATGCGGCCTGGTCTTTTGGCTTGATCGCAATTGAAATAACCGGGTCGGGAAATACCATCGGTTCCAGGGTAGCCGGATTCTTCACATCGGCCAGGGTGTGCCCGGTCTGTACGTTCTTCAGCCCTACTAATGCGACGATATCACCGGCTTCGGCGGAGTCGAGCTCGATGCGATCATCCGCATGCATCTCGACGATACGCCCGATACGCTCGGTTTTACCTGTAAAAGTATTGACGACAGTATCGCCTTTGGACAGTTTGCCCGAGTAAATCCGGGTAAAGGTCAGTGCGCCAAAACGGTCGTCCATAATCTTGAAAGCCAGTGCACGCAAAGGCCTCGTTGGATCAACCGTTGCCACTTCACCGGTTTCGGTGCCTTCCAGGTCCACTTCAGGTTGCGGTGTAACCTCAGTCGGATTCGGCAGGTAGTCGACAACGGCGTCGAGCACCAGTTGGATGCCTTTGTTCTTGAACGCCGATCCACAATAGGTTGGGAAAAAATCGAGTGCGATGGTGCCCTTACGGACGCAACGTTTGATGTCGTCGAGCGCCGGCTCTTCGCCTTCGAGGTACATTTCCAGCAGGTCGTCGTCCTGTTCGAGAGCACCTTCGATCAATTTCTCACGATACTCCTCGATCAGGTCGGCCATATCTTCTGGCGGCTCCTGAATTTCGTACTTGGTCGGATCACCGGAGTCGTCCCAAACCCAGGCTTTGCGGGTCAGCAAATCGACTACGCCGGTAAAATTTTCCTCGGTACCGATCGGTAATGTCATGACCAGCGGATTGGCTCCGAGAACTTCCTGAACCTGTTTTACGACACGATAGTAATCAGCGCCCAGGCGATCGAGTTTGTTGACGAAAATGATGCGTGCGACTTCAGAGTCATTAGCATAGCGCCAGTTGGTTTCCGATTGTGGCTCAACCCCACCGGACCCACAAAAAACGCCAACACCGCCATCGAGAACTTTCAGTGAGCGATAAACTTCGATCGTGAAATCGACGTGTCCCGGGGTATCGATAATATTCAAACGGTGCTTGTTCCATTCACAACTGGTGGCCGCGGACTGGATCGTAATACCACGTTCCTGTTCCTGGTCCATGAAGTCGGTTGTTGCCGCGCCATCGTGCACTTCACCGATTTTGTGAATCTTGCCGGTGAGTTTCAAAATGCGCTCGGTGGTGGTCGTTTTACCAGCGTCAACATGGGCAAATATGCCGATATTCCGATAGTTGTTCAGGTCAGCCATGGTTGTTTCCACGTAAAAATAAAATGCAAAAAAACAAAAATTCTTTCCAGACCCGGGCTCTGCCCAGGCGATCCCAAAACAAATCCCTCCGTCTTTTCTCATTTAAAGACGCGAAAGCTACTGTAAACTATTGATTTACAAAGATATTCTGAGAGGCTCGAAATCTGCCGGCGCATATTCTAACACACTGTCAAAAAACTAATAGTGCCTAACCGGATTTATTCCAGGGAAATGCCAAATAGTTCCGTTTGCGCCGATTTCAACGGTGTTTGAAATCCGGGCTGCGCTTTTCCGCGAATGCGGTCATGCCCTCTTTCTGATCATCCAGCGCAAACGTGGCCTTGAATATCTGGCGCTCGGTTTTAATCCCCTGCGTGAGACTGGTTTCGTGGGCGAGGTCTACCGCTTCCCGCACCATCGACGCCACCGGGCGCGAGAAACTCGCAATCTTGCCAGCCGCCTCCAGCGCCACCGGCAGATAATTCTCGAGCGCTTCCACCCTCGATACCAGCCCACTGCGTTCGGCTTCGGCGGCATCCATCATGCGACCAGTCAGGCACATATCCATGGCCTTGGATTTACCCACCAGATGGGTTAATCGTTGCGAGCCACCGAAACCGGGAATCGTGCCGATAGTGATTTCGGGTTGTCCGAACTTTGCATTATCAGCGGCGATGATGAAATCACACATCATCGCCAGCTCGCAACCACCACCGAGTGCATAACCTGCAACCGCTGCAATAACCGGCTTTTTAAAATCAGCGATAGTGTCACAGTGACGTGTCAGGCCGCCATCCTCCAGCATGTACTGGTAACTGACCTCCTTCATCTCGTTAATGTCTGCGCCTGCCGCAAACGCCTTATCGTTGCCCGTCAATACTATCACCGCAATCGATTCATCACTTTCGAGGTCGGCAAAAACCTGAGCCAGTTCCTGCATAAGACCCATACACAGTGCATTCAAAACTTCGGGACGATTGAACCGGACCAGCGCTACGGCATCACGTTTTTCGACTTCCAGATAATGCAATTCACTCATGACTCTATTCCTTCAAATTGTTGGATGATTTCACGTTCGACGGGTGGAATCGGCGTACTGTGGTTATCCCGATAGTTGAACCAGACACAGGCCGCCTTTGCGGTCGAGTAAGGTTCCTCTTCGCCTGACGAAAATATTGCGGCCTCGAAATCGAAGCTGCTATTACCGAGCCTGCTGATACGCGTACCGACTTCCAGCGCGCAGGGGTGATGGATCTGACGCAAAAAAGTGACGTGTATATCGGCAATAATCAAACTGTTGTGCACATCCGGGCCGCTGTTTAGATCCAGCAGGCGATGAAAATAATCCAGCCGACCCGACTCGTAGTAACGCACAAATTGCACGTTATTGACATGACCAAACATGTCACAGTCGCCCCAGCGCGTCGGTGTCGGCGTAAAAAAACGAAATCTGTCACGCGCGAACTCATGCAGTTGAATCACAATGACACCCGGGGCCCGTAATTTCTAGTGGAACACTAAAAGCTATCAGCATCGATAGCCATGACACTGGCCGACCCGGCTTTCACCATCACCGCCTGGGCCTCGCTGCGTGGCAGAATATGTTCAGCAAAGAACACCGCGGTGTTTATTTTTTGCGCATAAAAACCATCGCTACTGCCGTTTGCAATGTGTTTTTGTGCCGCAATCGCGGCCTTGGCCATCAACCAGGCACAAACGACATTACCTGCCAGCATCATGTAGTCGACACCGACGGCATTACCCAGATCCGGATCGATCTCGGCATTATCGAGATACCAACAGCTGACATCTTCGAGTACGGCCAGGGCCACATTAAAGCGTTTCGCAACACTGCCCAGATCGTCATCGGCGGCAGCAATTTGCTGGTTGAATTGTTTCAGTTCCGCGATCAGCTCTGCCATCGCCAGCCCGTTATCGCGTAACATTTTTCGGCCCATTAAATCCAGTGCCTGAATGCCTGTGGTGCCCTCATAGATGGTCAGTATGCGGGCGTCACGCATATGTTGTGCGGCCCCGGTTTCCTCGACAAACCCCATGCCACCGTGAACCTGGATACCCGTATAGGTCGCTTCCTGTGCCATTTCGGTGCACCAGCCCTTGACGATCGGTATCACCAGATCCACCCGGCGCTGAAAGCTTTCACGGTCCTGTGCCGATTCGGCATGATGAGCCAGATCTGTTTGCGCGGAGGCGTAATAGGCCAGCGCTCGTCCCGCCTCGCTGATGGCGCGCATCTGCATCAGCATTCTGCGCACGTCGGGGTGATGAATGATGCTGCTACGTTCGCTGTGGCCACGAGCAACACCCTGGACGCGTTCTTTCGCGAACAGTACCGCTCTCTGGTAGGCACGTTCCGATATCGCCACACCCTGCATGCCGACCTCGAGCCTTGCATTGTTCATCATCGTAAACATGCAGGCGAGCCCATTGTGTTCTTCACCCAACAGGAATCCGATTGCGCCCTCGCCGTCGCCATACGACATGACGCAGGTAGGCGATGAATGGATGCCCATTTTTTCTTCGACAGAAACCACCCTGAGATCATTGCGCTGATCCTTGTTTCCATTTTCGTCGACCAGGTATTTTGGCACCAGAAAAAGCGATATGCCCTTGACGCCTTCAGGCGCATCGGGCAGACGTGCCAGCACCAGGTGCACGATATTGTCACTCATTTCGTGCTCACCCCAGGTGATAAAAATTTTTTGTCCGCGAATGCGATAACGATCTCCATCGCGTTCCGCCCTGGTTTTGATTGCGGCGAGATCGGTACCGGCCTGCGGCTCGGTCAGATTCATCGTGCCACTCCATTCACCGCTGACCATTTTTGGAAGATAGCTGTCGCGCAACGCTTCAGGCGCATGTGTCTCAATTGCCTCGATCGCGCCCGAGGTTAATAGCGGACAAAGCGCCAACGCCATGTTTGATGAATACCACATCTCAGCGACCGCGGAATGCACCAGAAAAGGCAGGCCCTGGCCACCGATCGAGGTAGATTTTCCAATGCCCTGCCAGCCGTTTTCGACAAACTGCTGGTAGGCCTCGGCATATCCGGGCGGGCTGACCACGATACCCTCTTCGATGCGGGTTCCGTGTATATCACCGGGCTGATTTAAAGGCGAAAATACTTCGTTAGCCAGTACCCCGGCCTGTTCCAGCACAGCCTCAACCAGGTCTGCGGAGGCTTCCTCGAAGCCCGACAGGCTTGAGATCGAATCCAGGTCAGCAATTTCTTCGATGACAAATTGCATATCCTGGGTGGGAGCGATGTAATCGGACATAATCTGGACCTAGCTGTGAAATTGCACATGTTCATCGAGCGCCGCGCGCTCGGGTACAATCTGGTTCTCGGGTAGATCGGGAGCTTCATAACCGAATGAAACCCCGAATAAAAGTTTCATCTGTGGTTCGATGTTCAGTTCACGCCGCACCGAGTCAGCATCATAACCCAGAATCGTCTGCGGACAACTGGCGAGCCCGTGCGAGCGTATCGTCAACATCAGGTTTTGAACATACATACCCACGTCGCAGGCTTCACGCACCCCACCCCACTCAGGCATGAAGATAAACACGACGTGCGGTGCATCGAAAAATTCGAGGTTACGCAAGAATGCGCGGCGCTTACCCTCCTTGTCCTCGCGCGTCACACCGAGCGCCTCGTATAACAGGATGCCGACATCGAGCTGGCGCTTACGAAAGACACCTTCGTATTTTGCGTCATAAGGAAAATCCAGCGAGTACTTTCCCTGCGCAATGGTTTTTGTGAAAATAGCGCTCAGGCGATCACGCATCTCTCCTGAAACAACGTGGCAATACCAGGGTTGGGTATTGCAATTCGATGGCGCCGAGGCCGCGGTCACGAAAATCTGTTCGAGTATGGCCGGTTCCACTGCCTGGGGCAGAAATCCACGAATCGAGCGCCGTGAGCTGGCCAACTCTTCGAAAACCCGCACCGTCTGCGGATCGCTGGTTTGTTGTTTCATGTTTTTGTTAGAACTGTTAGTGCTCTTTCGCAAATTTCATTTATATTACAACAATTGTCACACAATCGAAGGTACTCCCATGTCCAGTCACGCGATCAGTCGTTTTCCGCTCCCGGAATTTGAAGACTTACCGGAAGATATACAGCAACGCATCACCGAGGTTCAACAAAAATCGGGCTTCGTACCCAACGTTTTCCTGGTGCTGGCGCGACGCCCCGATGAATTTCGCGCTTTCTTTACTTACCACGATGCGCTGATGGAAAAAGAAACTCCCGGTTTAAACAAGGCTGAACGTGAAATGATAGTGGTCGCGACCTCCGCGCGCAACCAGTGCCAGTATTGCGTTATCGCTCATGGTGCGATTTTGCGTATTCGTGCTAAGAACCCTCAGATTGCCGACCAGGTCGCGACCAATTATCGCAAGGCAGATATCAGTGATCGCCAAAAAGCGATGCTCGACTATGCACTGAAAATTTCGCGCGAGGCCGAAACCGTCAACGAGTCCGATTACCAGCGTCTCAACGAATTTGGTTTCGATGACGAAGACATCTGGGATATAGGCGTGATTAGCGCTTTCTTCGGGCTTTCGAATCGTATCGTCAACATGTCCAGCATGCGCACCAACGATGAGTTTTACCTGATGGGTCGGGTGCCGCGAGAGTAAAATTAACCCGGCGACATTGTCGCCGGGTTAATAGGTTACACTTGCATCATTAACAAGCGGCAGGAAATTCAAAGTGAACGAAGAGATCGAACCCAGAATTATCAAGAAATATCCGAATCGGCGCCTTTACGACACCGTCAAGAGCCAGTATGTGACGCTGCAGGAAATTCGCGACCTGGTGCTCGAGGAAACACCCTTTGTCGTAATTGACAAGAAATCCCAGGACGACATTACACGCAGTATCCTGCTGCAGATTATTTTCGAACAGGAGTCGGAATCCAACCCGCTGTTTTCAAATGACAACCTGGAACGTTTTATCCGCTTCTACAATGCCGGCACGCATATGGGTTTTTCCGATTTTATCGGTCAGGGCTTAAGTTTTTTCCAGCAGCAACAGCGCGAATTTGGCAAAGCGGTAGAAGGCATGAGCCGGCATAATCCGATGGCATTCTGGACCGATATGACTCAGAAAAATATCGATTCCTGGCGTCAGATGATGGGTCTCGGCCCTGAAAATGACGACAAGGACAATCGATAAACAGTTGATTTATAGCATTTTCCTATTTTTTGTGATGCAGCTGACTTGACAGTCAGGCATTTAACCACTATTTTGTGCACTGCAATATATTTGCTGCAATGCAGCACTTCCATCATAGCGCAAAGAGGTGACAGGAGTATGAGCCAACAAAAAATAGCACTCGTCACAGGCGGAACCGGAGGCATCGGTACCGCGATATGTATCGCTCTCGCCGATCAGGGTCGTAAAGTGATCGCAGGATACTTCCCACCGGAAAAGGAAATTGCCGACGCCTGGCAACAAAAACACAGAGCCAACGGCTATGATTTCGAAATTGTCGCCTGCGATGTCAGTGACTATGAATCCAGTCAACAGATGTTACACGACGTCGAGAATACAATCGGCGCGGTCGACATTCTGGTCAATTGTGCCGGCATCACCCGTGACAAGACTTTGCGCAGAATGACGCCCGAGCAGTGGGATTCGGTTCTACGCACCAATCTCGATTCGGCGTTCAACGTCACTCGCCAGGTGGTCGACAACATGTCTGAAAATGGCTTTGGACGCATCGTCAATATTTCTTCAGTGAATGGACAAAAAGGTCAGTATGGTCAGGCTAACTACTCCGCCGCCAAAGCCGGCTTGCACGGTTTCACCAAGGCGGTCGCTCAGGAACTGGCAACCAAGGGTGTAACGGTGAATTCCGTTTCCCCGGGCTATGTCAAAACCGAAATGACCGACGCCATCCCGGAAGATGTGCGCAATTCAATTATCCAGCAAGTGCCGATGGGGCGTATGGCCCTGCCCGATGAAATTGCATATGTGGTCAGTTTTCTCACAGACGATCGCAACACTTACATGACCGGCGCTAACCTGCCGGTTAACGGCGGCATGTATATGACATGAAGCAATATTCCTGATCCATCCGCAGGCATAATAGAACGGGTTTCAGAACCCGTTTTTTTATGCCAAATTGAATCTGTTCAAGCAATTTTTGTTGCAGTGCACAATAGTCTGTGCTAGGCTCATATCTTTCTAAATTTGAACGAGTTATCCACATGAGCGAAAGCAATCCCTGGGCAGATCAGTGGCTCAAGGCGCAACAGCAATTCGTTGGCGCCTGGAGCGATATGGCCAAATCGAGTAATGCCGGCGGCAATGCCAGTCAGTCTGATCTATGGTCGCAAAGTTTTGAACTCTGGCGCCAGGCTTGTCAAGCTCAAACCCAACCCGATATCCAGCAGGCAATGCAGAAATGTATCGACATGGGCAAGGAATACTTTTCCATGGCCGAGCAAATCAGCAAGGGCATGACCAACGGCGCCAACCCGGTCGAAGCGGTCAACCAATGGATGGAGCAGATCAAACAATCGATGCAGCAGTTTTCCGGTGTACCTGGATTTGATAGCACCGCTTTCGGTGATTTCATGAAACAGTGGTTTAATCCGACACAGTCCTGGCAACAGATGGCCGACGCTTTCACTCCGATGAACCAGGCCGCGTGGCAGCTACCAGGTATGAACACCTCAGTATTCAACATGGGCGAAGCCATTGACCCAATGGGCAAGATCCTGTCTTCACCGGGTGTTGGCTATTTCCGTGAACCCCAGGAGAAGCAACAAAAAGGAATTCAGCTGGGCATCGAATACCACCAGGCTAACTTCGAGTTCAATCAGGCCTTCCTGCGTGTGGCCTCCGAATCGATTCAGGGTTTCCAGGCCCGCCTGTTAAAAATAGATGGCGAAGCGACTCCGAAGACCTTGCGCCAGATCTATGACCTGTGGGTTGAAATCAGTGAAGAGCACTACGCCGAGTTTGCAATGAGCGAGGAGTACCAGGCGCTCTACGGCAACATGGTCAATCGCCTGATGATTCTGAAAAAGCATTACAGCGAAATCACCGACGACTTCCTGCGTGCGATGAATCTGCCGAACACTCGCGAAGTCGACACCATGCAGATGCGTTTGCAGCAACTGCGGCGTGACAATATCGAATTGAGGAATGAAATCAAGGACATCAGGGCGATGTTAAAGCAACCCCAATCTGCACCCGCGGCGAAAGCAACGCCAGTTACCAAGCCCGCACCAGCTAGCAAACGCGCGCCAGCAAAAACTGCCCCATCACGTAAAAAAGCTGTCGCCAGGAAAGCACCGGCGAAAAAACCTGACGCCGTGGTGAAAAAGCAAGCCGCCGTAAACAAAGCCAAAGCAGGAGCCTGATATCATGTCGAATATCCCGTTTCGTTCCGACCAATTGGTCGATGAGTTGGTGCAATTCAACCAGAATTTGAGCCAGGGCGTTAAGAATCTGCTCGATGCCGACGAAATTTCAGCTGGCGTTACCCCGCGTCAGGAAATCTACAGTGAAGATAAGCTTACACTGTATCGCTATCAGCCATCGACCGGTGTTGTACAAAACAAAATACCAACACTGATCGTCTACGCACTGGTAAACCGTCCCTACATGGCCGACATCCAGGAAAACAGATCGACCATAAAAGGCTTGCTGGATACCGGACAGGACGTCTACCTGATCGACTGGGGCTACCCGGATATGGCGGATAAATACCTGACACTTGACGACTACATTAACGGCTATATCGATCGCTGCGTCGACGTGATGCGTGAACGCCATGGTGTCGACAAGGTCAATATCCTCGGCATTTGCCAGGGTGGTGTCTTCAGCCTGTGCTATAGCACTTTGCACCAGGACAAGGTGCAAAACCTGGTCACCATGGTGACACCGGTAGATTGCAAGACTCCGGACAATATGTTGAGTCACTGGGTACAACAAATGGACATTGACGCAATCGTCGATGCGATGGGTAATTTGCCTGGAGAAATGCTCAACTGGACTTTTCTGAACCTGAAACCGTTCCAGTTGATGGGGCAGAAATATGTTTCCATGGTCGACATCATCAGCGATGAAAAGAACGTCAAAAACTTCATGCGCATGGAAAAATGGATCTTCGACAGCCCCGATCAGGCCGGCGAAGCGTTCCGGCAGTTTATCAAGGATTTCTTCCAGCAGAACAAACTCGTGGAAGGTGGACTCAAGATCGGCAAACACGACGTCGACCTGAAGAACCTCAAGCTACCGGTATTAAATATCTATGCAGAGCAGGATCACCTGGTGCCACCGGCAGCATCAAAGATTTTACCCAAGTTGATCAGCAGTAAGGACTATACCGAACTGTCCTTCCCCGGTGGTCACATCGGTATTTATGTCAGCGGCAAGGCGCAAGCAACGGTAACCCCGGCAATATCAGAATGGCTGAACAAACGCAGCTAGTACTCCTTCTAAGGAGTACCGGATTTAGGGAGAATCTGCTGCGGCGATGGGAAACCAACCCCGACAGACTCCCAGATCAGTAAATCAAAGGCACGGTTCGACTCATGTAGCCCCCTGCACACGCGGGGGCACGCACAAGCGGGATCCCGAACACGCTCAGCTATCAAATCTCCGTTCCATAGTTCAGATTTATAAAACAACACATAAAAACGGCCTTTCACAGGGATGACTCCTGTGATTAAATCTTTTCACCATGAGTAAAGTCACGACCAAAGAATTCAATGCAATCATCGAGGCAGAGTTACCTTCGGCCGCGGATTCCGGTATTTACCTGCGCGACATTGACGAGGGCAAGGCTGAATTAGTCCTGCCCTACAATAGCAAATCGCTGCGCCCGGGTGGCACCATTGCCGGACCCTTCATGATGATGCTCGCCGATGTCTGCATGTTCGCAGTCGTGTTGAGCAAGCTGGGAGAAATGAAGCTCGCGGTGACCACCAGTCTCAACATCAATTTTCTGCGCAAGCCCAGCGAATGCGACCTGGTGGCAAAGGGCAATATCATAAAGCTCGGCAAACGCCTCGCGGTCGTCGAAGTTTCGATTTATAGCGACGAGGAGATCGTCGCTCACGCTACCGGCACCTATTCTATCCCTCCACAGTTATAGTATTCGGGGCTTCAGGAAAATGTCAGATCAAGGCCATGTGGCCTGTCGTTTGGTTATCCCAAATGAACAACGAGGAACGCCGAGGGCACTTTTCCCAGCGCAACCCCCTCAGGTAACCTACAGATTGTTATTCCATACGCCAAAATAGACGATGGCTCGCACGAAGTAATACCTGGAGGGTTGCCGCTTGCCGGTTCAAGTCGGCAAAACGGCAAGCATTTCCGATACCGAGTTTCAAAGCGGTCGAGTTAAAGCCTAATGATCCGAATACCCTTGCTTACCTTGCACAGATTTATTGTTGCACCGATCGACCTGCCGATGCACTGCCCCGGATCAACTATGCCATGCGTGTTTCACCGCACAATGCAACCTGGATGTTGATTCCTCTGATTGATATTCATTGTCAGCTCAGCCAATGCGAAGATGCGCTTATGTAACTGGCCCTCAAAAAGTGCCCCCACGCTGTTCGACCCGGCTCCAATGATCACCAACCCGATCATCAATGCAGCCGATAACAGTATCAACATCCACCGGAAAATATAGAAAGAATTAACACCCTATTTACCTTGTTCCACCATGAAAAGAAAGCGATTCACAACACAGCCCGGCCCTGGGGCACCCGCAATCTGACTGATTTCCACCGATATGCCAAAAATTGCTGCTTGCCGCCGGCCAATCCCGCCAAATCTCAGCCACCGGGCATGCCGGTTGCCTGCCACTACATTTGCTCACAGCAATTTGGTGAGTTGACAGAGTCAAACTGATCTCGTCGGCCGCCCGAACAAACCCAAATGGGGCGGTACCCTGCTCTCGGGTAACGGGTTGAATTCTTTTGATTCCGTTTTCTCAGAAGTTGGGCAAGTATCTGCTGAGAGCCTGCCCCGCGAGCGCAGCGAGTGCATTGGGTATCACTGCGGGGTCTTCGATACTGCGATCCGACGTCCAGGCAATCATTTTGACGGCGCCATCGCATCTTTCCCAAGTTGTAATATCAATTTTGAAAACTCGCTTCAAGCGTTGCGCCCAGGATATTCAATGGAACACACTGTTGTCGTTAAATCGACTCTTGTTTCTTTGATATAGCCTCGCGATGGAATATGTAAATGGATGATCCGATAATAATGGCTGCACCAACAATCGTATATTTATCAGGAACCTCACTGAACAGGAAAAAGCCCAGGATTGCCGCATAGATCAGTTGCATGTACTGAATGTTTCCAACAACGCTCGCCTCGCCCAGACGAAGTGCCTTGACACCAATCCAATTCGCAACTGTGGCAAGAACACCCATTGCCAGCAAAAGTATCATCCCGTTTAAATCCGGGGTTACCCATAACCAGAAAAGAGGCACGCCCGCTAAAGCTCCAACAAACACGGATTGATAAACAAGCAGCGTAGCCGTTGATTCAGTTTGTGAGAGTTTGCGAACCGAGATAACTGCGACGGCTGCTCCGAGCGCACTTAAGATAGGAATAAGGGCGTATATATCGACCATTCCCTCAACACCTGGGCGCATAACAATCACGACACCAACGAACCCCACTACAACCGCAACAATTCGATGTTTGCCGACGGATTCATTCAGCAGGCTCAATGCAAGCAAAGCGACGAAAAATACTTGCGCGAACCCCAATGTTATCGCTGTGGTCAGCGGAAGCACTGCAACTGCCCAGATACTACAAGACAAAGCAACGAATGCACCGAGCAAGCGTGACGCATGAATATTTGGGTATTGGGTTTTCAGGCTTCCAGGAAATGACCTTGCGATCGATGGCAGACAGGACAAAAAGACTAAAACCTGCCTGAAAAAGAGGATTTGCAGAACATGATATTCTTTGACGGCAACTTTCGCCATAGCGGCAACTATTGCGAACAATGCTGTAGCGAGCAGCGCCCATAGTATGCCCTTGACATTATCTGACACCGTACTCGATATCTGTTGCATCTGAATGCTGATTGCCATGAGTAAATATTTTCTTTCGAACCGATTGGTACCATGGTACCATGGTACCAATTATTTACAAGAAAAATCCAAGAAGGTATTATCCAGTGATGACTAACCTCAAGAAGATCGAACGCGTTCAGACCGGCGTACGCATTGAAAAAAGAATCCTTAAAGTCCTGAAAGCTATCGCAGCACGAAATGAGATAGGGATGGGAGACCTCATTGAAGGGATCGTACTACACAGCTTTGAGGGACAATCCCCCTTTGGTGCTGAGACGCTGGAATTCATCAAGCAAATGCGATCCGCTTATGGACTCGACCTGAGTGCGGCAGACAGTCACAATTTGACGGAAGAGTAAGAGCATATATTTTCAAACGGTGCTTCCTGCCCTGCATTACTCCTGCTAAATGCCGCTTACCTTTAAAGCCGAATTGCTCAGATGGACGGTAACCAGCTTACCAAAATCCGACGTTCATCGACTGTCCAGAGCACAGGCTGATAAAAACACCAGTAAAGGCGCGATCATACTTCCCAATTGATGGTTTATGCAGGAAACTGCATTACTGAAGGCACTGCTCCGCTGACTCGAAATTCAAGAAAAACCTGGCGAGAAAGAAAAATGGCTCGGCCTGACTCAAACTAAAAAAGCCGGTCCTCTCTCGAGGCCCGGCTTTTGTTCGACCATTTAATGCCGATTTACTCTATACAGGCGAACTTCAACGCCATGGGACGGAAAAACGGGCCTGCATCCCATCGTCGCAGTAGAAGAGTGGTGAGAAACGTGGGCTAGTACATGTGTTGCCCACCGTTGATGGACAGGGTTGAACCGGTGATAAAACCGGCATCGTCCGACGTCAGGAATACAACGCCACGTGCGATTTCACTGGCTTCACCGAGGCGACCAACCGGAATTCGCTGAACGATTTTCTCCAGAACGTTCTCAGGCACCGCACGCACCATCTCAGTGGCGATATAACCGGGTGCGATCGCGTTGACGGTAATTCCCCTGGCTGCGCCTTCCTGAGCCAGGGCCTTGGTAAATCCATGGATACCCGACTTGGCGGCGGCGTAGTTAACCTGTCCATACTGACCGGCCTGTCCGTTAACCGATCCAATGTTGACAATACGACCAAATCCACGATCGCGCATGCCGTTCAGCACGGCGTGGCACATGTTGAAGCACGAGGTCAGGTTGGTCTGGATTACCGCATTCCACTGCTCGAAATTCATTTTGTGCATGGTGCCATCGCGCGTGATGCCGGCATTGTTTATCAAAACTTCGACCGGCCCCACTTCGCTTTCGATCTTTGCGACTTCAGCCTGGCATTGATCATAATTGCCAACGTCGAATTTACAGGCCTTAATGCCGGTATCGGCGCTAAATTTATTTGCTGCTTCTTCGTTACCCGCATAGGTTGCGACCACGGTATATCCGGCATCTTTCAATGCCAGGCAAATGGCTTCACCGATTCCACGGGTACCGCCTGTTACTAGAGCTACTCGGCTCATGACTTTTCTCCTTTAGCTGTTGGTTACTTGATTATTTGGACTTTATCTTTCGACTGCAAGTGCTACACCCTGGCCACCACCGATACACAGTGTCGCCAGACCACGCTTCGCGTCAGTACGTTTCATCCCGTGCAGCAGGGTGACCAGCACGCGCGCGCCCGAGGCGCCAATCGGATGCCCTAACGCAATCGCACCACCACTGATATTTACTTTGCTGGTATCCCATTCCATGTCGCAGTTTACCGACATCGATTGCGCTGCGAAGGCTTCGTTGGATTCGATCAGATCGAGATCACCAACCGACCAGCCGGCTTTTTCGAGACATTTCTTCGAAGCCGGAATCGGACCTGTTCCCATGATGGCTGGATCGACACCGGCACTGCTATAAGCGCTGATAGTTGCCAGGGGTTCGAGACCCAATGCCGCCGCCTTGTCGGCGCTCATCACCAACAATGCTGCCGCGCCGTCATTAATGCCGGAGGCATTACCCGCAGTAACGGTACCTTCACGATCAAAGGCCGGTCGCAGTTTACCCAGACCCTCGGCGTTGGTGCCTGCTTTGGGGTACTCATCACGGTCAAACACGACCGGATCGCCACGACGTTGCGGGATTTCTACTGCTATGATTTCGTTATCAAAGACACCATCGTTTTGCGCCTGCTCGGTTTTCTGCTGTGAGGCAGCCGCGAACGCATCCTGATCATCACGCGATAGCTGGTATTTTTTGGCTATGTTTTCCGCGGTAACGCCCATGTGATAATCGTTAAACGCATCCCACAAACCATCGACGATCATCGTGTCGCGCAACTGCCAGTCACCCATGCGCTGCCCATCACGAGATTTCGGTAACACGTGAGGCGAAGCGCTCATGTTCTCTTGACCACCGGCAATAATGACATCGGCGTCACCACACTTGATCGCCTGGGCTGCCAGTTGTACCGCCTTGAGTCCGCTACCGCAGACCTTGTTGATTGTCATTGCAGGGCATTCCTGTGGCAGTCCTGCCTCGATAGAGGCCTGTCGTGCTGGATTTTGTCCGGTTCCGGCGGTCAGTACCTGCCCGAGGATGACTTCATCCACCTGATCTGCGGCGAGTTTATTTCGCTCCAGCAGCGCATTGATCACCAGAGCACCCATATGGCTCGCGGGCAGCGAAGATAAAGCGCCGCCAAAAGCGCCGATGGGCGTACGTACAGCATCTACTATTACAACATCAGTCATTTTTGATTTCCTGTAAAAAAAAAGGCCCGG
>JAAESG010000111.1 GCA_024229615.1 Gammaproteobacteria bacterium | reverse complement strand
GGTAAGGTCCTTCCAGGTGTCGCCGCCGTCAGTGGATTTGAAGATGCCGCTATTCGGGCCACCGGCGTCCAGGAGCCAGGTGCGGCGAAGAATCTCAAACGTTGACGCGTAAAGGATGTCCGGATTGGACTCATCCATCACCAGGTCAATGACACCGGCCTGTTCATGTTTAAAGAATATCTGTTTCCAGGTCTTTCCGCCGTCCTTACTGCGGTAAATGCCACGGTCCTTGCTCGGACCGAAGGCATTGCCAATGACGGACACGTATACCAGGTCCGGATTGGTCGGATGGACCCGCACGCGGGAGATGTTCATCGTTTTCTCCAGGCCAATGTGAGACCAGGTCTTTCCAGCATCGGTCGATTTATACATGCCGTCACCCCAGGAGACGCAATCGCGCAGCTGCGGTTCGCCAGTGCCGACATATAAGATATCGGGTTTCGTCGGCGAAATCGCCATCGCGCCGATCGAGCCGACGTTGAACTGACCATCACTGATAGGAGTCCAATACGTCCCGGCGTCATCGGTCTTCCACAAACCGCCAGAGGAGTGGCCATGATAGAAAAGGTTTTTATCGGTCGGGTGCATGGTCACCGTGGTGCCACGAACGCCGATGTAAGGGCCAATGTTGCGCCATTGCAGCGACCGCATCTCCCGCGACGCCTCTGGATCGAACGGCGCCCTGGTACCCTGAAACTGTTTCGGGGTCTCTTCCACCCGCCATTCAGCGCTTGCCACACCAGCAATCAGTGCTACTACCGCTATTGCTGTTAATAATCTTTTCATTTTTCCCTCCTTTTTTATAGCGCCAGCCTCGCCCGCAGGCCAAAGACCCAGGTGTTATTCTCATCAGGGTTGAGTGCAGGGTTTATCAGGAACTGGACGTCAGGCGTGACGGCTAACTCTTTACTCAACTGCCAGCGGAAAAACGCCTCGATCGCGTATTGGTCATCCAGTCCCGGGCCTAATACTGTTGAATTCGGCTCACCCCAGTTGACTCCAAGACCTAACACATGTCCGATGCCGCCATCATGCCATGGCTGATAACCGATTCCGGCGCTGACCGATGTTTCAAGCAGACTGCTACCATCATCGGCATATCCTACTTTCAGAAAAGGCAGGTAACGATCCTGCAGCCAGCGTGAATAGGAAAAAACGGCTCCCCACCCATCTTCGGTGTTGGCCATGTCGCGTTCGTCCACGTGCCAGAGCGTCAGATGTATGTTATCGAGATAGACCTTATCCTGCGATGTCGTCCAGCCGATTTCTGCAAAAGTAAAATACTCGTTGTCATTGAAGAACGTG
>JAAESG010000110.1 GCA_024229615.1 Gammaproteobacteria bacterium | reverse complement strand
ATCAGCGAGTTCCACGACCTTGGCAATCGTGGTACCGGCGATCCCATGCTGGGTGATAATATCGATCGTCGCGTCGATTATCTTTTGGCGATGCCATGCCTTGATGGCTTCTCGCCCTTTGGGCCTGGGTCCTGGATTCACCATGAATTGCCTGTCATATTGTTAAATTTGAACATTTATTCAAAATTCTTGACAGCATACCCCCGGGTCGGTAAAGTGTCTATATATTTTTGAACAAACATTCAATTTGATGAAAGCCATGGATATGCCGACCAAAAAACGCAGGCGTAGAAGCAGCGCGCGCGAAGCCCGGCTGCGCATGCGCGAAGATGCGGTCAACAAACGCCCGGTACACGCGGGGCTCATCGGCGGTGCCTATAAGCCGCTGCAGCAGAGCGATCTCGAAAAGATTCACCACACCGCACTCGACGTGCTCGAAACCATCGGCATCGGCAGCCCTACACCCGAAGTGATCGAACTCGCAACCCATGCCGGCTGCTGGATTGACGACAATGAGCGCCTGTGTTTTCCGAGAATGATGATCGAGGACATTGTCGCGGGCGCCGCGCGCGAATACACCATTTTCAGCCGCAGTCCCGACCATGCCGATGTGCAGGTGGGCGGCTATCACGTCAACTATTCCACCAGCGGCGAAGCGGTGAGCATTTACGAACCTGTCGGGCGCAGTTTCCGCCCATCGACACTCGTCGATCTCTATGACCTCGGGCGCCTGGTGGATACGCTCGACAATATCCATCAGTTTGGCCAGATGGTCATTCCAACTGAACTCGAAGATCCGCAGGAACACGATTTCAATGTTGCCTATGCGCTGTGCACCGCAACCCAGAAACCCTGTGAAATGGCTTTCACCGACGCGCGCAACGTGCGCCCGGCGATTGAAATGTTCGACAAGGTGCTTGGCGGCGAAGGACGCTTTGCAGAGAAACCATTCCTGTCCTTTGGTGGTTGCCCAATCGTTTCACCGTTGCGTTTTGGCGAAGAAAATCTCGATTTGCTGGTTGAAACCAGCAAGCTCGGATTGATCAACGATATCGCGATCGCCCCCCAGGCGGGCGCCACGTCTCCCGCGGCGATGGCCGGTACCCTGGCGCAAGTCGCCGCTGAGGGCCTCGCCTGTCTCGCGATCATCAATATCATCAATCCGGGCTGCCCGATGACATTTGCCATCTGGCCATTTATTTCAGATCTGCGCACCGGTTCCTTTACCGGTGGCAGCGGCGAAGAAGCGCTGGCGATGTCAGCCTGTGCTCAGTTGGGCCGTTTCTATGATTTACCGACCAGTGTTGCCGCGAGCATGACCGATTCGAAACTGCCTGATGCGCAGGCAGGATTCGAGAAAGGCATCACCGCGGTAACCGCCGGACTCGCCGGCGCCAATCGCATCCTCGAATCGGCCGGCATGCTTGGCAGCCTGATGGGATGCAGTTTTGAGGCGCTGATGATCGACAATGACATGCTCGGCATGGCGCAGCGCGTGATCGCCGGCATCAAAGTAAACGATGAGACCCTGTCGCTCGACGTGATACGTGAGGCGGCGTTGGGACCGGGCCATTATCTCGGCCAGCCACAAACACTCGAGTTGATGGAAACCGATTATCTTTATCCCGACCTTGCCGATCGCTCGGCGCCGGGGCTGTGGGAAGAAGAAGGCAGTCTCGATATCATGGCGCGCGCGCAACAAAGCGTGAAACAAACCCTGTCGAGCCATTACCCCGAGTACATCGATGCGCCCACCGATGCCGCAATCCGTGACAGGTTTCCAATCAAACTCGCGTCCGCAGATATGCGCTTCGGTAACAGCCGCTGGTAAACGCTAGGCTGCGGCTTCCGGGTCGAGATTCAAATCCAGCCACCACAACAGTTTGATGATGTAAAACGCGGAAGAATAGGGAACAGATCGTGATTAATTCTTCGGTTGCTCATAATGTGAAAACTCTTGCACAGACAAGTTTATGAATAGAAATCTTCGAAAACACTGATAAAAGTAGGAGTGTTTTCGGAGTGTTTTATGAATTTACCACCCATAAGTAATTGATTTATATGAATTGTTATACAGGCTTGTAATCAATAGGTCCCGCGTTCGACTCAAAGTGCCGGCACCAATTCAAAGCCCCTGTTTAAGGGGCTTTTTCTTT
>JAAESG010000109.1 GCA_024229615.1 Gammaproteobacteria bacterium | reverse complement strand
GCACCGACTCGCCGCGTTGAGATGCGTTGCGCCAGGGCTTGTTGCGGAGACATCTTTATCTGACGGTGGTGGTGCCGGTTGTAAACAAGCTCGATAGTTGCCTGAAGCAATGCCTCGAGGTGTTGGAGATCGACAACCTCTTGTTTGGCAATCTCATTGACAAACCACCGTTTAAGGGATCTGTGATAGGCTTCAATCTTTCCCTGGGCCTGAGGATTACGAGACTTGACCCAGTTGCGATGCACGCCCAACATGGCAAGGCCGGTGCGGAAAACCTTCGAGTCATAAGCCGAAGCACGGTCGAACTGCATGCGCATGCCCATACCCCACTTGGATGCTGCCAAGCGAAAAACCCTCACGGCCGCCTCGATATTTTCGGCAGATGCGATGATGGCCGCCAGGATGTAACGGCTGAAATCATCGAGAATCGACAGTACGTGAACCCGGATCGTTTTGCCGTTGATAAGGGTGACCGGAAATGGGCCTTTGGCATCCAGCTGCCAGCTGTCGTGCGGCTGGTCGGTCTCGTATAGGTCCCGCAGTTTTTTGTCCGTGCCCTTTCGACGTCGCAAAATTCCCGCAAAAGCCGGATGTGCATGAAGGTCCCTGCTCAGCGTCGAGCGGCTGATGGACATCTTTGCGAACTCAAGCTCAAGGTAGAGCATCAGCTGAGTCAAAGAGCGCTCGGGCTGTTCGTAGAGCAGCCCTAAGGCGTAGTTCACGTAGATGGAACGGTCGGATCGGGGCAGTCCTTTGTCTTTTCTGCTCTTGGGCATCAGCCCTAAAAAACCCTTTTCGCGGTATTTTTTGAGCCATCGAAACAAAGTGCTTTTGCCGATCGGCCTTTTTTGTGGTGAATTCGGCCACTGGACAGCACGCGTGGTCCGCTCGCGTATAATGCGCCGTTTTTGGGCCCTGTTCAGCTTCGCATCCAGCAATGCAGAGATCATTTCGAATCGCCAGGTGGCGATCTGCCATGGATTAGACATGACAATGGCTCCTTTTTCGGAATTTTCAGCCATAATCGCATATCCGTCCAATCAGGGTGTTCAATTGCCGTGCAGCAAATCCCAGTTTTAAATCCAAGGCCGAACCAATTGCCCCAGCTGATGATGAGACGGTTGAGTTCGCACCATTTCCAAGTGTTTTTAGAATCGAGCATTGTGCCTATAATTTCAAAGCGTTTGCAGGCCTGCAAACGCTCCAGACG
>JAAESG010000108.1 GCA_024229615.1 Gammaproteobacteria bacterium | reverse complement strand
GGCGATTCGACCTGGCGTGGTTGCGGAGATTGCTTGTCTAACGCAAGATGTGTTCGCGCCGTGTGATAATAGGAAAAATAGGATCGAAGCAGTCGCTTGAGGTGACGTTCGTTCAAGACGATCACATGATCGAGGCAGAGGATAGGCGGAATAAACGGCCTTTTTCATAATTCAGGAGAGTACCGAAATGCCACTGAGTGGTCAATCAGGTGAGGCATCGGTGCGAAAATGGGGCTTTTTGGACCCGGAAGCGGGCTGTGCGCCGTTGATTGTGACATATTTTGGGGTGTAAAACGGCCGTAGACCAAATGGGAACCTCGGCTCGGGAGCGGAACCGGATTGATTCGCGTTGTGGGTATGAAATCAGGCCGTTTCGAGGAGACCGAAAGACCGCGCGGGAGCGCGGGGCGGCGCCCGGGTAGGCAACCCGAGATGGGCAAGAATCTTAGCAATTACCCTGGGCTCTTCGATGGCGGCGATGATCTTCAGCTTGCCGCCACAATGCGGGCAATGTTCCACGTCGATATCGAACACCCGTTTGAGTAGCCGGGCCCAGCTCATGCGGGCAGAACTCGCGTGATGGGGTGCCCCGTCGAGTTCATCGGAGGTGTTATTTGCGGTGTCCGCTCGACCCGGAATGATCTGCGGGCGCAGCTTAGCATTGGGCGCGAGCACACCATGGAAGCGAATCAGATTGAGCCTGGGCCGCGGGACTAGAGCGGCCAGGCGTTGCATAAATTCCAG
>JAAESG010000107.1 GCA_024229615.1 Gammaproteobacteria bacterium | reverse complement strand
GCCACGAGTATTGTTCTGCTCAAGCTTTCAACACCCTTATTACCCTTATTCAAATCCGCTCTCAGATCGCAATAATATCGTTAAATCGCCATTAGCCGCAGGTAGTGGTGGCACAGAGTTTCGACGAGTGGTGACTGAGGACTGGATGCCCGCACTCGAAGCTTTCCAGCCACAGATGATATTTATATCGGCGGGTTTCGATGCCCATGAAGACGACTCGCTTGCCCAGCTTTGCTTCACGCGGGATGACTACGTCTGGTTCAGTGAACAAATCGTAGAATTTGCCAGTCGTGCCTGTCCGGGCCAGATAGTGTCATACCTTGAAGGCGGATACGATTTGAGCGCTACCGCGAGCAGTGCGATTGCCCACCTGGGCGTTCTTTCCAGCCGGTGATGCGGGCCCTATAAGGGATAGCTTAGCTAATTCTGTACGCGCCTGACCGCACGGGCCGCCGCTGATTCACGGTGAAATATATAAGTCACCGAAGCGACGATGATGCCGCCGCCGGTAATTACCCAGGGGTCGAGCGATTCACCAAAAACAAAATAACCCAGCAGCGCAGCCCAGACCAGTTGCAAAAATGAAATGGGTTGGGTGACAGTCAATGGTGCACAGGCAAATGCCCGGGTTAGCGTGTAGTGACCAGCCGTGGCGAAAACCGCGGTGAGTAACAACCAGAATAATTCAGTACCCGTCGGTGTTTGCCATTGCCATAGTGCGCCAGGTAACAAAACAAGCGTGCAGGCAATTGACAGTATCACGACGATCTCTCCGGAGCTGCGTGTCCCGGTCAACTTTTTGGCCAGCAAAAACGAAGCCGCAAAAAAAGGCGCTGCCAATAATTGCGCCAGTGAGCCCAGTTCAATGGTCTGGAAGCCAGGCCGTAGAATAATCATCGCGCCGATAAAGGCGATCACAATCGCGGCGATCCGCCTGGCATGGAACACTTCGCCTAAAAACAATGCCGCGCCAATGGTTGTGAATATCGGCGAGGTATAACCAATCGCAGTAACCTCCGCAATGGGTATACGCGCCATGGCATAAAACCACAACATAACCGCACCACCATGCGCCAGACCACGCAGGGCGTATAATTTGTACTGGCTAATTGACGGTGCGCGAAAACTGTCTTTTTGCAATAACCGATAGAAAACGGGCAGAACCAGCAAGGTACCAAACGCATAGCGAATAAACGCAGCCTGCACCGCAGGCATGTCCGATCCAAGGTGCCGAACAATACCCGTCACCGCAACAAATAGCGCACCCGTTAATAACATCCAGCCAATACCAGCTGCCGTCCTGTTTGAGCTGGGGTGCGCGGTTTTATCCGGTAACTCGATGGTAGATTACTCCTTGCGGCAGGGTGAGGATTGGTTGCGCAGTATGCACTGATGGAGTGGGTTGTGCAGTATTCTTTT
>JAAESG010000106.1 GCA_024229615.1 Gammaproteobacteria bacterium | reverse complement strand
TTTCATAGTGTTCCTGAAAATCAGAGGCGATTGAACTGGCGGGTTTATAATGCCGTGAAGAACGCGCTGGGTCGGGATCAACCCCTCCACAAAGGGAGAAACGCTTAATTAAACAATATCCTTTTGCGATCGCTTGTTTCACCCATCGCCAGCCGATCTTTAAGTAACTCGATCCGCGAAACCAATGGGGATCGACCCATCGTCTGCGGCCTTTTTTGACCACTTCGGTACCCTGGGAGACCAAAAATAAGGTCGCCACGGCCAGCACCAAACACAGCCGGGTGAGCGCGGCTGGATCACGAATCTTGGAGGACTCGAGTTGAAAGCCATTGGATTTATCATCCAGAAAGTTTTCTTCGATATCAAAGCGCAGCGCATACTCCTCAAAGGTCTTCGGTGCGGTGGGTTCGTCGCTGACAATGAGCCATGTTTCGCGCGAGCCTCTGAGCCGGGCAAAAGCGAGGTGTACCGGGCCGAGAAACTCTTGGCTCACCCACACGTTGTGATAAAAACGGGCATGACCATGGGCGGCCCGCACCGTGAGTTTGCGCCACTTGCGCGCGCCTTGGCGATACAGCCCGATTCCCTTCTTCAGGCGGATGCGAAACCGCCAGTCTAGAACCTGGCTGAGATACTCCATCAGCTCGGTATCCACAAAGCCTCGATCGGCCAGAAACACCACTTCAAATCTCGGCGCGAGCAGCCGGTGAGCGGTTTGTAGTAGCCCCTTATAGTGATCCAGCGCCACGGCACTGCTCGGGTGTTCAATAACGTTCCAGACCAAAGGTATGGCACGGCCTCGATAAATCACCGACAGGCGAATCAGACAATAGGTATTCCACAGCATCGAGGTATCCAGCGCGACATACAGCTTCGGCTCATCCCAGTCGAGCAACGCATTCTGGATCACCGGCGTATACAGCGCCAGCGCCTCAATACGTTCGTTGTATAACCAACGCTTAAAACGCCGCTCATGACTTTGCGCATACCGAGCACGCCCCGATACAAAAGGGGTCCATTCCCCCAAACTGATCTTGGCCGATAAGATCAATCCCACGACCATCCAAGCGAGGCTAAACAGGTGTCGCTTGTCGCGCCAGGGCGATGGCGTTAAGAGTTGAATTAGGGCATTATAAAGTTTGGGAGTGCGCCTCATAGCTGATTGCTTGTCAGTTATTGTTTATTGATGAAGGCGCACTCTCTCCTATCTCTAACTGCTAGTCAAGCAAGCTCTGCAACTGTTTGATAATGTTTTGTTTTCCTCTCTATCCTTGATAGATTTGTCAGGCTATCAGGTCCCCTCCCTAACTCGCCTATTCAGTTCTTTGAACGTCTCGAATTG
>JAAESG010000105.1 GCA_024229615.1 Gammaproteobacteria bacterium | reverse complement strand
GCCGATTTTATGGGCGACATAAAGGCAGAAAGTATTTCGGTAGAAGATGGTGCTTATTTCAAGGGTTCAATCGAACTTGATCGAGATCCTCATAGAAAGACAGCATCAGCCGAGTTATAATTAAAAGTTGTGTTTAGAGGAAAAGGCGGTGTATCCACCGGTAGATTGTTCACAGCAGTCAACCGGCCACTTTTAAATGGAAAGGATACACCACCCATGAGCAAAGATAATGTAATTGATTTAAAAAAGCCAGAGCAATTTATCGATGATCAGATCACAGCCATCATCCGTCAGGGAACCCACAAATTGTTAGCCCAGGCATTGGAGGCCGAGATCGAGCTTTTTATCAACCAATATGCCGATTTAAAGGATGAGGTCGGCAGACAACGCATCGTTCGCAACGGTTACCGGCTGCAACGGGAGATCCAGTCCGGAATCGGTCCGGTCACGGTTAAAGCACCGCGTGCGCGGGATCGGCACGGGGACCGGTGGGAAAGGATTCATTTCAGTTCATCGATCCTGCCGCCGTATCTTCGCAAAACCAAAAGCATGGAAGCGCTGATTCCCTGGCTGTATTTGAAAGGCGTGTCAACCGGCGATTTTAGCGATGCTCTGACAGCACTGGTTGGCCGGGATGCCCCGGGGCTGTCACCGGCCACGATCAGTCGCTTAAAGACCATCTGGCAGCAGGATCTGCAACAGTGGCAAGCGCGCGACCTATCGGCAAAGCGTTATGTATATTTCTGGGCCGATGGCATCTACTGCAACGTGCGCATGGACGATAAGCAGTGCCTGTTGGTGATCATCGGAGCCACCGAAGACGGCACCAAGGAGCTGGTTGCCATCGAGG
>JAAESG010000104.1 GCA_024229615.1 Gammaproteobacteria bacterium | reverse complement strand
CCTGACCGAATAGCACTTACTTAAGCTCGCAACCATCGTCATACCAATCCGCCCAGGACAGGATAAACGGTGAAAGTTTTCGCGAATGCCTCGGCGGCTACGCCGCCTGCGGTTTACTTCGCGAAAACTTTCACCGTTTATCCGGCCTTGAAATCTATTGAGCATTTAAATTCTGGATAAGTTACGAAAATCCATGCTTTCGGTCTAATGTAAATGCCATTACGGCCTGGCCCTTTAATATTGACGCCTTTTCGGCACTCTGCCTTTATGTCGAAAGGGATTGCTTCGGCTGCCTAAAAAAATATTTAACTCCCTCGGGTTGAAGTTCGAAAAAGTTTAGCCCGCATTTCTCACTACCTTTCGTCGCAGTAGAAGGGTGGTGAGAAATGCGGGTTAGCGAGGCAGGGATGCCGGCCCCCGCGTATGCGGGGTTGAAGCGATCCCATGGATGGGCCAACCTGTGCTTGCACAGGTTGGGAGCGACTTTCGCGAACTTCAACCCGAGGGGGCATAGATAGTTCTGCTATCAATGATTCTAGGAGTCTGTCGGGTTTAGGGAATCGTAACGGGCCGGTTTCCCATCGCCGCAGCAGATTCTCCCTAAATCCGACAGACTCCTAGTGAGGCATTGAACCGAAGAAGAGCCTGGGGGCTAGACGAGGGGGGGTTCGTCGCTGAGCAGGCTGTCGGTGTTGGGGTCCAGTTCCTCGTTGTAGGCGTCGATGTTCTCCGCGACCTGGTCGACGGCCTCGTAACTGGCGATATTGAAAAGCGCCTCACCCGCGAATACCAGCGGCAGATTGGTTTTACCGATTACGATTCCGTCAACGGGGCTGATCAATTGTTCGCTGTTTTCACCGAGAGGGTTGTTGATATAGGCCAGCAGATCACCAATCTCCACCTTGGATCCAGTGGCAACCAGCGAGCGCAGAATGCCGCTTTGCCCGGCCCGCACCCAACGGCTGGTGTTGGCGACCAACGCATCTAACTGACGATTTTTTTTAATTTTGCCACGCATGTCCAGTTCGGTCATGACCTGCAGCACTCCCCTGACACCGGCCCTGATCGCGACCTCGTCGAAGCGCAGGGCTTCTCCCGCCTCGTAGAGCAAGACGCCGATACCATTGGCGTGTGCAGCAGCACGGAAGGAGCCTTCGAGCAATTGGGCATTCAGGATCACCGGCACTCCGAAGGCCTGCGCCAGGGCCTCGAGGCTCGGATCGTCTACCAGGTTTGCGCGTATTTGCGGCAGGTTTTCACGATTCACGGCACCGGTATGCAAATCGATGATGTGCGTACAATGCGGAAGAATCTCGGTCATCACCACGTTGGCGAGGCGGGCGGCCATTGAGCCGTATTCGGTACCGGGAAAGGAGCGGTTCAAATCCCGTCGATCGGGCAGGTAACGTGATTTCGAAACGAAACCGTAAACGTTGACCACCGGGATGGCGATCAGCGTGCCCTTGATACGATCGATGAATTTGTGGGTCAACAGGCGCCGGATGATTTCCACGCCATTGATTTCGTCACCATGTACCGCGGCGCTGACCAGCAGTACAGGACCGGGTTGCCGACCATGCACCACGTGTACCGGCATGTTGACACTGCTGTGAGTGTAGAAGCTGGGTAGAGGGATGTCGATCGATTGTCGGCTGCCCGGGCTGACCCTGGTCCCGGCAATCTCGATGGCGGTCTGCATTTAGTGCTCCTTCAATGAGATATCTTAGGATGCAGAGCGTTCCAAATTGGCCAAGGCAAGTGATGCGGCACCCCGACGCAGTCCGCAGGGAAGACCCAAAGCACTCGCTGCGCTCGCGGGGCCAGCCTTGGCATGCCCTTTACAAGGACTGCACCAACAGTAGGCGCTTTAGGCGACGCACATTGGCCAATTTGGAACGCTCCCTTCGGGCCAGTCAGGAAGCGGTCATACCCAAAGCATTCGCTTCGCTCATGGGGCAGGCTCTCTGCGTTGTTGTGCTCCCTTGAATTAGCTACGGCTAGTCCTGCGGTCGCACGCCTAGCAGCTAACCACTTCCTGACTGGCTGCATCCTAAGATATCTCATTGAAGGAGTACTAGCCCTTGCCACGTGTCCTGGTTTTACCCGGCTGCAGTTTTTCCAGGTTGGCGATGATCATGCCGGCGATGTTTTTGCCGGTTGCGCCCTCGATACCTTCCAGCCCGGGGCTCGAGTTCACTTCCATCACCACCGGTCCGTGGTTGGAGCGCAACAGGTCAACTCCAGCCACGTTCAGTCCCATGATACGTGCCGCGCGTACCGCGGTTGAGCGTTCTTCGGGGGTAATCTTGATCAGGCTGGATGAACCACCACGATGCAGGTTAGAGCGAAATTCACCTTTAGGGGCCTGGCGTTTCATTGCAGCCACGACCTTACCGTCGATGACGAAACAGCGAATGTCCGAACCACCGGCTTCCTTGATGTATTCCTGAACCAGAATGTCTGCCTTGACCCCCATGAATCCCTCGATCACGCTTTCCGCGGCTTTTTGCGTTTCCGCCAGCACCACGCCGATGCCCTGAGTACCTTGCAGCAGCTTGACTACCAGCGGAGCGCCCCCGACCATCTTGATTACGTCCTTGATATCGTCGGGTTTGTTGGCGTAACCGGTGAGCGGCATACCGATGCCTCGTCGTGATAGCAACTGCAGTGAGCGCAACTTGTCACGAGAGCGGCCAATCGCCACCGATTCGTTGAGTGCTACTACGCCCATCATTTCGAACTGTCTTAACACGGATAGTCCGTAGGCTGTAACGGATGCACCGATCCGGGGGATGACCGCTTCGAAGCCCTCGAGTATTTCGCCGCGATAATGTATCGAGGGTTTATGTGCCGCGATATTCATATAAGCGCGCAACACGTCGATGACGACGATTTCATGCCCGCGTTCCTCGGCGGCTTCGATGATACGCCGGGAAGAATATAATTTTCGATTTCTCGAAAGCAGTGCAATTTTCATAAAAGTCTCCGCTTATAATCCGTACAGCTTGCGCGGTCTTAGTTTGCCATTGATGTAGGAGGCGCCTGGATCCACCACAAAGCGGTGTTCCATAGCCCGGCGCCCCAGGAGCATGCGAAAGCGCATAGTATCACGGTTAGTCAGGGTCAGTTCAATCGGCCAGCAACTAGCACCGATCACGGTATTGCTTTGAATAACATAGCGCATTTCTCGGTGACCCCCGGAATCGGTGACTTCGCGAAAATCGAAAATCGGGGTGTGACATTCGACCTGAAATTCCTGATTATTCTGGATCGGATGGATCAGGAATCTGAGCATATCGATGCCATCGCGGTTATAGGGTTCGATCAAAAACGCGTGCAGGGCAGAAGTGCGCGCTCCGGTATCTATTTTTGCTTTGATCGCGGGAAGATTGAGATCGGGTAAAGCTGCCCATTCCCGCCATCCAATCGTCGCTTGCGCTAATGCTGCCGTCATAAGGAGTTGAAGGGTTGCCGTGGTTAGCGGAATTCTGACGTTTCCCGACAACGATGTACAAGGTTTTTGATCATTTCATCGCAGTATTTCATTTGCACGCGACTGACGAATTCGTCTGGCTTGTGCGCCTGATCGATGCTACCCGGTCCGCACACCACGCAATTGATACCGAGGCTATCGAATAACCCGGCCTCGGTGCCGAAGCTGACATTGTCACCTCTGCGGTTCACCGGGTTGATCCGGCGGGTATAGTCCATCACGGTCGATGCCGGATCGGTATGCAATCCAGGGTAGTAAGATAGTTCGTCGAAGCTGATTTCGCTTTGAGGATAACGTGACTGCATGTCAACCAGCAGGACATCGTTGGCGTAGAGTTTGATCTCGTGTACCAGACTATCGAGATCTTCCTGGGGCAGATTGCGAATCTCGAATTCGAATTCACAGGTTTTTGGAACAATGTTAAGCGCGGTGCCACCGTTGATATTGCCGACATGGAAGGTTGAATGCGGCACCGAATAGCTGGGATCGATCGTCTGTTGTTGTGCGCGTGAATTCATCGTGCGGATAAAAGCGATAAGTTCGGCAGCGTATTCGACCGCATTGACACCGTTGCTGATATACGCCGAATGACAGGAAAGTCCATTCACGGTCACCCGATATGACACCTTGCCCTTATGCCCCAAAACCATGCTCATATCGGTTGGTTCGCCGATCAGGCCGATGCGCGGTTTGACTTCGAAAGTAGACATTGAATCGACCAGCTTTCTGGCGCCGACGCAGCCGATTTCCTCATCGTAGGAAAAAGCCAGGTGAATCGGTGTTTGCAGTTGTGTGGTCGTTATCTGCGGTAGTCCGGCGAGTACGCAGGCAATGAAACCTTTCATATCGCAGGTGCCACGGCCGATCAGATAATCGGCATTGGCTTTCATTTGATAGGGATCGCTGTTCCAGTCCTGGCCGGTCGTCGGAACCACATCGGTATGACCCGATAGCATGACACCACCGATGTTGTCGGGGCCGATCGTCGTGTATAAATTCGCGCGGCTCTGGTCTTCGTTGTGTACCAGTTGCGATGCTATGCCGTGGTCATCGAGCAGGTTGCGGACGAAATCGATCAGCTCCAGATTCGATTGGGTGCTGGTGGTGTCGAAAGCGATCAAGCGTGCAAGAATTTCCTCACTATTCACCTTGATCTCCTGGCACGCCGTAGGCAGGCGCGTCCTCTGGACTATAAGCACGGGTCACATAGTCGTCGATTTGCGGCTCATAAACTTTCCAGCCTGCGAGCATTTTGTCAATTGGATCTTCGTCCCAATCGATGCGCGGTTCAGCCAGAGGCCAGGAGGGTTTGCCGCCGATCAGCATGCCAGCCGAGTGTGCCGGGCCGGCCTCGCCTCCGGTTTCAATCCCGGCGATCAACGCACCGAGCACGCGTGAGCCGAGGCTGCCGCCGGACTGCTCGAAAGCCTTGATCATTTCCGCTGGAACCGGTTCATTGTCGAGCAGGTTGCCTGCCGCGACGCAATGTCTTCCTTCGGCTGAGGCGAAGCAGCCGAGTACTGCGCGCTGCCGGGATATAAACCGGTTCGGCCATAGGCATCGATCAATCCGAGCTGACGATACTGGATGTAGGTTGTGCTGTGAACCACAGCATCCAGCGCCGCATCAACCTCGACGCCATCGTCGAGCAAAGCGAGCATGCGTGCTCCCGGTCGAGGGCCTGTAATGTTTTGACTCAGGGCTATGCTGACCGTCGGACGCCAGTGCAGACAACGACTACTGACGCTGACACTGGAAGATGAGATTGCTGCACCCAGCTGACCCGTTACTTCATCCCACGCGGCTATTGATAAAGTCATGTTGTACTCTCTTTATGTCTGCTGGTCATGCTATTGGACCCAGCTGGTGAAGAATCAGTGGTAGTAGTGTGCCATTTTTTGTGTGTGCACTGATGCCATGCAAGCCGGGTCGATGAAGGATAACACGACTGCATCGACCTTACGGTGTTTGTAGTTTCATTCAGTATAGGAATTGATCAGGATCTAATAAAGGAAGCTCTGCATAAGTCATCCTGACTTAGCAGAGCACGAAAAACGTAAAATGCGATT
>JAAESG010000103.1 GCA_024229615.1 Gammaproteobacteria bacterium | reverse complement strand
TTCGCGAAAACTTTCACCGTTTATCCGGTCCTGGTTGGATTGGTATGACGATGGTTGCGAGCTTATGTAAGTGCTATTGAGATCTGACCCTGTAATTTTGTGTTAACTGAGTCGTAAAAAAGCGTGAGCACAATCGCTTTGGCGTTGACCGGATATCCAAAGCAACCGGGCTGGCACGAAAAGTCAGTTTCTAACAACAGGTGGCGCAATTCTCGGTTTAGGCCTAATCGTTCTACACAATGACCGTAACATTCAATTTCTGAGCCACCGACATCACTATATTTCGATAGATACGCTAGTAATTACCGAGTTTCATGTTTTTCTGAAACGCATTCTCGTAAAAATCCTGATTGTGAAGAAATATAAATGACGCCTCGTTTTTCCGCCGCTTCCCTGTTTCGTAACGCCTTGTCAGAGCACAAAAAATGGCCGGCGCAGTTTCGCTCGGTAGAACCCAAATCGAAATACCAGGCTGTGATTATCGGTGGGGGAGGCCACGGTCTGTCCGCGGCATACCACCTGGCCAGAGAATTTGGCATCACCAATGTCGCGGTGATCGAGAAAGGCTGGATCGGTGGCGGGAACACGGGCCGCAACACGGCCATGGTGCGCTCCAATTATCTCCAGCAGGACTCGGTTAAACTCTATGACGCGTCTATTAAGATGTGGGAGTCCATGTCGCAGGAGTTGAATTATAACGTCATGTTCTCCCAGCGCGGCCTGTTGCATCTGGCGCACTCGGTCAGCGATATGCAGGAAATTGGACGTCGCGCCCATGCAATCAATATGTTCGGTGCCGATGCTGAACTGCTATCGCCAGGTCAGATCAGGGAATGGCTGCCCAACATCAATCTGAATTGCCGGTTTCCTGTTATGGGTGCACTTTTGCAGCGACGTGGTGCGATCGCCCGACACGATGCCATGGCCTGGGGCTATGCGCGCTGTGCTACCGATCTTGGCGTCGATATTGTACAGAATTGCGAGGTCAACGGATTTGATATCGACAACGGCCGGGTCAAGGCGGTGCACACGACCAGGGGACGTATCGAAACCGATACGGTTGGCCTGGCGGTTTCTGGTCACTCGACTCAACTTGCCGATATGGCGGGTTTTCGGTTGCCGATCGAAACGGTTCCGCTGCAAGCCCTGGTGACCGAACCCTTAAAATCGGTGTTGAAGTGTGGCGTTATTTCCGCTTCGATTCATGCCTACGTTAGCCAGTCTGACAAGGGTGAGTTAGTGATTGGTGGTGGTACCGACCCCTATGTTGCCTATGCCAATCAGGGTGGTTTTGATGAAATTGAAACCATGATGACCGCCATCAAAGAGCTGTTTCCAAACTATTCGCGCTTGCGAATCATGCGCCAGTGGGCAGGCATGGTGGATTTGACGCCCGATCGTTCCCCGATTATTTCAAAAACGCCGATCAAGAAACTGTATATCGATGGTGGCTGGGGAACCGGTGGATTTAAAACTTCGCCAATCGGTGGATTACTGATGGCTGAGATGATAGCCAAGGATACGGTTCCTGATTTGGCAGCACCCTTTGCCTTGTCACGCTTTAACAGCGGAACCCTTGTCGATGAAGGCGCCGCTTCATCTGTCGCGCATTAGGAGGCGCAGAGCATGTTTCAGATCGAGTGCCCATACTGCGGCAAGAGAGAATTGACCGAGTATTCCTACGGAGGCGAGGCCAATTTGTCTCGACCAGCCCCGGTGGACGCAGAAGAAAATCAGGCCTTGACCGACTATCTTTTTAGCCGTAGCAATAAACGCGGCATTCACTTTGAACGCTGGTTTCACGTATTTGGCTGTCGCAAGTGGTTCAACGTAGCGCGCAACACCATCACCAACGAGTTTGTCGACACTTTCCTGGTGGTTGAAAAATCACCGGTTGATGATCAGGCAAAACCATGAACCAGAAAAACAGACTTACAACAGGCGGCGAGGTTGATCGCAGTCAAAAGCTCAACTTCACTTTCGACGGCAAGACTTATAGCGGTTTCGCAGGAGACACGCTGGCCAGCGCACTATTGGCCAATGGTGTCAGCCTTGTTGGGCGTAGCTTTAAGTATCACCGCCCCCGCGGGATCATGGCCGCGGGTGTCGAAGAACCCAACGCACTGGTGGAAATTGGCGAAGGTGCCTATCACGAACCGAACCAGCAAGCCACCACTGTGCCGTTGCACGAAGGGCTTGTCGCACGCAGTCAGCACCGCTGGCCATCGCTAGCGTTTGATGTCGGTGTCGTTAGTGACAAATTGTCGCGGCTTTTCCCGGCTGGTTTCTATTACAAGACCTTTATGTGGCCTGTCAGGGGTTGGCGCTTTTATGAATATTTCATTCGCAAGGCCGCCGGTCTTGGCGCCTGCCCGGATCAGCCTGATCCCGATACCTATGACCAACGTTTCGCTCATTTTGATGTTCTGGTCGTTGGCGGTGGCGCTGCTGGATTGGAAGCGGCGGTTCAGGCGGCCCGTAACGGTGCGCGTGTTTGTCTGGCCGAACAATCGGACAAGCCTGGCGGTCAACTGCTGCATCATCCTGACCAGGCGATCGATGGTCTGGCTGCCGCTGTCTGGATAGAACGCACATTGGAGGAATTGACGGCATTGGACAATGTCACAATCCTGCGATATACAACAGTTGCCGGTAATTATGGACACAATTATTTGACTGCTATCCAGCATCTGCGCGCTGCCGTTTCGTCCAGATTGCAAAAGCACCATCCTCGTCAGCGGCTATGGAAGATTCGTACCAAACAGATCATATTCGCAACTGGCGCACATGAACGTCCGCTGATGTTTGGCAACAATGATCGTCCGGGTGTGATGTTGGCTGATTCCGTTTCCACCTATATCAATCGATATGGCGTATTGCCGGGACGCTGTATTTTAATATTCACAAACAACGATAGCGCATATCGTTTGGCAGTCTATGCTGCCAGAGCGGGTGCGGAGGTGCGCGTTACCGATAGTCGAGATGGCTCCGATGGTCACTGGGTCGACCAGGCCCGCGCCGCAGGCATTCGAATTGATTTCGGAAAAGCCGTAGTCAATACAACCGGGCGTCGTAAAGTTACCGGCGCAAAAGTCATGTCAATTTCCAGTGATGGGCGCACTGTTGACGGCACAGCAGAAACGATATCTTGTGATCTGATCGCTATTTCGGGTGGCTGGAGCCCGGTTATTCACCTGCATGCACAGGGGCGCGGTGCACTCACGTATGATGATAACACCGGTGCTTTTGTTGCCGCTGGGGAATCAGGGGTATCAGGGGAAGCGTCTTCTATCTGTGTCGGCGCAGCGCGAGGTTGTCTGGATTTCAGAGTCTCGCTCGAACAGGCAGCCAGGGCGGGCGCGGCCGCAGCTTTGAAAGCTGGATTCGGCAAAGGCGAAGCAACCAGGATCAGTGTGGCAGAAGCCATGGAAACGGGGGCCTATTCCCCTCTCTGGCTTGTGCCTGCGCCGAAAGGCAGCCGTGAGGGCTACCGCAAATACTTCCATGAATTCCAGAACGATTCGACAGTAGCTGATATTCAACTAGCCATGCGCGAGGGTTTTGATTCAGTTGAACATCTGAAGCGATATACCACGACAGGTATGGCAACCGATCAAGGTAAAACATCGAATGTCAATGCGCTTGGTATTGTCGCTCTGCACAGCGGCCAGGACATGAAAGAGATGGCGCCGACAACCTACCGTCCACCATTTACGCCGGTCACGCTCGGCACCATAGCGGGCCGTCAGCATGGCGCACTCTTTTCTCCCGAACGCAAAACCCCGATGCATGATTGGCACCTGGAGCATGGCGCGGTGTTTGAAAAAGTGGGCGACTGGTTACGACCATGGTGGTATCTGAAACCCGGTGAAGATGAACAGGCTGCGGTCGTCAGGGAATGTATGGCGGTACGCAATGATGTCGGCATGATGGATGCGTCAACACTGGGCAAAATTGATGTTCGCGGCCCCGATGCTGCCGAGTTCCTGAATCGTGTTTACACGAACGCCTGGCTAAAGCTGGCTGTGGGTAAATGTCGCTATGGTCTGATGCTGAATGAGCAGGGCTATGTGTTCGACGACGGTGTTACAACGCGGATAGGTGAAAACCATTTTCACATGACCACAACTTCGGGCGGTGCACCTCGAGTTATGACCTGGCTCGAGGACTGGTTGCAAACAGAGTGGACGGATCTGGATGTTCACCTGACCAGCGTATCCGAACAATGGGCGGTGATTTCATTGAGTGGCCCCAAGGCCCGTGATTTGTTGGCTAACCTGGTTGACTTTGACATATCCAGGGAAGCTCTTCCATTCATGTCGATGAAGGCAGGAACGATGGCTGGCGTGCCGGTCCGGATTTTTCGGATTGGCTTTACCGGCGAGTCGAGTTTTGAGATTAATGTCGCCTCCCGTCACGGATTGCACATCTGGAAGACACTGGCCAAAGCGGGCGATGATTATGGATTGACGCCATACGGCACCGAAACCACCCATATCCTTCGAGCCGAAAGAGGCTTTATCATTGTCGGTCAGGATACGGATGGAACCACCACGCCAATGGATCTTGGTATGGACTGGATCGTTTCAAAAACTAAAGGTGATTTTTTAGGGCGTTCAGCATTCAGCCTGCCTGTCATTGCAGAACAAACGCGCAAACATCTGGTCGGTCTTTTACCCAAAGAAAAGGCAAAGCTATTGCCGCAAGGTGCGCATGTAACCATGAAGCGAAACCAGCCATTCCCCTGTTCAACTCTTGGCTACGTTACTTCGAGCTATGACAGTCCGATTCTCGGTCGCAGCATAGCAATGGGACTTATCGAAAATGGCCGTGACTTGATAGGTCAAAGTATCTTCGCACGTAATCTTGATGGATCGTCGATCGAGATGAAGGTCTGCCAACCTGTGTTTTATGACAAGACAGGGGAGAAGTCGCATGCTTGATGCACGGAACCCGGAAACATATTCCGCACAACCCTTGTCGACCGAGGCTTTTTGCGTAGGCGCACTATCACTTCAATTGTTGCCAACCACGGGTAAACTGGTTTTGCGAGGCAATCCCGTCGATAGTTCCTTTACCAGGCCGGTGGTCAGTCTACTCGGGGTCGAATTACCCATAATTGCAAACACCGTTGTCATCTCCAGGATTGGCGCAGTATTATGGCGCGGGCCAAACGAGTGGATGATCGAATTGCCGCTGGACCAGGTTGAAGCAGTTACGGCAAAATTGGAAAAGGCACTGCAAGGCCAGCACATCAGCATCGTCGACATTACAGATGCCTATTCTGTGTTAAGGCTTTCTGGCCGGGGCGTGCGTCAGGTATTGTCTTCCGGTTGCCCTATTAATCTGAATGAAAATGATTTTGGTGCCGACCAGTGCGCGCAATCGCATTATCACAAAGCCGGGATTATCCTGCGCTTTGTCGATAAAACCCCCGCATTTGATGTTTTTGTCAGACGATCCGAAACCGAATACCTGTGGCAATTATTACAGCTGTCTTGCCAAACCAACACAACACTTCTGGAGCTAGAGGCCAATGCAAAATGCACCGCAAATAATAATTAAATCGGTCAAAGCTACACCGCTCTATGTTGAATTCAAAGAGCCTTATTACTGGGCGCAAGGTACCAATTACGGTGCGAAGATGGTGCTTATTGAGATCGAAAGCGAAACAGGTACGATTGGATTCGGCGAAAGCTTTGGTGCGCCCAACTGTGAGATGACAATTCATGCTTATGACGCGCTTCGTCCTGGTCTGGTTGGAATGGACGCGAGCAACATTACCGCGATCATGGCCTATTGCCACCAGGCTATTTTTGCCAGTCAGGGTCCGGGTAACCACCGTAAACTGTCTTTGCAAGTCACTGCTGGTCTTGAAATGGCGTTGTGGGATTTGCTCGGCAAGATTAACAATACCGCCGTACATAAAATGCTGGGTGGTGCTCAGCGGGACTACATCCAATATTTCGGTTTTGCACAGGGCAAAGGGCCTGACGAACTAGCCCTGGATGCAAAACGCTATGCCGATGCCGGTCATGAAGTGATCTATATGAAAATCGGTCGTGGGCAACAAAATGACCTGGGCTCGGTCGCTGCTGTTCGTGAAGCGATCGGTAATTTGCGTCTGCGCGCCGATGCCAACGAAAACTGGGACATGTTAACCGCACGGCGCATGATCGCAGCACTGAAGCCGTACAAGATTGAAATGATAGAACAGCCAGTCGACAGTTCCAGCCTTGCTGCGCTTGCCCAGCTTCGCAACAGCGTCGATACGCCGATTGCAGCCGATCAGGCTGTTCACACATTCCAGGATGTTTACAATGTCTGCCAAACACAGGCTGCCGATCTTATTGTGCTGGGCCTGCATGAATGTGGTGGTATCCTGAATTTCATCAAGGCCGCTGCAGTTGCCGAGGCAAGCGGATTAAACGTCTGCATTCACGGTAACTTTGAAACCAGCATTACGACCTGCGCAGCCCATCAGGCGGGCCTTGTGATCCCTAATCTTGACGATGCCAATCAAATTATGGGTAACTTCCTAAGCGAAGACATTATCGCAAGCCCGAATATGGAGCCTGTTAAGGGGCGTCTGGCCGCGATCGATCGTCCGGGCCTTGGATTTGAATTAGACGCTGACTCTGTGCAGCGCGCGGCAAAGGCCTATAGGCATCTGGCAAGCTAAGGTACGAAATAGTGGGCTATTGATGAAAAAACCAAGAATCATAATCTTTGCGCTTGGTGGAACAATCCTCATGACCGGGGACAGCCAAACCGGTGTAAAACCCAATCTAAGTGCTGACGACTTGCTCCGCTCTTTGCCACAACTTACCAAAATGGCCGATATCGAGGTCAGGCAACTGGTGCAAAAACCAAGCGGTGCACTGACAATCGGTGATATCGCACAACTCGCTGCCGGGGTGGCTGACGCCGTGCAACGAGGCGTGGATGGCGTCGTTGTCATTCAGGGTACCGATACGATAGAAGAGACGGCATTCGCATTGGATCTCATGATACAGGCATCTTGCCCGGTCGTTATCACGGGTGCGATGAGAAACCCATCGATGGCGGGCAGCGACGGCCCAGCCAATCTGGTCACGGCCCTGTCTGCGGCATCTTTTGCAGAACTGGCGGATTACGGCGTGATAGTCGCGTTCGATAGCGAACTTCATCTGGCCTGTCATGTCGCTAAACAGGATTCCATTAAAGGTGACGCATTCAAATCACCCTTGTGCGGCCCGATAGGACGCATTGTTGAGGATCGAGTTGTGCTCTTTTCAAAACCGTTTGATCGAAGACCATTTCGATGCGATCCGAATGATTTGGAGGGAGTTCCACCCGTCGCATTGCTTGCTTCATCGATGAATGATGATGGCCGTCTGATCGGCGCTGCGCTGGACAATGGCTATAAAGCGCTTGTTCTGGCCGCAATGGGCGCTGGACACGTGCCGCCCGAAGTGGCCGACCGACTAGAGGAAGCCGTACTCAGAGTCCCTGTTGTTTTTTGTTCCCGCAGTTCCAGCGGGCAGGTCTGTAAGCAAACCTACGGTTACCAGGGAGGAGAGATGGATCTCCTGCGCAGAGGCCTGATTTCAAGCGGTTGGTTGTCCCCGCTTAAAGCGAAAATTTTAACCACACTGGCGTTGGCGCAAGGCTTCGGTAAAGAAGAGATTTCCAGGTCGTTACAGGCATACGACGGTGGGTCCGGCTAATTCGGATCGTCCTTAAATTTAGAGTCCCCGATAGGGGATCCGTAAACCCCTCACCTTTAGGCGACGGATGAAAGGCGTGTTAGGCGCGGGGTGTTAGGCGGGGTGGCAGGCGTGTTAGGCGGGATGACAGGTGTGTTAGGCGGGATGACAGGTGTGTTAGGCGGGATGACAGGTGTGTGGTGACGCGCGCCGGTGCACTCGGTCAGGATAATCGGCCG
>JAAESG010000102.1 GCA_024229615.1 Gammaproteobacteria bacterium | reverse complement strand
TACACGATAACCGTGACCAACGTGTTCGGTGTGCCGCTGTCCGACATCAGCATTGTCGATAGCTTTCCGGCCGGCTTCAAATACGTGAACGATTCCGCTCGCCTGAACGGCAAATCGGTCGAACCACGGGTCAACGGACTGAATCTGACCTGGGATAACCTCGACTTGCAGGTTAATCAGACTCACACGATCAAGTTGCTGCTGGTGGTGGGTTCCGGTGTCTCCGAAGGTGAATACGTCAACCGGGCACGGGTGTTCAACACCGCCACCGGGGGTCGAATCTCCGGGGTAGCGAAGGCCACTGTGCAGGTCATTCCAGACCCAGACTTTGATTGCACTGATGTGATCGGCAAGGTGTTCGACGATGGCAATCTGAACGGGCGGCAGGACAAAGGCGAGATGGGCTTACCCGGAGTTCGCGTGGTGACTATCCGCGGCTTGATCGCCGCTACCGATGAATATGGGCGCTTCCACATTACCTGCGCGGCGGTTCCCGACGAGGATCGCGGCAGCAACTTTATTCTCAAACTGGACGAGCGCAGCCTGCCCACCGGTTATCGCCTGACGACCGAAAATCCACGCATTCAGCGCCTCACCCGCGGCAAGATGATCCGATTCAATTTCGGTGCAGTCATTCACCGCGTGGTGCGTATTGATATCGCCGATGGCGTGTTCGAACCCAATACCACTGAAATGCGAATGCAGTGGATACCCAGGATTGCCCGGTTGGTTAAGGAACTGAAAAAGGCACCTTCCATACTGCGTCTGTCGTATCTTGGCGATATTGAGCGAGTCGGTTTAGTCAAAAAACGGCTAAAGGCATTGAAAAAGATGATTACCAAAGAGTGGAAACAGTCGGGTGGTGACTACCGGCTGGTTATCGAAACCGAAATTTTCTGGCGACGCGGTGCGCCGCTTGCCGGTCAGTGATAACACAATGATGGAACCTATATTACATAGCCTGTTCATCATAATGAGATATTTGCTGAAGCACGGTATCGCCATCTTGT
>JAAESG010000101.1 GCA_024229615.1 Gammaproteobacteria bacterium | reverse complement strand
CCTTTTGCTGGGCGGAATTGTGGCACAGTTTGCCTCGATCGTAGACGGCTGCGACGGCGAGGTGGCAAGACTCACGCATCAAAACAGCCCCTATGGCGGATGGCTTGATGCGGTCCTGGATCGTTATGCAGACGCCTTTCTTCTTTTCGGCCTCACCTGGCATGCATACGCAGCCAATACAGATGGCCTTGTCCTGCCGGTCGGATTTCTGGCGATTATCGGCTCCTTTATGGTAAGCTATACGGCCGACAAACACGACAGCCTCATGCGGGACCGGATCGGTCATCGCAGGGGGCTGCGCATGGGCCGCGACACCCGTGTCTTTCTGATATTCCTCGGCGCCGTATTCAACCAGGCGTATTTGACACTGATTGTGATTGCCGTTGTGATGAACATCGAAACCGTACGCCGCCTTTTCATCTGCCGGGATCATGGATAGCTTCGACTGCGCCAAACAAAGAATCAGAAAAATTATTGCACGATCCAGTGTCCCGGAAGACCCGTTTCATGCCGAAAACACCTTAAAGTGGCTGCTCATGCTTGAGCCCAAAGCCGATCCGGCGTTACAGATCGCGGCTTATGCCCATGACATCGACCGTGCTGTTAAGAGACGAAAAGTACATCGCTCGAATTTCAAATGTTATGAGGCATTTAAGGCCGCTCATGCACGCAATGGAGCTAAGATTTTGCGAGAGTTCCTTGGCAAGTGTCATGTAGCCGACTCTGTGGCAGACGAAGCCTGCCGT
>JAAESG010000100.1 GCA_024229615.1 Gammaproteobacteria bacterium | reverse complement strand
TATTAATCCGGATTTCTCCGGGCTATCCCCCACTACAAGGTAAATTCCCACGCGTTACGCACCCGTCCGCCACTCGTCAGCCAGAGCAAGCTCTGCTGCTACCGTTCGACTTGCATGTGTTAAGCATACCGCCAGCGTTCAATCTGAGCCAGGATCAAACTCTTCAGTTTAAAACTATTTACGGATAGCTCCGTGTAACTTTTTTGAAGAGAGTAACCTCGACTTATTTAACGTAAGTTAAAGTTTTGGTCACTCAAATCGTAATGATACGAGTATCATCATTGACATGAGTGCCCACACAAATTACCTAATCAATTGTTAAAGATCGTTGCACCAGGGAACGCCTGGTGTTTTGTGGCCCTTTTCAAGGCCGTCTCGCCGCACCGGAAATCGCTAAATCACCGGGCTGTTTCTAAAAGCGAGGCGCGCATTATAAGCCCTTTTTTCACGGCGTCAACGACTTCCTCAGCATTTATTTGGATAAATTCTGATTGGTCGAAATCCACCTGAATTGCAGGGGCTATTTTATGCCCTTCGAAGATCCGAAATGGCGGTTTAAAAACCCGGCCGGTTCGTCTCGACGAGGCGCGCATTATAGGCAGTAATTATATCGCGTCAAGCGCTATTTTGAGGATTTCTCAGTTAATCTTGACTCGCGAGAATTTGCGCTTGCCAACCTGGGCCACAATGACTGAGCCCCTGTCCAGTTCAAGTCCTCGATCACTGACTTTTTCACCATCCAGTTTTACCGCGCCCTGCTGAATCATGCGAAAGCTTTCAGAGGTGCTGCTGGTTAGCCCGGCCTGCTTTAATAGTGCCGCAATGCCGATACGATCCCGCTCAAGGGTCAGGCTGACCTCAGGCATTTCATCCGGCATTGCACCCTTTGCAAAGCGCGCTATGAAATCCCGCTTGGCGGCTTCGGCGGCCGCACCATCGTGAAACCGGGTAATAATCTCCTCGGCCAGCAGAAACTTGATGTCGCGAGGGTTAGCACCGCCGGCGATATCACTCTGGAATTGTTCTATCTCGGACATCGGTCGAAAACTCAACAATTCGAAATAGCGCCACATCAGCTCATCGCTCACCGACATGATCTTGCCGAACATCTCATTCGGTGAATCCTCGATCCCAATGTAGTTATCGAGTGACTTGGACATCTTCTGCACACCATCGAGCCCTTCGAGTATCGGCATGGTTAGAATTACCTGCGGCTCCATCCCTTCGGCCTTCATCAATTCACGCCCTACCAACAGGTTAAACTTCTGATCGGTACCGCCCAATTCAACATCTGCCTTCATTTCGACCGAATCCCAGCCCTGCACCAGCGGGTAGAGAAACTCGTGAATAGAGATCGGTTGATTATTTTTATAACGTTTGGAGAAATCATCGCGCTCCAACATACGCGCCACGGTATGACGGGACGCAAGCCGGATCATGTCGGCGGAATTACGTGGTCCATGCCAGGTCGAGTTGAAGCAAATCTCGGTCATCTCAGGGTCGAGTATCTTGAACACCTGCTTCTGATAGGTCAGCGCATTTTGCTGAATCTGCTCTGCTGTAAGCGGAGGACGCGTCACCGATTTACCACTGGGATCCCCGATCATACCCGTAAAATCGCCGATTAAAAACATGATGTGGTGCCCAAGTTCCTGGAATTGGCGCATTTTATTGATTAAAACAGTGTGACCCAGGTGCAAATCGGGCGCGGTTGGATCAAAACCCGCCTTGATTCTCAAGGCCACACCCCGCTTTAATTTTGCTTGCAATTCAGCCTCAAGCAGGATTTCATCGCACCCACGATTTAACTGTTGCATTGCATCTTTTTCCGAAATCATGCTATATACCTGTTTGGAGATAATATTCTGGGCCTGTTATCTCAATTTAACCAATAACTTAGACTAATTACCTAATGAGCTTTCAAGATCTTGATTTCAAATCTGACCGCGCCTTATTGACAGGGTCTGGAAACACTGTGCCCCCAAAACCTGTTTTCCATCCCAGTCTGATGGTCAAATTACTACTTGTAACTACCGTTGTCATGTTATTGGGATTTAGCGTGACGAACTGGCAGCCTTCGGCCAAAGCTGCGGATTCTACCCCCAAGTCGACACGATTACACTATTCACTGCCGCTACCGGATTCAGCGGTTTCTGCGGAGCAGGATATCGTGCAGACGGTCAGCGAAATCGATAACGGCCCGTGGGCGAGCGTTACCATCAAAACTGGTGATACCCTCGCATCTATTTTCGCCAAACAGGGGATATCTTCGACGACCACCCATCAGATATCGCGCTTGAACGATCAGACCAGGAAATTGCGATATATCAAACCGGGTCAGGAAATTAAATTACTGCTCGACGAGAAAGGCCAGCTGCGCCAAATGAAATATATCCCGGATATTACGCGCACTCTGTTAATTCAGCGTACCGAAGACCAGTCTTTCAGCAGCCAGATAATCAATTATCAACTGGATGCCTTCCCCATCTATCGCGAAGGGGTTATCGAAACTTCACTTTTTGAGGCCGCTGCGAACGCCGATATCCCCGAAGACGTGATCATGGATCTGGTTTCGATCTTTGGCTGGGATGTCGATTTCTCGCTGGATATTCGGAAGGGCGACCGTTTCGGAATCGTCTACGAAGAGCTCTTCAAGGACGATGTCAAAATTCGCAATGGGCGCATCCTGTCTGCCGAGTTCATGAACAACGGCAAAACCTATCGCGCTGTTTACTACACCGACCCCAAAGGGGAAACCGACTATTTCAGCCCTGACGGCAAAAGCATGCGTAAGGCTTTCCTGCGTAGCCCGGTCGATTTTCGACGCATCAGTTCTCGCTTCAGCAATAAACGCTGGCACCCTGTGCTATCCAAGTGGCGTTCGCATAAGGGCGTTGACTATGCCGCAAAACGTGGCACACCTGTACGTGCGTCTGGCGACGGCAAGGTGATTTTTGCCGGTAAAAAAGGTGGTTATGGTCGCCTGGTGGTGATTCGCCACGGTGGTAGATATACAACCGCCTACGGTCATTTAAACGGTTATGCGCGCGGTGTTCGCAGCGGCAAGAAAGTCAAACAGGGTCAGATTATCGGTTATGTCGGCAGCTCTGGACTGGCGACCGGTCCTCACCTGCACTACGAGTTTCGTGTCAACGGGGTACATCGTAACCCACTCACAGTGAAGCTGCCTGAAGCCAAGCCGGTACATTCGGCATATCTAGCCCACTTCAAGGAGAATACCCAGGTTTATCTGTCGATGTTACGCCTGATGGATCGCACCCTGGCCGATAATTCGCAGTGAGCCTGATAGCAGGCAACGAAATCTACATCGGCTTGATGTCCGGTACCAGTCTCGACGGGGTCGATGTCGCAATTGTCGATTTTGCAGAGTTCCCACCGCGTTTGATCCACAGCGCAACCACTCCCTACGCAGCATCGATGAAACAACAGCTAGAGGCTTTGTGTCAGTCGTCATCGACCACCCTGGATGAACTTTATAGCCTCGATGCCAGGCTGGGTGAGGTATACGCGGAGTCGGTTAACACGGCACTATCAATGGCGTCGGTGGATCGCAGCAAAATTGTGGCGCTGGGTTGCCACGGACAGACGATACGCCATAGCCCGGACTCGACCAGTCCTTTCAGTGCCCAGATAGGGGATCCCAATCGCCTGGCAGTGCTTACCGGCATTACCACCGTTGCCGACTTCAGGCGCAAGGATATCGCGTTGGGGGGCCAGGCGGCACCTTTGGCGCCTGCATTTCACCAATTTCTGTTTCACTCGAAGGATGAAAATCGCATATTGGTGAATATCGGAGGTATTGCCAACATTACCTGGCTACCGGCTAACTCAGAATGTCCTGTTATCGGCTTCGATACCGGACCCGGTAACACCTTGTGCGATTACTGGAACCGAAAACACCGGAACTCCAGTTTTGACGAGGACGGAGCCTGGGGACGCGGCGGCACGGTCATCGATGATTTGCTCACCCGTATGATTTCAGGGGAAGCTTACTTCTGTCAGGCGCCACCCAAATCGACTGGTACCGAGTATTTCAACGCCGAATGGCTATCGAGTTATCTGCAAGACGAATATGATGCCAGGGATGTGCAGGCTACTCTGATCGAGTTAACTGCCAGTACGATAGCCACAGCCATATCGGTCCTGGCGGAACCCGCCAACTGCTTTGTCTGTGGCGGCGGTGCCCACAACCAATACTTGCTTGAGCGCCTCGATGCATCGCTGCCCGATTGCCCGGTCTCGACCACCGCGGTCCTGGGGCTGGATCCCGACTACGTCGAAGCCGCTGCATTTGCCTGGCTCGCACGCGAACGCATTAGTCTGCGCAGCGGTAATATCCCACAAGTAACGCGGGCACAGCGCGCCGCCATCCTCGGCGGCGTATACCGGGCTGATTAAAACAAATCGCGTAAATGTGACTTTGTTTACATATGAGGTGTGCCGGACCCTCAACAGCATGTCTATAATCAGTACTTGATGATAAACTTCAGTGTAAATTTGCAATGAGAAGATCGATGGGCAACACAAGGAGTGTTTTCGCAATATCAGCCTTTTTATGGCTGACCATCGGCGCCGCCGATGCAGCGGAATTCATCGGTCTCAATATTGGTCAAAGCCAGTTAAACCCCCCACTCTGGCGTCCCTTATACCAATCCGACCTCGAAAGCATTGATCTGGTCGACGATCTCGATGTGGAAAATCCTGAGCAGTCATCGATGGTGTTAATCCTGGAGCATCCCATATCTGCACTGCCTAATTTCCGCTACGAAGGTTATGAACTGGACTCGTCGCTGTCCTCATCGGTGAATTCGAATAACAGTGTTAATGGTGAAACTCATGGTAGCGCAGAGACTGCTACCAGCTTCGAACTGTCCCAGGATGATTTCGTGCTTTATTATCAGCTGCGCAACAGCAGGATGAATCTCGATCTTGGGGTTGATCTGAAACGCTTCGATGGCGAGATATCGCTCGGTGACAGTAGCAGCCGTGTCTCGGTTGATGAAACCATACCACTGCTTTACCTGTCGGCCCGGGTAGACCTGCCGTATGATGGCTTTTACGTCGGCGCCCACATCAATTCCAACTTTATCGACCTGGGCCTGAGCAAAAGCAGCGCACAGGATTCCGCCATCATGCTCGGCTATGAATCCGGAAACGGTCTCGGCGTCGAAGGCGGAATCAAATATTTCTCACTCGACCTGGACGACATTGACCAGACTGATACCGAACTCGAATATGACAGTATCTATCTGAACGGGTATTACAACTTTTAATCCCGCCTAAATCTTCAGCAAACTTTCAGTTTAACTCAGCTTAATTTCAGGCTCTCTGCCTAGGATTCTTGTTCACAGGAAAACCTGTGATAACTGCCGCAACGCAGAGGAGAAACTGAAATGAAATACCTAAAGATACCCATTCTCGTTTTGGCAACAGTGCTGAGTACATCCGCGCTGGCGCTTGCCAATGACGATAATAACGAAGTGCCATTTGATGAAGCCAGACTGTTCTTAGAGCTGAATGACACCGATGGTGATCTCGGAATTCATGGCAAGATTGATGGTGACGAGTGAAAATACCTCGAAACCGCGAATCCCCGTGATCGCAAGATGCTGAATGTATGGGTTCGAGGCCGCCTGCGCCGCCAGGGATTGACCGAACTGTTTTTCAAGAGTGCGGAACCTACTTTCGACGAACTCGATCCAGAAACATTTTTCAGACGTTTCCCGGAGGGGGAATATGACATCGAGGGAATGACCCTGAACGGTGAAGAAAGGGAAAGCGAGGTTTACCTGTCCCACGTTATTCCAGCGGCTCCGGATAATGTGCAAACCGGTGGTCATCCCGCCGCCGATGACGGCGAGTAGCAGGATAATTGTCCCAACGCGGAACCTCTCCGAGTGAGAGGCTCCCTTCCATCAAACGGTTAACGCTATGAATCTGACAAAAACTTCGACGTTCATGTCTATCGTCTTTGCGCTATGCCTGATACTGCTATTGATGCCTGCCGCCCACCAGTTCGACATCGAGACACAAAGCCATTCGTCGAACACTCAGACAGCTTTTAAACAACCACGCACACCCAAAATCAGGCAGGTGCGAGCGTGGTTGAGCCACCCATCGAGTCGCAACAGACGGCACGCATCCAGGCGAACCCCGTACCCGTAAACGCAGCCAGGGTTCTCCTTGATCTCTACCCGGCGCTCGAAGAAATTATTCAGCTGGAAAATCTGCCAGCGGAGATGGCAATCGGTCAGCTTCAACTATTGTTGTTTGACGCTGACCCGGTCACTCGACTGGCCGCTCTGGCAGATACGAGCCACCAGGCAAGACTGGCCGTGCTGAATGCGGCTCTGGACGATCCTGTTGCGCAAATCAGAATCGCGGCTGTTGAAGCACTCGGGGCTGCTATGAGCCCTTTGGCGGTTAACAGTATCGAGCCTTATCTCTTCGACCGGGAAAGGGAGGTCAGGATTGCAGCTATCGAAGCACTTGCCAGGTTACAACAGGAGCAGGCTGTTCACTTGTTGGCCGGATTACTATCAGAACAGGATATCGTAGTCAGACGCCATGCGGTCAATGCGATGGCAGAAATCGGTGGAGAAAACGCTATTTCATACCTGCTACAGGCGCACTATGACCCCGATCAAACGATACGCGCGAATGCCGAAGCGATAGTTGAGGAGCTTGCCTCGATTTCGATCTACTAAACCGAAAATGAAGCGCCACAACCGCAGGTCGAGGTTGCATTTGGATTATTGACAACAAACATGGCACCCTCGAGACCCTCGCTATAATCAACCTCGGAGCCAGCCAGGTATTGATAGCTCATTTGATCGATGAGCAGGGTTACGCCGTTCTTTTCCACTTTCTTATCAGTAGGCTTGACTTCTTCGTCGAGCGAAAAAGTATACTGGAAACCCGAACATCCACCGCCGTAGACCGAGACTCGAAGCATCAGCTTCGGGTTTGATTCTTCGTCTTGCAACGCCTTCAGTTTGTTCGCCGCAGAGTCGGAGAAATCGAGCAAGGTTTCACTCGTATTCGGCCCCAGCGCCATACCAAAATCAGCATTGATGACAACTTCCATTACTAAAACCCTGTAGATTTGCGCGTAACACGCCTAAGTATAATCATTTGAGTCAACTTTCGGTAACAGGTTCATGATTATGCTTGTCGTTACCACCGTTGTTCGACTTGTCTTCGAGACGTTTCGGAAGCTGGCTGCCCTGGGGCTGGTGTACAAGACCGCCATTGACCTCGGCACCGATCGCCATTTCGATTAGATTGTAATAAACACTTCCCTTGACCCTCGATTTTGGCGCGAGCTCAACCCGGGTCGAACCATATACGTCACCGACGATCTCACCGTTAAGCACCATGTTAGGCACCTTGACTTCACCCTCGATACGTCCGAATTCACTCAGTATCAGCAGCGCCGTACTACCCTCTTCGGCGATCACGTTACCTTTTACGGTTCCGTCGACGTGCAGGCCGCCAGAAAAAACCAGATCGCCGCTAATTTCGGTTCCCTGACCCACCAACGTATCGATACGAGCTGCGCTAAACCCTTTTTTTCTACCAAACATTTATACACCCTCGGACAATACTCGCGTCCATGAAATTGTTTCTGTAAATGATTTTACCTTCTTTGTAGTCGGTTTAACGGCAATTTCTACCTCAAATGGTATAAAACCATCGGGTAAAGTGATATCCCCCTCAAAAACCTGGAAGTAACGAAATGCAAACTTGGCGACTTTATCTGAATTTTCAAGTGCTAAATCGGACATTTTCAACTCGCTGACGCCACCACCACTCTCTCCGCGAATCACGACTTTGGCGCCTCCACGAATTCTTTTGCTGTTTTTGCCACTCTTCGTCAGAATCAACTTGTAACTGTACTGATTCTGGCTGTTCTTCTTACGAAATTCAAACGATTGCAGGTTAACCGCTAAAGCCGCATCTTTGGGCGACACGATGCCGCGGTAAAAAACCAGCTCCTCTTTCTGTTTGAGCAATTCCTCCTGTAATTTAACCAGTTGCTGATTGGCGAGTTCGTAAGCATCACGCTCAATCTTGCTGCTACCCTCGAGATGTGCATTTTTCTGTACCAGCTTGTAATTGCGATTTTCCAACTCGCTGATACGATTAATCAAGGTCTCGCGTTCCAGTTGTAAATACTCCAATTCGTAAAACTGATACTCCCTGCCCAGAAAAAAGATCATCGCCACCAACAGTAACAACAGGGTGATACCCAGCCAGATTTTCCATGGCTTGTGCTGCCTGACCTGAAAACCACGATGCAAATTACTCAAGGCATCATCCCCGGTGCTTTCAGACCACTGGTTTCGTCCAATCCAAACATCAGATTCATATTTTGAACTGCCTGCCCTGCGGCACCCTTGACCAGATTGTCCTCGACCGACAGGATGACGTATTTGTTGGCTGCGGGTAGATAGTGTATCGCAATCCGACACATATTGGCGCCTCGCACGCTACGGGTTTCCGGGTGTGAACCCGCCGGCATAACATCCACAAAGGGCTCATCGCGATATAATTCCTCGTATAGATTCTGAACCTGGTCAGCGGCCCCACGCGCATCCGCATAGACGGTCGCGTGGATACCACGAATGATCGGCATCAAATGCGGTGTAAACACGAGCTCGACATCGCTATCGAGCCCCTGCAGGACCTCTCTTATTTCCGGCAGATGGCGGTGTCCTGGCACCGCATAGGCCTTTACCGACTCCGTTACTTCACAAAAGGAGGTGCCGACATTGGCGTTTCGCCCCGCGCCGCTGGTGCCAGATTTACAATCTGCGATAATCGATCCCGGATCAACCATCCCGTTTTTCAGCAATGGTATCAGCGCGAGGATAACCGCGGTTGGATAGCAACCCGGGTTTGCCACCAGGCGGGCTCCCCGAATCGCTTCACGATTTAATTCGGGCAGGCCGTAAACCGCCTCTTCGACTAATTCCGGGCAAGCATGGGTCGCACCATACCATTGCTCCCAGGTCGGCACGTGCTTGATTCTGAAATCGGCGGCCAGGTCGATAAGCCTGATTCCATTATCCAGTAATTCTGCCGCCTGGGCCATCGCCGTGGTATTGGGAGTCGCGAAAAACACCAGATCGCAATCACCGTAGGCATTTACAGAGGGCTCACTAAAGTTCAAATCAACCAGGCTACGCAGATTCGGGAACAGTTCGTCGACCGCAGTACCAGCCAGCGAGCGGGAAGTGATCACTTCCAGATTTGCCTGCGGATGACTCGCCAACAGACGCATCAATTCGATGCCGGTATACCCGGTACCACCCACTATTCCTACCTTTATCATATTATTGTGCAAATCATCTCGTTAAAATGGACGCGGTATTATACATTCTCAATGTTTGCGAACATCGAAAATACACTATTCTACAGTGGTTTAGCACACCTATCTAAAGGATTCTTGAATGATTTGGATCAAAGCATTTCACATAATTTTCATGGTGGCCTGGTTTGCGGGCATATTTTACCTGCCGCGCCTGTTCGTCAACCACGCGATGGCCGAAGAAGAAGATGTCAAAGTTCGCCTGGCACTGATGGAAAGGAAACTCTATCGCTTCATCACACCGTGGATGTTACTCACCTTAGGCTTCGGACTGTGGCTGATGTACGACTATGCATGGACCGCCTATTCCCAGATGTGGTGGTTACACCTGAAACTGGTCCTCGTAGCTGTATTGGTGGGTTACCATTTCTACTGCGGAAAAATCATCCGTGATTTTGCAGAAAATCGCTGTCAGCGTTCACATATCTGGTTTCGCTGGTTTAACGAACTACCGGTTCTAGTGCTATTTACCGTGGTGATTCTAGCCGTGGTTAAGCCGTTTTAGGTGCAGATGGAAGTGGATTGCCTGAAATCACGGCGCCATTACAAGATCCCCCGGCGTGCGCGGGGTTGACGCATCGGTAACGCTGGCGCGTTTCCGGGATGACCGCCGCAGCAGGAGTAGACCTTGGGTAACCGGTGTAATTTGAAGCGATTGGCTGGTACGAGATCCCGGATAACGCTAGGGCGTTTCCGGGATGAGCGCCGCTTTGAGCGGCGGTCACTTACCAGCGCGGATAAGACCGCCCAATCCTCGCTGATCAAGTTTACCGGCGTACATATCGCGAATCATGGATGCATCCGACATGGCCAGTGCCAGCTGCAACAACTCGGTTAACTCCTCGTAACTGAATGACATAATGACCTTCTTGGCGCGTAACAGGCTGCCAACACTCATCGACAGGCTATCGATACCCATTCCCAACAATGCCATAACACCCAACGGATCGCCCGCCAACTCACCGCAAACACTGACCGGGGTATCACTTCGCATGGCGCCTTCGACCACCTGGCGCATGGCTTTGAGGACCGCCGGGTGTAACGACGAATACAAATCGGCAACATTTTCATTGTTTCGGTCAACCGCGAGCAAATACTGGGTCAAATCGTTAGAACCAATCGATACAAAATCTACCAGTGCGCAGATATCTTCGATCTGGTACACCGCAGATGGCACTTCAATCATCGCACCAATTTTCGGAAAAACTATTTTCTGCCCCAGCTCCTCTTCTATTTCATTGCGCACGCGATGAATCAAGACCAGCGATTCATCCAGTTCACCCTTGCCGCTGATCATCGGCAACAGAATTTCCAGATTGTCGACGCCGACATTGGCACGAATCATCGCCCGCACCTGGGTCACAAAAATTTCCGGATGATCCAGAGTGATGCGTACGCCACGCCAACCCAGAAACGGGTTGGCTTCTGCAATCGGAAAATAACTCAGAGGCTTATCCCCGCCGACATCCAGGGTACGCAGCACCACCGGCATCCCTCTAAAGGTTTCCAACACATCTTTGTAAATTAAAAACTGCTCTTCCTCACTTGGAAAACGATCACGAATTTGAAAAGGGATTTCGGTACGATACAAGCCTACCCCTTCGGCGCCGCTGCGCAGTGACGGCGTAAAATCAGACATCAGTCCGGAATTGACCAGCAGTGAAACCTGTAGACCATCACTGGTAACCGCAGCCTGGTTCTTTATTACGAGTAAATCCTTTTCAATCGCAGCCTCTTCCCGCAGGTATTGGTGGTATTCATCGAGAATAGACTTGCTCGGATTGATAAATGCCGATCCGTTGTAGCCATCGATGACCAGATCTACGCCATCGAGTTGCTTAACCGGCAGGTTGGGCACACCCATGACCGCCGGAATGCCCAGCGCATGGGCGAGGATTGCCACATGCGAGGAACTGCTGCCGTGAGCCGAGACAACGCCACTGAGGCAATCGATCGGCACATCGGCCAAATCAGTCGCCGTCACCTCGTCGCCGACAAGAATGGTCTGATCTGGAAAATCGAGATAAACGCTTTGTTCAAGCATCAGCTTTCGGAGCACACGTAAACCGAGATCACGAATATCATTGGCGCGCTCTGCCAGATAACGGTCTTCCATCTGTGCAAAAACATACGCGTGCTGCTCGACCGTATCTCGCCAACTGGATGGCGCCCAGTTTCCTTGCTTGATTCCCTGCTCGGTGTCATCGATGAGCGAACCGCTGCTCAACATCTGTGCATAAGCCAGAAACAGAGCGCACTCTTCTTCGGGTAGCGAATCACGCATCTTGTCCGCCTGCAACATTAGTTCTTCGCAAACTTTGCGCACGGCTTCCTTGAAGCTCTGTAATTCACCATCGATATCGCTGGTTTTCTTGTCTGGAACCGATTCGAAAGTAACCCCGCGATTCAGCACCATCGCCACACCGATCGCCATCCCCGGGGCACCTGCTACACCCTTGATCATATGGGTAGTAGCCTGTTTGGTGCTAAACCGACCCTGGCTTTCAGCACGTTCTATCGAGGTCGCCAGTTGCGCAGCCAGCGTGGTTAAATAGGCCTCTTCATCCTCGTTAAAAGCATTCTCGACGCGCTGTACCGAGATAACCCCAAGAACATTACGATGGGCAATGATCGGTACTCCGAGCATGATTGGAAAGTCGACTTCACCTGAATCCGGTACCAGTAAAAATTTCTTGTGGCGAGGTGCGTCAACCAGATTCATCGCCTCGGCGCGTTCCGCAATGGTACCAATCAAACCCTGGCCTAAGCGACGTTCTACCCGGCCAATAATGTCCGGATTTAATCCACTGCAGGCCTGCAACACGAATGCCTCCGGGTCGTCCTCGCGTGCCAGAAATATGGAACAGGCATCGGTATTCAGGTCCTGAGTCAGGCTTTCGGTAATTAACACAAGCGCACGATCGATATCAGGAGCCCGATTGACCTCCTGAACGATACGCTGCAACCTGTGAATCATCGATGCCACTATTTATACCCCCTGAATAACAAATTAGTCACCAGCCCTTACTGATGGCGACGGTAACCTGGATTCCAATTGTGCCAGTGCACACTGGTATACACGGCGTTTAAAGAAGATTACTTCGTCTACCGGGTACCAGTAATCTACCCACTTCCAGTGATCAAACTCCGGTGTCCTGGAAGCGCTCAGATCAAAACTCGATTCGTCCGATTCGAGCCGTAACAGATACCAGAGCTGTTTCTGTCCGATACATCGCGGCTCTGAACGACGCATGAGCCGTTTTGGTAACTTGTAACGCAGCCAGCTATCGGTTGCACCCAGCACTGAGACATGGCCCGGTTGTAACCCCGTCTCCTCCCACAGTTCACGATACATCGCATCCTCGGAGCTTTCATTGGCACTAATGCCACCCTGCGGAAACTGCCAGGCATCCTGTCCAACACGCCGCGCCCACATGACCTGCCCGTTGCTGTTACATAATATTATTCCGACATTGGCGCGGTAACCGTCAGTATCAATCATTTCTCTGGTCACGATAAATCGTATAGAATCTGGGCCGCCCATTCTGACATAGACGCTCAGAACCCAGCAAGCTACAACAGTGGAAGTAAAACATGACCCTCGCAATTTTTGATCTTGATCACACCCTGATAACTGGCGATAGCGACTATTTATGGGGCGAATACATGGTTGAAACGGGCATTGTCGACGAGCTGAAATTTCGCAAGCGGAACGAGATTTTTTACCAGGACTACCAGCGCGGGACACTGGATAATGATGTTTATCTCGCATTTGCGCTAGAACCTCTAACCCATTATACCCTGGAAGAGTTATATACCTGGCGTGCAGATTACGTGGAAAAGTGGATAAAACCGCTCATTGCACCCGGTGCCGGAAACCTGCTGGACAAGCATCGAGCGCTGAATCACGATTTGCTCATTATCAGTGCAACCAATCTGTTTGTTACCGAACCAATAGCACAATTACTGGGAGTATCGACGGTTCTTGCGACCGAGCCGGAAATAGTAGACCAGCGCTACACCGGTCGCTTTCTGGGCACTCCTACCTACCAGGAAGGTAAGGTTATTGCATTGAGGGAATGGCTGGAAAATACCGGTCACAGTATCGCCGGTAGTTATTTTTACAGCGATTCGATGAATGATCTGTCACTGCTGGAGCAGGTCGACCATCCAGTCGCGGTCAATCCTGACGACCAGTTGAAGACGATCGCCGAATCACGAAACTGGAAAATCATCGACCTTCTATAGATTTGATAAAAGTTATGCCTTGGGCAAGGTCACGCCTTTCTGCCCCTGATACTTGCCACCGCGGTCCTTGTAGGACACTTCACAGACTTCGTCAGACTCATAAAACAGCATTTGTGCAACACCTTCATTGGCGTAAATTTTGGCCGGCAAAGGTGTCGTGTTTGAAAATTCGAGCGTGACATGTCCCTCCCACTCGGGTTCGAGTGGCGTCACATTGACGATAATACCGCAGCGAGCATAAGTCGACTTACCGAGACAAATAGTCAGCACGCTACGCGGTATCCTGAAGTATTCGACGGTACGCGCCAGGGCAAAGGAATTCGGCGGTATGATGCAAACATCTGACTGAATATCGACAAAACTTTCATCATCGAAGTTTTTCGGATCGACGATTGCCGAGTTAATATTGGTGAAGATCTTGAATTCATCGGCACAACGTACATCGTAGCCATAACTGGAGGTGCCGTAGGAAATAATACGGCCATTTTCCGACTCACGGACCTGCCCTGACTCGAAGGGTTCGATCATGCCCTCCGCCGCCGCCATTCGACGAATCCACCGGTCCGATTTAATACTCACAGCCTACGCCTCGAAAAAAGGCGCAGTATATCCGGTCCCGGGCGCGGTCGTCGATGGCGTTTCGATTATTTGCAGCCCAATAGCAGCCATCTATGTCCTTATAATTGAACAACAATCAGTTTTAAGGCATTCGGCAAACATGCCGATACAACAGTAATGGTCATTGTATCTCAACGCCGTCGCAACATTGCAGACTGGCTTAAAATGCTGAGCCAGATGCTGCGCTTTCGCCTGGCACGCCGTTTGTGCCTGGTCGTTTTCATCGCCATAGTGCTGATCGAGCTGATTATCGTTTTCCCTTCTTACAACAACTATCAGACCTCGCAACTGGATAACTATCGAGAATTGGCGCGCATCGCCGCATCCGTATCGCTAACCCCGCATGACCATGAGAACCAGGATATCCAGATGCCTGAAATGGATAGATTTGAAGCCACTCGAATAATCTGCGAAATGGATCTCGAGACCAGGAATACGCCCATAGCGGCGATAACCGTGAATACCCAGCAAAGTGATCGAAGCGCCTGTATCGAAGCCGGCATGAATGATTACATCGCCAAGCCAATCGTTAAGAAGGAACTCGCAGCAGTACTGCAACGTTATTTCCCCACGACTGAAATCAGTACGCGCAAGCCGAGTTAGAGCCTGTTAACAGGCCCTAGGCTGATTGCTTGGCAAAATGGGCAAACAGCGCATCACTAAACACCCTGACCCGCCTTGATATCAATCGACCCGGCGGATAAACCGCGTACATGCCAACCTCGCTTCGGGGAAAGTCTGTCAGGATTGCGGTCAATTCACCGGAATCGATATACTTCTGTAGCATTGCAACGGGGCCGCCTACAATCGCCTGACCACGACTCGCGACTGCCGCCAGAAACTCACCGTTGTTTGCAGATAACCGATATTTCATGCGCGGGCTGATTTTCTTGCCATCCAGTTCGTAGAACCATTGCCGTCCAACTGCGATATTGCTGTAAATCAGTACCTCATGTTCCACCAGCTCCGACGGATGTCGAGGATGACCAAATTGCTCCAGATAAGCCGGGCTAGCACAGACTGCAAATTGCTCATCGGCGAGTTTTCTTGCAATCAAACTCGAGTCCGAAAGATCACCGACCCGAATCGCCAGGTCTATATTTTCATCGATCAGATCGACCTCCCGATCATTCAAATCTACCTCGATGCGGATATCCGGGTGCTCGCGCAGAAAATCATGAATCGTCTCCGCCAATTGACTGACACCGAGGCCCATGGGCACAGCCAGCTTTATCTTGCCTGCAAGATCACATTGGGAATCCCCAACCAACTGTTCAGCTTCATACAAATCGGCAAGTAGCTGGGTAGCCCGCTGATAAAACTCGGCCCCTGTTTCAGTCAGGGACTGACGCCGGGTCGTGCGTTGCAACAACTGAACCCCCAGCCTTTTCTCAAGCTCACTGACCCGACGACTTAGCATCGACTTGGCGATACCCAGTTTTTCTCCGGCGTTGCTGAAGCCCTGAAAATCAACCACCGCAACAAAAGCTTCGAGTTCTTCAAAGCGATTCATATTGTTCTCGATTTAACAACTATGTTTTCTCAGTTAGGTTATTTATCTAATTATCAGAACAATAATAATAACAACATCAACAATCAAGAGGCAAACAGAATGAAATCAACCACCCTATCCAACGTTTCTACGCTTTTCGGTCGGGCCATGCTGGCGAGCATTTTTATCACCGCGGGGTTCAGCAAAATTACCAGCTATGCCGCAACCCAGTCTTACATGGAGTCAAGCGGCGTACCTGGATTGCTATTGCCCGCTGTCATCGCACTCGAAGTAGTAGGCGGTTTATCGATACTGATCGGTTTTCAGACTCAAATCACAGCTGCCCTGCTGGGCGGCTTTACTTTGCTCGCGGCAATTTTGTTTCACAGCGATTTCAGCCAGCAGTTGCAAGCAATCCTGTTGATGAAAAATATCGGCATCGCCGGCGCGTTCCTGCTGCTGTTTTCGCAGGGTCCCGGACAATGGGCTTTTAATCCACAATTGCAAACACAGGAGATATAACCATGCACGATACGATACGAATCCTGCGTCTCGACGCCAGTGCAAACCCCACCGACTCGAGCAGCCGAAAACTCGGAGATCATCTGCACAGGCAAATCACGCAAAGCCATTCGTCGGTGGAAACACGCGAACGCGATCTGAACCGGAACCTGTCGTTTATCGATAGTCACTGGATCGCCGCCAACTTTACCACCCGCGAAGCACGTGCAGCGGCGCAAACGGATCGATTGGCATTTTCCGACGAACTGATCGAGGAACTCAAATGGTCCGATCACATTGTGCTGACAACACCGATGTACAACTTCAGTATTCCAGCGACCCTGAAGGCCTGGATCGACCTGGTATGCCGCGCCGGTGTCACTTTTCGCTACACCGACAATGGCCCAGAGGGCCTGCTTGATGGCAAGTCTGTCGATATAGTGGTAACCACCGGGGGAGTCCCCATGGACAGCCCACTGGACTTTGTCAGTGGTTACTTGCGACAGGTTTTTACCTTTATCGGTATCAACAAGGTCAGTATAGTTGCCGCCGATCAGATGAATGTTGACTCGGATGCGAGCTTCAACAGGGCAATGGAGCAAATCAATCAACACTATCCGGCCGTCGAGGCCAGGAGGCTCACATGAGTAGTCGCAAAGTAAAGCAGGTGGTCACCGGCCAGGCGACCACCGATGGTGCCGGAGTGGAACTGGTGCGGGTCATCGGACAACCCGAACTGATGGATCTCGATCCGTTTTTGCTGCTGGATGCGTTTCGTTCCGACAACCCGGACGACTACATCGCCGGATTTCCACCGCATCCACACCGGGGTTTTGAAACCGTGACCTATCTGCTCAACGGGAAAATGCGTCACCAGGACAATGCCGGCAATGAAGGTGTCATCGAAGCGGGCGGAATCCAGTGGATGACTGCGGGCAAAGGCATAGTTCACTCAGAGATGCCAGAGCAGCAGAACGGTTTGCTGGAGGGGTTTCAGCTCTGGATTAACCTGCCGAGCATGTACAAGATGACCACGCCTGCCTACCAGGAACACGACGCCACACAAATTCCAACCGAACTGCGGCCCGGGACCGAGATCAGGGTCATCAGCGGAGAAACTTCACAGGGTACTGTTGGACCGGTAAGCCAACCACTGACCAACCCGCTCTATCTTGACGTATCTTTGCAGGCGGGCGTCGAGTTCAACGAAAACTTCGCTGCGGATCACAATGCGTTTGTATACGTCATAAACGGGACGGTAATGCTGAAAGATGTGGACGGGGTAAAGCTGAACTTAGAATGCGATCAGCTGGCGGTCCTGGGGCGGGGCGACAGCCTCACACTCAGGGCTGGTGATCAGACAAGCCGCTTGTTACTGGTGGCGGGAAAACCACTCAATGAACCGGTGGCACGTGGCGGTCCATTTGTCATGAACACCGATGAAGAGGTACGCCAGGCTTTCAGCGACTACCAGCGGGGTAATTTTTGATCTGTCATCCCGCGGCTTGACCCGATGCGTCGGACCGGCGGGACCCAGAAACTGATAAAGCGCTAATTGCTTACAGATGTAGTCGGCCTGCGGCCGCCTGTTTTAGACTGGATCCCCGCTTTCGCACACCCCCGCGTACGCGGGGTTGACGTATCGGGATGACCTGCAAGCGCATGCAGGTCAATTATTCTGGATAACAATGTTGGGAAAAGCCGCGGAGTGATCGCGCGCCCGGGTGGCAAGCTTGGCCGCCGTCTTACGTGCAATACTACGGTAAATAGAACTGATCTGACCATCTTGCATCGCGACCACGGACGGATTTCCGCTGTCAGCCTGTTCACGAATGCGAATATCCAGAGGCAAGGCACCGAGCAAATCGACAGCGTGATCTTCCGACATGCGTGCCCCGCCACCTTCACCGAAAATGTGCTCGCTGTGCCCACACTGGCTGCAGATATGAATGCTCATGTTTTCGATGATACCCAGTACCGGGACCTCAACCTTCTCGAACATTTTCAGACCCTTGCGAGCATCGAGTAAAGCGATGTCCTGCGGGGTAGTTACGATAACAGCCCCACTGACCGGAATACGTTGCGCCAGGGTTAACTGAATGTCGCCGGTTCCAGGCGGCAAATCGACAACCAGGTAGTCGACATCATTCCAGCGTGTATCGTTGAGTAACTGCTCCAGCGCCTGCGTAACCATCGGCCCACGCCAGATCATCGGCGTATCTTCTTCGACCAGATATCCGATCGACATCGATTGAACGCCATGCCCGATCATCGGTTCGAGGCTCTTGCCGTCACTCGATTCAGGCTGCCCCTTGCAACCGAGCATGCGCGGAATACTGGGTCCATAGATATCGGCGTCGAGGATGCCGACCGTGGCACCTTCAGCCTGCAGCGCCAGAGCCAGATTAACGGCGGTCGTGGATTTACCCACCCCACCTTTACCGGAGGCGATCGCAATAATATTTTTGATCCCTTCGAGGGGTTTCAGATTCTGCTGTACAGTGTGAGATTTCACCTGGCTTGATACGTTTACCTGGACTTCACCCACTCCGTCCATGCTGGTCAACACGGCCTTGATTTCCTGCCCCAGCTCGTCGAAATACCCCGCAGCGGGATATCCCAGTCGAATTTCAATATTCCACGCGTCTCCATCCTGTTCGACCGATTTGACAGCCTTGCTGGTGATCAAGTCCGCTTCCATGTTGGGATCGATGATCTGGCCCAATTTCATCTCTATCTGTGATTTATCAATCGCCATTGTTATCTGTATGTCAGGGTTTGCTGAATGAGGGCGCATTTTACCCGAGCCGGTTCAGAAATATCACTTAGTTTTTATGTGATTGTTCTATACAGGGCCTGATACAGGACCTAAAATGTGATGTTTTGTCACGCCAGCCTATTAAATGAGCTCCAAACTCCGCCAGATAGTGGTTACCAGCGCGTTGCCTTACGCCAACGGCCCGATTCATATCGGTCACATGCTCGAGTATGTGCAAACCGATATCTGGGTACGCTTTCAGAAATTGCGCGGGCATAAATGCATTTACGTCTGTGCGGACGACGCACACGGTACGCCGATCATGCTGCGTGCGCAGGCCGAAGGGATCGCACCCGAGGCACTAATCGAACGCATGTACACGGAGCACCTGCAGGATTTTTCAGATTTCGGAGTTGCCTTCGATAATTACTACAGCACCCATTCCGACGAGAATCGTTTTTTTTCCGAATACATTTATACCCAGCTGCGAGACGCCGGGCATATTCGGACGCGTGTCATTTCGCAGGCCTACGATCCCAAGGCGGAAATGTTTTTGCCGGATCGATTCGTCAAGGGTGAATGCCCCAACTGTGGCATGGCCGACCAATATGGCGACAACTGCGAGAATTGCGGCGCGACTTATGCCCCGACGGATCTGAAGAACCCGGTTTCGATAGTCAGTGGTGAAGCGCCGATAGAAAAAGATTCTGAACAGTATTTCTTCAAACTGGAAGATTTCGAAGACATGCTTAAAGCCTGGTTTGATGATGGGCACGTGCAAACCGAAATCGCCAACAAGATGAACGAATGGCTCGACGAAGGCCTCAAGGATTGGGATATTTCGCGCAACGCACCCTACTGGGGTTTCGAAATTCCGGATGCGCCGGGCAAGTATTTTTATGTCTGGATGGAAGCACCAATCGGTTACATGGCCAGCTTTAAAAACTGGTGTGAAGCCAATGGAACTGACTTTAACGAATACTGGAGTGCGGATAGCAAACACGAGCTTTACCATTTTATCGGTAAGGACATCGCTCGGTTTCACACCATGTTCTGGCCAGCCATGCTGCACGGTGCCGGGTTTCGCAAGCCGAGCGCCGTCTACTGCCATGGTTTCCTGACCGTCGATGGTCAGAAAATGTCCAAATCGCGCGGCACATTTATTATGGCGCGTACCTACCTGGAGCACCTGAATCCAGAATATCTGCGCTATTACTTTGCCGCCAAACTCGGTCCCGGCATCGATGATATCGACCTCAATCTGGAGGATTTTACGACCCGCGTCAATTCGGACCTGGTCGGTAAACTGGTCAACATCGCCAGCCGCTGCGCCGGTTTCATCAACAAGCGCTTTGACAGCAAGCTCTCGAGCAAGCTCTCCGACGATAGCCTCAGCCAGCAGTTTCTGGCAGCCTCCGAAACCATCGCCGAGTATTACGACAAGCGCGAGTTTGGCAAGGCGATGCGCGACATCATGGCTCTGGCCGACAAGGTCAATCAATACATCGACGAACAACAGCCCTGGGTGACGATCAAGGATGAAGTGCGCTTTAGCGAAGTACAGGACGTCTGCACTATCGGCCTGAATGGCTTCCGCCAGCTCATCATTTTGCTGAAACCGGTATTACCCAGACTTGCACTGCAAGCCGAAGCATTTCTCAAGGTGGAAGCTTTGAGCTGGGCCGACCTTGGCGACAATCTGCTAGACCACAGCATCGATCGCTTCAAACCCCTGATGACCCGGATCGAGCCTGTCTTTATCGAGCGCATGATCGAGGCCACCAAAGAGGATCTCGTCGCGGAACAGAAAATACAACAGGGCTCGGGCGACTCATCGATCGAGCCGATTGCAGCGGAAATCAACTATGACGATTTCGCAAAGCTGGATTTCCGTATCGCGAGAATTGTCACCGCCAAACGTGTCGACAAATCGGACAGACTATTGCAACTGACACTGGATATTGGCAGTGAAACCCGCAACGTTTTGGCCGGACTCAGCAATGCCTATCAACCGGAAGACCTGGAAGGAAAGCTGACCGTCATGGTCGCCAACCTGGCACCGCGTAAAATGCGCTTCGGCATATCCGAGGGCATGGTACTGGCCGCCGGCTCCGGGGAAACCGAGTTGTACATTCTGAGTCCGGAATCGGGCGCCAAACCGGGAATGCGAGTTAGTTAATTGTTGTTACGCCTGATCGCTTTCGGCCTTTTGTTCGCGAGCCTGTTTGCTCCGACCCAGGCAGCTATGGACTCGAAACAAATCTATCAACAGAATGAGCAACGCGTCTTTCAGGTGCGCGTGCTCAATCGTGAAACCGGTAAAAAGTCCAGCATTGGATCGGGATTTATCGTTGGCGACGGCAGCCAGGTTGCGACCAACTACCACGTCATCGGACAGGTCATTCTCGAACCCGAGTTGTTTTATATTTCGTTCATCAGTAAGGACGGGCAGGAAGGTGAGTTAAAATTGCTGGGTCTCGACGTGGCACGTGATCTGGCCTTGCTCGGTGCAGAAAAACCGATTGGCGAAGCCATAAAGATGAGTCCACTACCGCCGCGCGGAGCACCTATTTTCGCTATGGGAAACCCGCTCGACCTGGGGCTTAGTATCGCAGTCGGTACCAACGGTGGCATCCTAAATCAGACCGACGACAGCCGTATACTGTTCTCCGGCAGCCTCAACCCGGGTATGAGTGGTGGCCCGACCTTTAACGAGCGGGGAGAAGCCATCGGCATCAACGTCGCGACCGCACGTAACGCTATCAGCTTTATCGTGCCGTCTCGTTTTTTAAAGAATCTGATCGATCAAGCCGCCAACGCTGCTTTCGAGGACGAGCAGGACCTCAAGGTCGAGGTTGCGCGCCAGGTTCTCGCCTATGAAACCAGCTATATCGAACAGTTGCTCGAAACTGACTGGCCGGAACTGGACCTGCGCCAATTCAAATTACCGGGGGTCATTTCTCCAACAGTTCGCTGCTGGGACAACAGCACCAAACTCAGCGCGGTTGCACGCTATAAGCGCTACCAGATTCGCTGCACCAACCAGAACCACGTCTATCTCGACGAAGACAATAAGTTCGTCGGCAGATTGATCTATGAATACTTCTGGCTCGAATCGGAGGACCTCAATACGATCCAGTTTTACAACCTTTACGAGAATCTGAACAAGGATCAGATTGAATCGAAAATGGACCGGGATATGGTCAGTAATTTTAATTGTAAAACCTGGTTTGTGGAGGTCTCGCAGCAGGAGCTGAAAGGCAACTTGTGCCGACGCGAGTACGTCGAATATGAAGGTTTGAGCGACGTCCTGTTTACCGCAGCGCTGACCGGGCACAAGAAACAGGGCTTCTTTATTACCGTGATTATGACCGGTATCGATTACTCGTCGACGCTACCTCTCATTCAAAGATTTCTGGAGCAAACCGAGTGGAAGCCCTGATACTCGAAATCAACACTCGCGGCCTGCATCGATATCATTGCATCGATCAGGAAATCACGACACTGGGCCGCGCCCTCGACAATGACATTATTCTTTCCGATCCAACGGTAGCACCTCACCACCTGAAAATCATACGTTACGGCGATAGTTCTTACGAACTGGTCAACCTGACCGACGTAAACCCGGTGCGTATAGAGAACCAGCAACTGGACACACTGGTCGGCGAAAATCTGCCCGTGAATCTCGAAATCGGGCGAGTCCGCGCACAGTTGCTAAGGCGAGATCATGACGTTCCTGCTACCAGGCCCCTCGCCGGACACGGCGGTATCAGCCTCCTCTTCGGACACAATTACTGGGCGGTCCTGCTGGTACTGGTCTGCCTTTGTATTGGCGGCCTCGAGTTTTTTTTCAACGCCTACAACAGTGTCAAATGGAGCAATCTGTTCAAGTTCGTGTTGCGTGAAACCATATTAACCATCGGCTTTTTCGTGCTTGCCCTGGCGGTACTCGAGCGGCTGCTGGTAAACCGCTGGGAGATCAGGCAACTGGTCACTTCGATATGCCTCGTTTATCTTCTTTACTACGTCACCACGCTGTTTTCCAAGGAGCTGAGCTACCTGTTCTCGGCAAACTGGCCGGCAACACTATTTCACCTCGCCTGGTACCTGGTACTACTACCCGCTGCGATTGCCCTTTACCTGATCCATATTTCTCACCTGAAACGGGGTCGCAGTATATTGTTGGCTATTCTGATCGCCAGCCCGATCGTGGTACCTTCCCTTCTGCAGAGTTCCGAATTGCGTTCCCTGCTCGACGATTTCACGTCGTCCGCCAAGTACCAGAATAATCTCAGCGCATGGAACTGGCACTTGAAAGACACCGTGACCGTCGAAGCTTTCATCAAACAGGCTGGAGAACTAGAACCAGGCGAGTTCGCCGACTAAACGCACATATCTTTTAGGCAATTGATCTATTAGGAGATTTAATAAAGACCTCACATAAATTCGGTATTTTTCATGGGGGTCAGGCCTTATAATCCGGCCATGTCAGAATATCTGTTACTCTTGATTGGCACCGTCTTCGTGAACAACATCGTGTTGGTGAAATTTCTCGGGCTGTGTCCTTTCATGGGCGTCTCACGCAAAGTCGAAACCGCGATCGGCATGAGCGCAGCGACCACATTTGTGCTAACCCTGTCGGCAGTTCTGAGTTATCTGATCAATAACTGGATTCTGTCTCCACTGGATCTTGAATACTTGCGTACTATCGCGTTCATCATCGCCATCGCCGCAGTCGTCAATTTCACCGAAATGGTGGTACACAAGACCAGCCCTCTGCTGTACAACGTGCTTGGAATATTTTTACCTCTGATCACAACCAATTGCGCTGTGCTCGGAGTTGCATTGATCAATGTTCAGGAACAGAACGGATTCTTCGAATCGGTCATTTATGGTTTTGGCGCGGCCCTGGGATTTTCCCTGGTACTGATACTGTTCGCTGCGATGCGCGAACGTATCAATGTTGCCGACGTCCCCACACCTTTCAAAGGATCGGCAATCGGTCTGGTTACCGCGGGACTCATGTCACTGGCCTTCATGGGTCTGGGCGGGTTGGTCAAGGTATAAGCCGTGATTCTCGCCATTCTCACCATCAGCCTGATGGCCGGATTGTTCGGCCTGATTCTTGGCTACGCAGCGATCCGTTTCAAGGTCGAAGGCAATCCGGTCGTCGATCAGATTGATTCACTTTTACCACAAACCCAGTGTGGGCAATGCACTTACGCAGGCTGCCGACCCTACGCCGAGGCCATCGCCAACGGCGAGGCTCCGATCAATCAATGTCCGCCAGGCGGGCAGTCGACCATCGTTGCACTCGCTGATCTGCTTGGCACCGAAGTACTCGAGCTCAACGCCGAACACGGGGAGCATCTCGAGGTTCCACTGGTCGCAATCATTGACGAACAAACCTGTATCGGTTGCACGCTTTGCATACAGGCCTGCCCGGTAGACGCCATCCTGGGCGCAGCCAAACACATGCATACTGTGATTGAAGACGAATGTACCGGCTGTAAGCTCTGCTTGCCGCCTTGCCCGGTTGATTGCATCGAGATGATCCCATCAGTGCAAACTATCGACGACTGGAAATGGTCGACACCGCGGGATCAACTGGAACTATTGAAGGATGCCTAAACTACATCACTTCCATGGTGGTCTGCATCTGGATGGTCACAAGGCCGAATCACTAACCCAGGGATTACAGCAGGCGACCCTGCCAGAGCGCCTGTACCTGCCGTTGAGACAGCACATAGGCCAGTACAACAAACCGCTGGTCGATGTGGGCAACAAAGTACTGAAAGGTCACGTGGTAGCCGCCAATTCTTCGCTAATTCGCGCTGCGGTACATGCACCGAGCTCAGGCACAGTCAGTGCGATCGGAAAGTATCCGATCGCACATCCCTCAGGGCAATCGGATGATTGCATCGTGATCGATATCGACGGCAAGGATGAGGCTGCCGATCCGCACATCAAAGACCTCACGCAACTGAGTCCACCGGAATTGATCGAGCTGATATGTCGCGCAGGTATAGTCGGGCTCGGGGGTGCGGCCTTCCCGGCTTCGCCGAAAATTGCGCGCGGAAAAACGAATGGGATCGATACCCTGATCATCAACGGCGTTGAATGCGAGCCTTATATAACCTGCGACGATATACTGATGCGCAGCTACGCGGATGAAGTGGTTCGCGGTAGCGGCTACCTGCAACAAATCCTCTCCCCGAAGACCACATTAATCGCTATCGAAGACAACAAGCCCGAAGCGATCTCATCAATGTCCAAAGCACTGAAAGATAACAGCCTCGCCAATACGGAGCTTGTATCGATCCCGACGATATATCCCTCGGGAGGCGAAAAACAGTTGATCCAGGTGCTAACCGGAAAAGAAGTACCACATGGCCAGTTGGCATTCGACATTGGCTTTTTTTGTCAGAATGTCGGCACCTGTGTCGCAATCACGCGGGCTCTGGAACAGGACCAACCGCTGATTTCCCGCATTGTTACAATTAGCGGGGACAATATTGCCCGGCCGGGTAACTGGGAGACTCGTCTGGGTACGCCGATTAGCCACCTGATAGAACTCGCCGGCGGTTACAGGCAAGGTGACCGCGGCCATCTGATTATGGGTGGCCCGATGATGGGCTTCGCACTTTCCGGAAGCCAGGTACCCATCGTCAAAGCCAGCAACAATATCATGGTTACCCGCGAAGAAACGATTGCGCGCACACCGGGTTATCACGATGAATGCATTCGCTGCAGTAAATGTACCGAAGTCTGTCCGGCGCAGTTACTGCCGCAGCAACTCTATTGGCATACTCGCGCCAAAGCCTACGATCGCACAGAGGAATTTCACCTGTTTAACTGTATTGAATGCGGTTGCTGCTCCGCGGTATGCCCGAGCCAGATCCCACTGGTGCAGTACTATCGCGCCGCCAAGAGCGAAATCCGCGCCACGCAAAAGGCTCAGTTTAAATCGGATCGAGCGCGCATCAGGTTCGAGTTCCGTGAAAAGCGTCTACTCCTGAAAAAACAGCAGGACGAGGAACGGCGACGCCTGAAACGTGAGGCGCTGAACAAGAAGCGTGCCACAAGCGACGAGACAGACTCTGCTACCGATCCGGTACAGGCAGCGCTGGAGAGAGTCAAGGCGCGCAAGAAGGCGATCCAGGAAGAATCGACATGACCAGCGTCATCGTGTCCTCGCCCTACGTGGCACCGGTCAATTCGCTCAAGCGTCTGATGATTCAGGTCATCGTCGCACTGCTACCCGGCACCCTGGCCTATGCCTGGCAGTTCGGACCAGGCGTGCTGATCAACATTTGTCTCGCGATCCTGTTTGCTCTCGGATTCGAGGCCGGCATCCTCAAACTACGCGCCAAACCGGTGATGCCACACTTGACCGACTTCAGCGCGGTTGTGGCCGCATGGCTATTCGCTCTGTGCCTGCCCATGCACGCACCCTGGTGGCTGGTACTGGTCGGTATCGGCTTTGCAATGGTCGCCGGAAAACACCTCTATGGTGGACTCGGATTCAACCCTTTCAATCCTGCGATGGTGGGTTATGTCGCGTTATTGATTTCATTTCCACGAGAAATGACGACCTGGTATTTGCCGGGCTCGATCAGCGGTGAAACCCTCGGCCTCGCAGATGCCTTCAGCTACACTTTCGGTGGCGCCGATATCCAGCAGTGGGATGCATTGACTTCGGCAACTCCGCTCGATCAACTGAAAACCGGGATCGGCCTGAACATCGCCATCGATGAAATTCGCCAGGCACCCCTGTTCGGCGAATTTGGCGGCAAAGGCTGGGAGTGGATTGCGTTCTGGTGGGTCGTCGGTGGACTGTGGTTACTGGTGACACGCACCATTCGTTGGCATATCCCGGTCGCATTGCTCGGCGGTATGTTAGTCATCTCTTCGGCCTTTTACCTGATCGATCCCGATATCTACGCTTCGCCACTGTTTCACCTGCTTTCGGGCGCTGCGGTAATCGGTGCCTTTTTCATCGCCACCGATCCGGTTACAGCGGCCACCACCGACAAAGGACGGATTATTTACGGCTTGCTCATCGGCTTGCTCATTTACGTGATCCGGGTCTGGGGCGGATTCCCCGATGGCGTCGCCTTCGCGGTTTTGTTGGCGAACATGTGCGTACCCCTGATCGACTACTACTCCCAACCCCGAGTATATGGCGAGAAATGAGCCTGACTAATCGTCGCCAGATTCTATTGTCGGGCATCTTCCTGTGGCTATTCGCGGTCGCGGGTACGACCCTGGTTGCAGTCACCGAGTACACTACCGGCGACAGGATCATAGAAAACGAAAGGCAACTGCTATTGCGCAATCTCTACGCATTACTTCCCGTTGACAAGCTCGACAACGATATCGCGACTGACACCCTCGAGTTGCCCGCCTCTACACTGCTCGGCACCGACAGAACTTCAACCATCTACCGGGCGCGATTTGGCGGTAAGCCGGTTGCAGCTATTTTCAATAGTGTTGCGCCCAATGGATATAACGGCAAGATTCATCTGCTGGTCGGTGTTTTTGTCGATGGCAGCCTGGCCGGAGTGCGCGTGGTCAAGCATGCCGAAACTCCCGGGCTCGGAGATGCGATCGAAATCAGAAAGTCGTCGTGGATTAAGGGCTTCGACGGCAAATCACTGTCCAATCCACGACAGCGCGGCTGGCAGGTAAAACGTGACGGGGGTGAATTCGACCAGTTTACCGGTGCAACCATCACGCCACGGGCGGTAGTAGCAGCGGTACACAATACGCTGTTGTATTATCAGCAAAACCTGAACACTATTTTTTAATCGAAAGATTTTCTATGACGAGCAGGCGCGAAATCACACATAACGGCCTCTGGAGCAACAACGTTGCGCTGGTACAATTACTCGGCTTGTGCCCCTTGCTCGCAGTGACCAACACAGTGGTTAACGGGATCGGGCTCGGGCTCGCCACACTGATCACGCTGATATTGTCAAACACGATAGTCTCGGCAATCCGCGGCTTTGTGCGCAAGGAGGTACGCCTACCGGTGTTTGTGCTGATTATCGCTTCGGTGGTTACAATCATTGAACTGTCAATGAAGGCGCTATTCTACGATCTCTATCTGGTACTCGGGATCTTCATTCCGTTGATCGTCACCAACTGTGCGATCATTGGGCGCGCCGAGGGTTTTGCATCACGCAACCCAATCGGCCCGGCCGCACTCGATGGCCTGATGATGGGCCTCGGTTTTCTCGGGGTTCTGGCCCTGCTCGGAGCGTTGCGTGAAATCATTGGATTTGGCACGCTATTCGCCCAGGCAGAACTCATGTTTGGCGAGGGTGCCCGGGCGATGACCCTCGAAATAAATCCGGACTACCCCGGTTTCCTGCTGGCGGTATTACCACCCGGCGCCTTTTTCGGCCTGGCAATTCTAATCGTCGCGAAGAACTGGCTAGATCTGCGCCCACAGGAAAAAGCACAAGCCATTGATCCAGCCGCCGAAAGCCTGTGAATCGGGAAAAGCGACATGAGATTTTTTCGCGCCTGCGCGAACACATCAAAGAGCCGCGCTCCGATCTCGAATACCAGTCTAATTTCGAGCTACTGATCGCGGTCTTGCTATCCGCACAGGCCACCGACATCAGTGTCAACAAAGCCACTGCAAAACTGTATCCGCTCGCAAATACGCCCGAACAAATGCTCGCCCTGGGCGAAGACGGAGTGAAGCAATACATCAAGACCATCGGGCTGTTCAATTCCAAAGCCAAAAACCTCATCGCCAGCTGCAAGATTCTTATCGAACAACATAACTCCGAGGTGCCCGAAGACAGGGCAGCACTCGAAGCCTTACCCGGAGTTGGACGTAAAACCGCAAATGTCGTCTTGAACGTTGCCTTTGGACATCCCACGATTGCGGTCGATACCCATATATTCCGGGTATCCAATCGCACCGCTATTGCACCGGGTAAAGACGTTCTGGTGGTGGAAAAGAAACTCCTCAAGTTTGTCCCCGAAGAGTTCAAACTCGATGCGCATCACTGGTTAATCCTGCACGGTCGTTATACCTGCATCGCGCGCAAACCGCGCTGCGGCAGCTGTGTCATCGAAGATCTTTGCGAATTCAAACAAAAGAACATCGAGTAAATAAATCTGAATGTTTCAGTCGCGTGACGAAGTACGCCAGGTGTATCTCAAGGTCTGGCAAAAAATTCAACTGAAGCAGTTGCTCGAGCCCATGGAAGCCATCATTGCGGATATCATCCAGATTCATCCCGAATACCACGCACTATTCGACAATGAAGCGGATCTCAAGCAACAGGACTTCACTCCGGAACAGGGTCAAACCAATCCATTTCTGCACATGGGAATGCATATAGCGCTGCGCGAGCAGGCAGCTGCCGACCTGCCTCTTGGCATAGCCGCAGTTTATCAAAACCTGGTCTCGGGCAAGGGCCAGCACAAAGCGGAACACGCGATGATGGAATGCCTCGGCCAGTCGCTCTGGATCGCCCAGCGCAACAACCAGACACCTGACGAAGCTGCTTATCTCGAATGCCTGAGAAAGTTGTAAGAAGCGGATTTACCTGACGCCGGATCAACTATAAGCTAGCGGCCCGACTGATTGCAATGATGCGATGGCAGACCCATCCAATTTACCTGTAATATCCGGGGACGGTATCGGTTCCGAGGTAGTACCGATCGCCTTGCGCTTGTTTGAAAAACAATGCCAGTTAGGGTTAATCGAATATGTTAAGGGGCTAAGATGAATAGTAAAGATGAATTAAACGTAGGTGAGGCGACCATAAAATTGCTCGAGCAATACGGCGTCGATACGGTGTTCGGTATCCCCGGCGTACACACCCTGGAGTTTTGCCGGGGCCTGAACAAAAGCGATATCCGCCATGTGCAGGCACGTAACGAGCAAGGGGCCGGCTTTATGGCCGACGGTTACGCACGTGCCTCGGGTAAACCCGGAGTTGCACTGGTTATATCGGGACCCGGTGTTACCAACACACTCACCGCGATCGGCCAGGCCTATGCCGACAGTATCCCCGTGTTGATGCTATCCAGCGAGACGGCCAGCTATACCCTTGGCAAGGGGTGGGGATGCCTGCACGAGGTCCCCAGCCTGACCGATACCACGGCACCGCTGACCGCCTTTTCCGCCACCGCCATGAACCCGGAAGAAGTCCCGGGCTTGATTAGCAGAGCATTTTCGGTTTTTGCCAGTGAACGACCGCGCCCCGTACATATCGCAATTCCGATCGATGTACTGGAAATGCCTGCGGGGAGCAACTGGCAAGCGATCGAACTGCCGCTTCGACCGGTACCGACGAAAAAGAAAATCGAACGCGCTTGCGAACTTTTGCGCTCGGCCAAACAACCGATGATCTGTGTCGGTGGCGGTGCCTGGATGGCCAGCGATGCGATTACCGAGATCGCGGAAAAACTCGGCGCCGCTGTCATCGGCAGCACCGCGGGCAAGGGCATCATCGATGATTCACATCCGCTTTCCCTGAGCGCCGGTACCGTGCGGGGCGAAGTCCAGCAATACCTTATAAATGCCGATGTGGTGCTCGCCGTCGGAACCGAACTTTCAGAAGTCGACAGTTTCATTGAAACTCTCGAAATCAATGGGAAGATTATTCGCATCGATCTCGACCCACGCAAAATGAATGATCTATACTCGGCCGAGGTCGCCATTATTGGTGGCGCCAAAACATCGACCGAAGCCATTCTCAAGCATCTGGGTACCGTTTATCCTCGCGCCGAAACGGCTGCCGAAGTAGCTGCCATCAGATCGGAAATACTCGATAACCTGAGCGAAAGCGAAGTTCGCCATTGCAAAACTCTGGACGTACTGCGGACTGCCCTGCCCGTCGATACGATCGTCATGGGTGACATTTGTCAGCTAGTCTATACCGGCGCCTTCGCTTTCAATGTTGCCAAACCCAAACTCTGGCACTATCCCGCGGGCTACTGCACACTCGGTTGCGGTTTACCAGACGCCATCGGCGCCAAACTGGCGCTACCGGATACACCCGTGGTCAGCTTCGCCGGAGATGGTGGCTTCATGTTCACGGTGCAGGAACTGGTAACCGCGGCAGAGCTTAAACTGGGTTTGCCCATCATCCTGTGGAATAACGAGGGCTTGAAACAAATTCAGGACGATATGAAATTGCGCGGGATCGGCCTGGTCGGCGTCACTGGGATAAACCCTGACTTCCTCGCTCTGGCCCAGGCCTGTGGTTGCCATGCACTGCGCATCGACAGCGCTCAAAGTCTCAGCGATGCAGTCAATGCGGCATTCAAGGCCGATCGTCCGACGCTGATCGAAGTCATGGAATTCGATGCCTGGTTAAACTGAGGATCAAACCATGAAAATTAGTGCTTACCGCTTGCAAGGAAAATCGAGTGAGCTTGCCAGTTGGGAATGGATGCGAGATTTTCTGCCGGACAGGTGCGTTTGCCCAGGCACCACACGCGAAATATCCCAGCGGTTTTAAAACACGCTCTGCATACCGAATGAAATCCGGGCCACAACAAACCCTCAAAAGCATAGCGGTACTTGCAACGCTGGGACTGGTCGTCGGCTTGAGCACCGCCTTTGCAACGATCGGCTTTGTCGAGCTGGTTGGATATCTTAATGACGTCCTCTATATCAGCGCCGCGAGCCGCGCCCAGGTAGAAAATGATCATCTCTGGCTAATCACGATCGCGGTGTTAAGCATCGGAGGACTGGTAGTCGGCCTGACGCTGCAATATTGCGTCGAGCAAACCGAGCCCATCGGGCCACCCGAAACCATTTATGCGGTTCAATTACACGAGCGCCTGCCCTCGCCCGTTTCAGGCGTTAGCTCGACTATTGCCTCCATACTTTCCCTGGGTTGCGGTGCCTCGGTCGGGCAGTACGGTCCCCTGGTATACCTCGGTACACTTGTGGGTCAGCTCGCTAATCGATTTTCATTCAGACTTCCGGACGTGCGCAGTATTGCCATTGCCTGCGGAGTCGCGGCCGCCATTTCGACCGCATTCAATGCACCGATCGCAGCACTCATCTTTACCCACGAAGTGATCCTGCGTCATTACTCGTTGCGCATGTTTTCCGCGGTAACCGTTGCCAGTGCCTGCGGTTACCTCGTCGCCAACGTCATCTTCGAACATCCACCCCTGTTTCTGATCGATTTCGAAGGCAGCTTTCGCGGTGTCGAATTCTTCCTGTTTGGGCTGGAAGGAATAGCCTGTGGCGCGCTCGCGGTGTTGTTCATGAAACTATTGCAGCATAGCGCCAGGCTGTCACGGCGACTAAGAATTCCGGCTGCATTGAAACCGATGATCGCCGGCTTCCTCGTCTCGCTGGTCGCACTACAGATACCCGAAGTGCTCGGGGCCGGGCAGGAAGTGTTTCGCCAGGCAACTCTGGGAGGAATTTACAGTGCTGATTCACTCCTGTTAATTCTGATTGCCAAGTTACTGGTGACGGTGCTTTGCATCGGTTTCGGCTTTGCTGGAGGAGTCATCTTCCCGGCACTACTGATTGGCGTATTATTCGGTGCCCTGTTCGCGTTGCTGGTGCCCGATTTACTCCTCGACGACTATTCGGGAGCAACCGCTTACGCCATCTGCGGCATGGTTGCAGTTATGAGTCCGGTCATCGGGGCACCGATGACCGCATTGTTACTGGTGTTCGAACTCACTCGCAGTTATGAAATCACCGTCGCTGCAATGTTGGCGATCGTGTTCGCCAATCTGATGGCTCACAACTGGTACGGACGCTCGCTGTACGATCGGCAACTCGCCGAGAGTGGTTTCGATTTGTCGATGGGTCGCGAGCGTGCCTACCTGATGCACCATAAAGTGGTGGAACATGTGACCGATTCACTGCCGGTGGTCCAGCATACGGCCAGTCTCGCCGAGCTACGCGCGCAAATGAACACCCATTCGACCGCATCGGTAGTCATAGTCGATAGCGACCGACGTTTTCTCGGCCTGGTGTTTCAAAACCAGTTGTACGAGCTGGATGATAACATCGGGGTGAGCAGCATCGAGCTGCAGACAGGGATCGAATTCAACCAGTACACCAGTATCTGGGAAGCGATGGAAACCATGCGCGGTTATATCGGCGTAGCCATCGCGGTCGTCGATTCCGAAAACGGGCGGTACCTGGGCAGCATCCCCGAAGCAGTTGTCATCAACGCCTATCTCGACGCCGCCCAGGAATTGCGTCGCGAAGAGTACGAGGTCTGAGCCATGGAGTTGTATCAACACATTATCAATCAAGCCGCCAACGCCCTCGATGAGGACGTCGGCAGTGGTGACATCAGTGCCGCCCTGATCGACGAAGATACCCGGCTCGAAACCGAATTACTCGTGCGCGAGGACGCAGTACTCTGTGGGTGCCAGTGGTTCGACGAGGTTTTTCGACAATGCGATGAAAGAATCAGCATCCGCTGGCGTGCGGGAGATGGCGAGCAAATCAGTGAAGACAGCATTGTCTGCGAGGTTTCCGGTCCTGCACGCGGCGTACTCACCGCCGAACGTAGTGCATTGAATTTCCTGCAGACACTCTCCGGCACTGCCACCGTAACACGAAGCTATGCAGAGCGGATCGAGCACACCAACTGTAAAATCCTGGATACGCGCAAAACCATCCCCCAGCTACGCGTCGCGCAAAAATACGCGGTTCTGTGCGGGGGTGGCAGCAATCATCGCATCGGTCTGTTCGACGCGTTCCTGATCAAGGAAAATCATCTCGCGGCCTGTGGTGGTATAGCCAACGCCGTATCCAGCGCCCGCAAAATGCACGCCCAAAAACTGCTCGAAGTTGAAGTAGAAAATCTGGATCAATTGCAACAGGCGATCGACGCCGGGGTCGATCGGGTCTTGCTCGATAACTTTACTCTCGAGGCGTTGAAACAAGCCGTCAAACTCAATCATCACCAGGTTGAACTTGAAGCCTCGGGTAATATCGAACAGGATCGAATACTGGAAATCGCCCACACCGGGATTGACCACATTTCCATCGGTGCGCTAACCAAACACGTGCACGCTATCGATTTTTCGTTGCACTATTGTTGATTTAAGGAAATTCATTGAGCGACAGCACAAGGCCGTTTGAGGAACAGCAAGAGCGGACAGTTAAAGGCATTCTCGCACTCATTTTCGCGACATTGCTGTTCGCCTCGCAGGACGCGATCACCAAGCACCTGACTTCCAGCATGCCGGTCGCTCAGCTGATGTTCGTACGCTATTTCTTCTTTGCCTTGTTCGCATTGTTTTACGCATCACGCAAGACCAGGTTACGTAACGTATTCCAGTCACACTGGCCAAAATTACAGATACTGCGGGGCTTGCTGATCGTCAGCGAAATGGCCTTGTTTGCGTATTGCCTGAAGTATCTCGGCATCGCCGAGATGCATACCATATTTGCATGTTTTCCACTGATCATCACAGTGTTATCCATTCCCATACTCGGCGAACAGGTAGGCTGGCGGCGCTGGCTTGCGGTATCAGTGGGGTTTGTCGGTACGCTTATCATTATCCAACCGGGCAGTGGAGTATTTTCTCCGTTCGCGATGACGGCGCTTACCTGTGCCCTGATGTTCGCGATTTACAACATCATTACGCGCAAGGTATCACGCCAGGACAGCCTCGAAACTTCACTGATCTACTTTGGTGTAGTCGGATTTGTCGTGACACTGCTGGTCATTCCATTTTTCTGGCAAGCCATGACCAACAATCAGATACTGTGGTTGTTGGTGATCAGTATGATATCGATACTCAGTCACCTGCTCCTGATCAAGTCGCTAGAGCTTGCTCCCGCGGTGATCCTGCAGCCGTTTAATTATTTTATTCTGGTTTGGGCGATGTTGATCGGCTACAGCTTTTATGGCGAAATACTCGAAATCTCGACCTTGATTGGCGCTGCGCTGGTGATCGGTAGTGGTGTCTATATCACCCACAGGGAGTATCTCCTGGCGCGCATCCACAAGCGTAAATTGCGTAAAGCGATGTACCCACCGGAAGCCTGACTATTCGCAAAATCTATAGTAGAGGTTGATGAAATCAATTTCCCTGGTGCCGACAGCTGACGTAATGTCCGACAAGGGAAATAGTTTGTAGTTATTACATTAACATGGAGGGATTTGCATTCGTCTGCTATAATCCCTTACTTAACAAATACATAGGTCGTTAAGTTAACGGTCTATGGCAGGAGTCAAGGCATAAACGGCAGTATTATACTGATCAACCTGATTGGAGGTGTCGCCCTCTTACTTTGGGGCTTGCGCATGGTGCGCATAGGAATTTCCGAAAGCTGGGGCAGCGAAATTCGGGGTGCGCTTGGGGCAAGCCTGAGCAATCGTTTGAAAGCATTTCTATCCGGTTTAGGGGTCACCATGTTGCTGCAAAGCAGCAGCGCTACGGCCCTGCTGACCTCATCGTTTAGTGGACAGGGCATCCTGACCACAGCGACAGCACTCGCCATTCTGCTCGGTGCCGATGTCGGCACCACTCTCGTCGCCCAAATTCTAACCTTCGATTTATCGGCTCTCTCACCTGCCCTGATTGCGCTCGGGGTGGCTTTGTTTACCTATTCCCCCGGAGGTCGCACGCGCGATATCGGCCGACTGCTGCTTGGCATCGGCATGATGCTGCTGTCACTAAAACTGATCGTCGCTGCATCGTTACCGATGCGCGAATCATTGATTATCCAGCAAATTTTTGTGGCTCTCGGGGAAGATCTGGTACTGGCGGTTATTTTCGGCGCAATTATCGCCTGGGCTTCGCACTCCAGCCTGGCGACCGTGTTGCTGATCATTACTCTCGCCAGCACTAACTCGCTCGATATCACGGTCGCATTCACGTTTGTACTCGGCGCCAATATCGGCAGCGCAATCCCACCGTTTATCGCGACCCTCGGCGCCAATCGTGCCGCACGACAACCGCCGTTGGGTAATCTGCTGTTTCGTATTTGCGGTGTTATCGTCATTTTGCCCTTTATCGGCATGATTGCTCATCAACTGTCACCGCTCGAAGTCAGCGGTGCGCGCCAGATCGCGAACTTTCACATGGCATTTAATATAGGCCTCGCGGTGGTTTTCTTTCCGCTGATTAATCGCATGGTCGCACTCACCGAAAAACTGCTCCCCGATGACGAAGAGGCCAGTGACGAGATGGAACCCAGGGAGCTCGACAAAGGCGCCTTCGAAACTCCCCTGGTGGCACTGGTCAACGCCGAACGCGAAGTCCTGCGCATGGGGGAAGTGGTCGAGCGCATGTTGCGTAACGCTTTTATCGCGCTCAAGAAAAACGACCATGAGCTGGCGCAACGAACCCGCGAAATGGATAAACTGGTGAACGAGTTTTACGATGGGGTCAAAGCCTACCTGACTGCTCTGGCACGCGAAACACTGGGAGAAAAGGAGAGCAAGCGCTGCACCGAGATTCTGAGTTTTGCGACCAATATGGAACACATCGGCGATATCATTTCGGGAGACCTGATTCACAACATCCTACGCAAAAAGCTGGTGACTCGAAACAAGATGACTTTACAGGACCGAGAGGATATCAATAATTTGTACCAACCGGTGCTATCCACCTTCCAGCTTTCACTAAACGTCTTCACCTCAGGCGATATCGCCATGTCACGTCAACTTGTCGCGCGCAAATACAAATTTGTTAAACGTGAAAAGAAGGCAGTCCTGAATCACCTGCAAAAAATTCGCGATGACCTGAGTTACGATTCGCGCCTGAGCGCCATGCAACTGGACGTGCTACGCGACCTGAAACGAATCAATTCACACCTGACCTCGGTCGCCTATCCAATCCTGGATGAAGCCGGACAGTTACGCAGTCGTCTGCGTCGTAGCAAATCCACCGATGTCACCCTGGCCCGTTTCGACGAAAAGGCCAATCCCACGCCCACTGGCTGAGGCAAGACTCCTCCGCTACCTGCGCTCATGACTCAACCGTTCCCTGCACACTTGCGCAATAGCAAAAATAACCAGGTACCGGACCATCTGACTGCACAGCTCGCCATTAACAAGTTACAGTTTGACGGTCAATGCTGGTAATTCGTTTGCGTACGATTGTGCCCAGTTGGTTGATTTGGTAAAGCTGGCCTACAGCCATGCCAAGGATTAGGGAACCCCTGCATTTTGCAGGGATTCCTCAGATAAATCTGCTATAGAGAAGAATATGCTTCTAGTTTGCCACAAAACCATACTCTGTCTGCTGATGCTGTTGCTGCCCCTGGCAGGTCAGGCATCTGAAGCAAAAATTCGCGCCGCGCGTAAGGCTGTCACCGAATGGCTGGCCCTGGTCGACCAGCAGCAGTACCAGGAGTCGTGGAATCAGGCCGCGTCACTGTTCAGGCAACAGGTCGATGCCGCGGTCTGGTCACAACAGTTAAGCGGGGCACGCAAACCACTGGGCAACGTCACTAACCGTGTGCAAATGAATGCCGCCTACTCCACCAGCCTGCCGGGTGCACCGGATGGCGAATACGTCGTTTTCCAGTTCAAGACCGAATTCACCAACAAGAAAAATGCGGTCGAAACTGTGACCCCGATGCTCGACGGCAAGCGCTGGCGTGTCGCGGGTTACTACGTGCGCTGACCTGACAATGATGAGCTGGCTGAAAAGATTGTTCTCTGGGCCACAAGTGGCGGGTCCCGCTCGTTTGATCAAGCGGTTTGATGGTTCGCAGGCTACCATTAGCAGCGATGTCATGGTCTCCGACACTGACGGATGGCACATCGACAGCAGTGAAGCGATGACCGTACAACTGTTCGAAATCGATCCGGGTGATATCGATAACGGCATGCTGTGTTATCGGGCGTCGATTAAATCCGAACAGATTCGGACACAGGGATACCTGGAAATGTGGTGCCGATTTCCAGGACTGGGTGAATTTTTTTCAAAGGGATTAAACAATCCGATCAAGGGCGACAATGACTGGGCCAGCTACGAAATTCCATTTTACCTGAAAAAGGAACAGAATCCGGATCTGTTAAGGCTGAACTTGACGCTCGAAGGTGCGGGAAAGGTCTGGCTCAAGGACATTGAAATCAGCTTCACCCCATTCAAGTAGGTAGCTTTAGTCGTTCAGGGACCGCAGACGCTCAACTGTCCCGATGTCGGTCCATTTGCCCTGGAAAAGTTCTCCGGTGACCTGTTCCGCAGCCGCAGCCGCATACAGCAATGGCGCCAGCGCCTGCTTACCCGGTTTCAATCCATCGAAGAATCGCCGCCGAAACATCGATATGCCGCTGAAGGTATAACGCGCAGAATCTCCGGCGCCAATGGTCGATTGCGTCAGAGTGAAATCCCCTTGCGGGTGATGCGATGGATTTTCCACCAGCACCAGATGCGCTTTGCTCTCAGCCTGTCTCAAGCGAGCAAAGTCATAATTGGTAAAGATGTCGGCATTGATAACGACAAACCGCTCTCCGAGTAACGGCAATGCCTGCACTATGCCACCCGCGGTCTCAAGCGCGTCGGCTTCGACACTGTATTCGATAGTGAGATTAAGCGCCGAACCGTCCCCCAGACGGTTTCGTATCTGCTCTCCCAGCCAATTGAGATTGACGACAACTTCCTCGAATCCCCCCCGAGCCAGGGCCTCGAGATGACGTACGATAAGCGGTTTGCCGCGCACTTCCAGTAGCGGCTTCGGGGTAGTGTCTGTCAGCGGACGCAAGCGTTCACCGCGCCCGGCGGCCAGGATCATGGCTTTCATAGCTTGCTCATCGCGTTTCTAGCGCTCCGACTCGTGAGTTCAAGTGCAATTTGTCGAACAGCGATAGCAGGCTCTCCATGGACTTGTCTTTAGCAGCGACCTGGCGAATGTATTCGAGGGTACGCGGAATATCTTTCAGGTAACCGGGTTTGCCGTCACGCATGTTGAGGCGCGAGAAAATTCCGACCGCCTTGAGGTGGCGTTGCACACCCATCAGGTCGAACCAGCGCATGAATTGTGCAGCCTCGATGTCGACCAATTCCTGCGCGCACGCTAATTCATAATAGCCCTTCGCCAATTCATCGACCCGCGACGGCGGCCAGGCCACGTAGCAATCACGCAACAGCGAGACCAGGTCATAGGTGATTGGTCCCTTGACCGCATCCTGAAAATCGAGAATCCCCGGATTGTGATGTTCGAGTTTCATCAGGTTGCGCGAATGGTAATCTCGATGCACAAACACCTGGGGTTGCGCTAGCGCGTTATCCACCAGGGCCTGTTTAGCCGCTTGCCAGACCGCCTGCTGGTGCGGCTCGAGCGTTATTCCCAACATCTGGCCGAGGAACCAGTCGTGAAATAGATCCATCTCGCGCTGCAACAATGCTTCGTCATAGGCGGGTAAATCATTTGTGTCAATGCGGGTCTGCATCAGCAACAATGCCCCCAGCGCATCCGCGTAGAGCGGCCCCTCGGTTTGCGCATTGAGTTGAGACAGATAATCGCTAGCACCAAAATCTGTCAACACGAGGAATCCATTGTCCAGGTTGCGAGCAATAATCTCGGGTGCGTTTAAGCCGGCTTCGCGCAGTTTTTGCGCCACCTGGATGAACTCATCGCAGGACTCCATGCCCGGTGGTGCATCCATCACGATCAGAGAGTCGGTCGACGTTTTCAGCCTCAGATAGGATCGGAAACTGGCGTCTTCAGAGGCCTTACTCAAGCCATAGTCATGGTAGCCAAGTTGATCAAGCCAATGGTTTAATTGTGTCGATCTGTCTTTCATCTGGCAGTTACAGCTGCGAATCTGTTAAAAGGCCGGTATTATCGGGTTTTTAATGATTCAAACGCAATAGAACTTATGAGCGCAATAGAAAACCTGCGGCAGGTAATGAAGGATCTGCGTAACCCGGAAAGCGGTTGTCCCTGGGATATACGCCAGACCAGTGCTTCGATTGCGGGCTATACACTGGACGAAACCCATGAAGTGCTGGACGCGATCGAACGCAACGATACCGAGAATCTGAAGGAGGAGCTCGGCGACCTGTTGTTCAACATCGTGTTTCACGCCTGTATCGCCGAAGAGCAGGGACAGTTTAACTTCGATGACGTCGCCCAGGGCATCACCGACAAAATGCGACGCCGTCATCCACATGTATTCGGTGGTCAGCGCGATCAACAATTGAGTGATGAAGACCTGTCACAGCAATGGCAGGCGCTCAAGCAACAGGAAAAATCAGTGCCAGACAATACAGGCCTGAGTCAGGAGTCTGGTTCAAACTCGGCCATTTACCGAGCTCGTCAAATTCAGCAGGAAGCCGCAAGATTCGGTTTCGACTGGCCTGATATAAACCCGGTTTTTGACAAGCTCGAAGAAGAGCTGGCCGAACTCAGGCATGCTTTTGACAACAGCGACGCCAGGGCGATCAGCGATGAACTCGGTGATCTGATGTTCGTCTGCGTCAATCTCGCGCGCCACGCCAGGGTTAACGCTGAAATGTCGTTACGTAATACCAATCTTAAATTCCTGCGCCGCTTCGCCTATGTCCAACAACAAATGACTCTTGCCGGCATCGAAATGGATCAACAGCAACTCGAACAAATGGAAGTCTTCTGGCAGGAATCCAAGGCCACGGTGGGATGAATCAGGCATGAGTAGAAGCAGAAAAAATACCGAACAACGAATTATTAACGCGGTGGGCTCAATTTTACTCGAACAGGGTTACCCCGCAGTCGGCATTAACGCAATCGCACGCCAGGCTGGTTGCGATAAAGTCCTGATTTATAGATATTTTGGTGGTTTTGACGAATTATTACTGGCCTTTGCCGACACCACCACGCTGTGGTGGCGAGTGGATGAGATTATTACCGAATCGGCCATCGACTGTGCCTCCATCGCACTGCCTGACTACCTGCAGACCTTGCTCGGCCGCTACGTCAAGGCACTCGAATCACGCCCTCTGGCGCTCGAGATCATGGCCTGGGAAATGTCGGAGCAAAACAACCTGACCAATAGCCTTGCACGTATCCGAGGGGAGCGCGGTATGGAGCTGGTAAAACGCATCCGTGCCTACTATCAGCAGCCGAACATCGACATCGGTGGCATCCTCGGGGTTTTCGGGGCCGCGATAAACTACCTCGTGATACGCACTCGCAAGCAAACCCAACAATACAAGGCCGAAGAATGGTGGCGGTTACAGCAAACCATCGCCAAACTGCTACAGGCTTATGCCGACTAATTCCGATGTTCTGCGTCTCGGCGAGATAGACAGCACGGAATTGACAGCGCTACTGACGCGGTTCGGATTGACCCTCATAGTTGGTGTCCAGCACGAACCAATACCCGGCAGTTATTGGGGTGACGACGAAGCGGGTTTGCAAGCGGACCTCCTCCACGCCCGCGTGGACACCCCGCTGCACTCCATACTCCACGAAGCTTGCCATTACCTGTGCCTTGATCCGGCGCGGCGCAGCAGGCTCGATACCGATGCCGCGAGCGACGAGGCCGAGGAAAATGCCGTCTGTTACCTGCAGATACTACTCGCTGACGAACTCACCTGCCTTGGACGCGAACGCATATTCGCCGACATGGATAGCTGGGGTTACAGCTTCCGCCTGGGATCCACTAAAGCGTGGTTTGAGGATGATGCCGAAGATGCGCTTAAGTGGCTGATTTTTCACCAGTTAGTCGATGTGCAACAGCGGCCTCTATGGAAACTGCGCCAAGCTTGAAATCGACGGCAGTAATGCGTGAATTCAGCCCCTGGCTACCTCTCAATTTTCGAGCCCTGCAGCTAAAGATTCCACCCACTCGACCGATAACCTATACGAGTCGCGTTGTAACAATGCTCGAGACTCCAATTTACTCGTTCATAGGAAGACAGGAGCAACTGGGTGGACATCGCAACCATTGTTGGATTCATACTGGCATACATCATTATCTCTGCGGCGATCATGCTGGGTGGTCCTTTCCACCTGTTCGTCAACCCCCCGTCGTTGCTAATCGTGGTCGGTGGCACCTTTGCGGTAACGCTGATGCGGGTCACCCTGGGCAACTTCCTGGGCTCCTTCAAGATAGGTCTGAAAGGATTTTTCTATAAACTCGATGCACCGCAAAAACTGATCGACGAATCGGTCGAACTCGCAAATGTTGCTCGCAAGGAAGGTATTCTGGCACTCGAAGGGCGGGAAATCAGCAATGACTTCCTCGAGCGTGGTATCGGCCTGTGCATCGATGGCCATGCGCCCGATGTGGTCAAGGGCTTGCTCAGCAAAGACATCAACATGTCGATCGAACGACACACCGTCGGTGCCGATATGTTCAAGGCGATGGCGACCTACGCACCGGCTATGGGAATGATTGGAACCCTGATCGGCCTGGTGCAGATGCTGGCGAACATGTCCGACCCTGCCGCAATCGGCCCGGCCATGGCGGTCGCGTTGCTGACCACGCTCTACGGTGCGGTTATCGCCAATGCCTTCGCCTCGCCGCTGTCGGAAAAGTTAATCTTGATCAGCGGCTACGAAAAGCTCAACAAGGACTTGATCCTGGAGTCAATCGGCGGTATACAGGAAGGCACTAATCCACGCGTATTGAAGCAATTGCTGAACGCCTATTTACCGGAAAGCAAACGCCAGGAAGAAGAATAGTGTTGTCGCAACCCACTGTACCTGGATTCATCGACAGTGTGACGTTTAGCACCAGGTCGGGCCGAGATGAGTGAAGAATGCGATTGCCCTCCCTGCGAGGAGGGATTACCTCCCTGGCTCGCAACCTTTGCCGATATGATGGCTCTGTTGATGTGCTTTTTCGTATTGTTACTGTCATTTGCGGAAATGGATGTACTCAAGTACAAGCAGGTCGCCGGTGCGATGAAACTGGCCTTTGGCGTGCAACGCATCGTCAAAGCAACTGAAATTCCCAAAGGCACCAGTGTTATCGCCAAGCAATACAGCCCGGGAACCCCGACCGAGGTGACCCCGCTCGAAATTATGCGCGAACAAACCATCGACGACACCAAAACCAATCTCGACTACAACGATTCGAAGTCACGCAACGACGGTGGCGTAGGTGAAGCCGAGGCCGAAGCGATAGCGCAGCAGAAAGCCCAGCGAGAGGCCCAGGAAGAAGCCGAGGAATTGCAGGACGAACTGGCTGCGGCTATCGGTGACGGCCTGCTCGAAGTTGAAGCCTACAATGACCGCGTACTGATCCGTATCCGCGAACGCGGCTCCTTCGGTTCAGGCCACGCCAAACTGAAGCAGGATTTTCTGCCGATTCTGAAACTGATCGCCGAGGTCCTCAATCAACGCGACGGGCACTTTGTTATCGCCGGGCATACCGACGATATTCCGATAGAAACCAGCCGCTTCCGTTCCAACTGGGATTTATCCGCGGCGCGTGCAGCCAGTGTGGTCCACTTTTTCATCCGCCAGGGCGATATTGATCCGGAACGCATGGAGATCAGGGCTCTAGCCGACAACGAGCCCATCGTCCCGAACGACAGCTGGGAAAATCGAGCCAAGAACCGTCGCGTCGAAATTAGCGTGCTGCATGGCAATCGCTACTCGATCGAAGGGAAGTCACCTGCGGAAAATGTCGATTACGTCGAACAACCCGACGGCTAGGATCAGAAAATGACAGATGAAAGACGGCGTTACTATCGCATCGACGATGAAGTATTGATCTTCAGCCGAGTTATTACCGAGGCACAAATAGACGAGTGCCTGGAAGATTTCTGGGCCAACGAGCACGCTTTTTCGATTCGTAACAACTACAATTTTCAAATCGAGCAGCACATCGCAGATCGCCACAAAATCGAAAGCAAAATGCCCGAACTGGGACGTTACCTGAACGTGCTGGAAAAACAGATCGACCGCATCACCGACAAAATCATAGTGGACGAAGATGAGCACTCGATGATGCGTAAGTCAGTCAATCTGAGCGCACAGGGTATTGCCTTTCATGCTGACCAGGCGTCACAACAAGACGAGCTGGTCGAATTAAAGCTGAAGCTCTTACCCACGGGCTTGAGACTTGTCACTATCGCTCGGGTCGTGCTGATCGAAGAGGATGACGAGCAGACTGGATTTAGAGTTAGTTTCGATTTCGAGCACTTGCACGAAGCGGATCGTGAAATCCTGATCAAACACATACACGGCAAACAAATCGAATCATTGGGCAATGCACAGGAATCCTGAACGACAATGAGCGAAAAAGCGGCCCGATCCTGGTTGTCGACACATCATGAATTGATACCTGCGCTAGGTATATCTCACAGCAAAGCGCTGGAGACCATCGAAGACCACAGCAAAACGGTAGGCGACCTGGCTGATATCATCGCCCTCGATCCAGGCATGAGCCTGTCCCTGTTTCACGATGTGAACAGTAAACTGCTACATAGCGGTAAAAATGGAGTCGATTCTGTCCATGCCGCGCTCAGCCTTCTTGGCGACAGCGCAATTGCCGATCTGGTTATGCAGCACAAGGTACTCAATGAATCCCATCTGTATGCGCCTGGACGCCAGGCTTACCATCAATTGATGAGCCGTACTTATCACCTGTTGGCACAACTCGACCACTTTATTGGTTCCCAGGGAATTCGCGCCATCCACGAAATCCGCAGTGCCGCCTTGTTGCACAATGTGGGTGAATTCTGTGCCTGCCTGTTCGACCAGGACAATTACCGTCAATACCAGGCGAGATTTCTTGATCTGGGTAGCGAAGCGAATAGCGCAAAGCCCGTTTTCGGATTCGATTTTCATGAACTCGGACGTGTCTATGCGGAAAAATCGTATTTGCCCGCACTAGTGACCGAGTCGCTCGAGCAGAACATTCTGACTGGACGCAAGGCCCGCCTGATACAGCTCGCCGCAGACATTTCTCACCAGGCCGAGGTCGGTTGGTATCACAGCGCGATGAAGGCGACCGAGGAAGTATGCGCGGCTTACCTGAATCAATCGCTCAATGGTTTCTACAAGCATTTACAAGCCGTGGCCATCAAGTCGGCGCGTCATTGTCCTTTCGATGACGTATTGCCTGCCGCCGCCCGCCTGATCATAATGCCCGACCGAGCAATAGCAAAACCGGTTGTGCCAGAACCCGATAAACAGCAACCCGATGGACAGGAATTCGAAAACCGTATCAAAACCCTGTTAGAAACAGCGCAACCGACCCAGGCACAGATACTGGACTTACTATTACGTCACCTGCACGACGATTTACATCTGACCCGGGTTGTCTTGATGCTGTTGTCAGCGGATAAAAGCAAACTCGGCACTCGCGCGGGCAAAGGGATCAGCGAGCTCTCACCGATCAGAAACCTGACTATCGATATCAGCAACGCGAGCCTGCTCAAATCACTGATCGGCAAACCTCGGGCCCTGTGGATTGAACCCGACGACTACCACAAGTACGAAGCCTCGCTGCCAGCTAAGTTCAAGGCCAGCTTCCTGCACGAGAGTTTTTTCCTGATGTCGCTACATGTCGCGGGCAAACCGGTTGGAATGATTTTTTGTGACCGTGCCCAGGCGGTCACGGGGCTCGACAAAATCAGTTATATCAAGTTCAAATCCGCCATCATGCTAGTCAGCAACGCGCTGACTCACCTGGCAAAGCGGAATCACCAGCCCGCGGCCCGGTAAATTCCCTGCCGACCGAGATCAACCAGTCACGCAGGCACCGAGCGGCTTCCGAAAGGGGTCGGCTTTCGTCCCAGCTCAGATAAAATGATCCCGGTACCGGGATTTCCATATCGCTGATACAGACCAGTTTACCGCTTCTAATCAGGGCTTCGACCTGTGAATGCCATCCCAACACAATCCCCGGGTTCTCCTCGGCGGCCTGCAACGCAACCACATAATTGTTAAAACGGCGAAAATTCCCCTTTTAGAGTCCCTGATCGGGGATCCGTAAGCCCCTCGCCTTTAGGCGACGGATGACAGGCGTGTTAGGCGGGGTGGCAGGCGCGTGATGACGCGCGCCAGTGCACTCGATCAGGATAATCGGCCGAATGGCCGATCGATCCGGCTTTTAGCCGTAACCGGAAGCCACCGGCTCTAGCCGGTGGTTGTTCAGAGTTCCCCATGGGAAACTCCAATGTTCAACCTACGATCACAGCATTTCTTTTTTGTTTAGCGTTATATAGCAAGTTGTCCGCCTCACTATACCAGGCATTTTTATCGCTTAGCTCATCTGGAATACTTACCTTAGCTCCGATAGAAATAGTTAGATATTTAGACACACAGTCCGGGCTGTGTTCGATTCTCAGTTGTTCAATATTAATACGGATTTTATCTAACATTTCCAGCGCGGCTTCCTTTCCCAGATCACTAAATATAATTGCGAATTCCTCACCTCCCAAGCGAAAGGCATAGTCATCCGGCCTGGAAAGGCTAGACCGAATAGATAAAGCTGTCTGCTCAAGCACCTTATCCCCGCCAGGGTGACCATAATGGTCGTTGTATTTCTTAAAATAATCTACATCAATAATGGCAAGGGCAAGAGATACATTCCTTCTCCTGGCCAACTTGAATTCATGATCTAATATCTCATCAAATTTTCTACGATTGTAGAGTGAAGTAAGGGTATCGGTTACGGAAACTTCTTCGAGAAGTTTATGGTGAGTTATGTCTTCAAGAATATTGTGATATTCATTTCCTTGGTCCGTCCTACCATTTGTGACAGGAAAAATCGTAGAGGCTAGCCAGAGTACCTCTCCTTTCTCGGTATACCTTCGAAACTCTCCTTTCCAGGACATGCCCGTCAAAATTGATTTTGATATTTCAGAAAGAAGCTCTTCTCTCTCATTGTGTAGCACAAAAAAGTTACAATTCCTCCCGACAAAGTCATGCTTTACTCCTCCCAGCTTGCGACAAAGAGCATTACTAATAGCGATAACAACACCATCTTTATCGTATCTGGCCATTAAAACATTTTGATCAACCAGGGCATCCCGTGTATTAAGGTCCTCTCGAACCCTGTGATATTTCCGATTTATTAAATTGCCAAAATAGATCGTGATGATTATGGAAAAACAAAGAAATATAAGCAGAAAGAGCCTCATCTTCTCCATT
>JAAESG010000099.1 GCA_024229615.1 Gammaproteobacteria bacterium | reverse complement strand
GGTGTATTCGGATTCTGTGCAATATCATGTTTGATACGGTCAGGTTTGTAAATTGCCATTTCGCGTCATTTTTTATGCCAGGCCCTGTATTAACGAGATGTCGATATCAGCGCCAGTCGTCGCGTTTGACGATCAAGGTAACAGTTAACTTTATCAGCACAGAAACCAGCAATTAAGGTGAATTAAGGTGACAGTTACCTTAATTGTCTCAAACATACTCGTACTAGCCGACCCATTGGTGAAAACAACTTTCTGTCCCAGGTTGAAGCATTGACCGGGCGAAGACTATGGAAAAGAAAATCGGGGCCAAGGCCAGCGAATTAAGGTAACTGTCACTTTAATTAAGGCCAGCGAATTAAGGTAACTGTCACTTTAATTGCTCCGCCACCGCGCACCCGGATCGCTCGTGTCGCCGCTACGGACGGCTTCGAAACCGATGGCAGCCCCGCGGTTTTAAAAACCGAAATGCAATCCCATAAAGAGGCCCGTGTATCCATAGGAAACATCGCTTAGCTCATCGTCATCGTCGATCTCAACATTGGCGTCGAAATAAGTCATTCCCAGCAGGAAACCAGAATGTTCGGAAAACCGGTAGAGCGAATTGATCGAGGTCTGAATCACCCCGGCGCTGACTTCATTGTAGCTGCCGCCAACCAGCGATATCCGGGTCGATATACTCCATTTGGGAGTAAAGTCGAAACCGAAATTCAGACCGAGCAAAGGCAACGGGGCAATAACGCTCGCCTCCGCAAGCTCTGCTTCGGACCGAGTTATACCACCAACGGTGAGCTGCCCACTGGCTTCCGCCTTGAGTTTCAAATCCAGGCTGTTGAGGCCGATGGCAAAAGTCACGTTGCTCCTGTCGTCACGAAAAAGGTTGTAACCGTAACTGATATTGTAAAAACGCGAATTATCGGAAAGCGTAACCCTGGCATCGATAATGACGATGTCGTCAAAATTTTGGGAAATATTGAGCAATGTCGAATCCCGGTCTATTTCAAAGTAGCCGAACAACAGGCTGTGCTTCCGATTAAAGCGGTATGCGCCGTAAAATGTTTGCACCTCAGAGTACTCGGGTAAATCCAGGTTGCCCTCGAAATCGACGTAACGCGAGCGTCCGGTTTGTTTATTGGTCACCTTGACATTGGTGTCGAACTCGACCAGGCCATAACCGACACCGATTGTCCAGCGCGCGCCCTCGTAAACAGTGGTTTCGCTACCGGGCAGGACAGGCGTCGCGCTCAACCCGGTTGACGGCAGACCGAGCAATAAGGCCGCAACGCATACCTGGGACAAGCATTCAATTTTTTCAAACACAGGGCCAGTCCTCAATGGCACTTGCTTAAGAAATAATGAGTCATTCCGATACGTCAACCCAGCGCACGCCGGGGGGCCGCGCAAGCGGGAATCTTAAAACATTTGCTTCCCAGCCATTTCAAAATCTCCGCTTGCACGGGGATGACGCTTTTAGTAAATCCCATTCGGGGTCCTCGTCAGATCAACTTTTAAATCGGGCAAATCAATTGTTGAAGCGGTCGAACGCCCATCCTGTTGGGATCAAGTTCTCAAGCGCAAAGCCGGAACGTAACCCTGTCTTGCCCGGGATTCAACGTTGACGCCCGCGCATGCGCCACATCCGTTCGCGTAAGTCCCGATCGAGCAGTCCCGCAGCGTAGCACACACCGGCCGATAATCCATCGTGCAAACCTGCAGCCGTGGTCCTTGCAAACCGTGCTCTCCATGGCGGCCACCGCGTTGTCCGGGGTTGCTGAAACGCAGACACCGAGCAGCAGGCTGGTCGCCGCATTCCGCGCACCGCGATAAATTATTTGAACCATTCGGCCAGTGCGTTTTTGACCGCCGGCGCGTCACTGAACGATATCATCCACTCGGGGCCAAACGCATCCGGTTGCTCTACGTAGTAGTTGATTTCGACGCCGAGTTTCCAGGGACGTCCCCCTAAGTTAGGGTGACTAAGTTAGGGTGACAGTTACCTTAATTGGCTCGGAAATCTGCACTTTTCTGCTCCAGGTTGAAGGATTGACCGGGCGACAACTAAGGATTAGAAGCCGGGGCCGAGGTCACGATGCTCGTTCATCGGGAATTATGGTAGCTGTCACTTTAATTTTTGAAAAAAATCCCCTTCTCGTCAGTCTGGCCCCTAACGTCTGGGCCGTTTTGACCCCGCCACCGTGTAACGAGAGATTCATTTCGCCTGCCGTTTTTTCGGCCAATAGCTGTCGAGAATTTTTAACACTGTCACTATATAAAACACTGCCAGCACGATCAACGCAATGCGCGTGGTAAACAAAGTCACGAAATCCGAGCCTTCCGCCATGCTGCCGTTTACCAGGATCAACAGCGCGATCAGCGCCGAGCCATAATATTTCGCGGTGGGTTTGGCCGAGAAAATATTCATGCCGAATACCAGAGTAGTCAAAAACGTGAGGACGATATAAAAGTGGTACTCCGGCACCGCCACGATCAACCCGTAAAACACCAACGCGCAGACACCACCCAGCACGGTCGAAACAAGTGAATTCCGTCCCGCTTCCCTGCCCTTGGTCAGCTCCGGTTTCAGGATAAATATGGCCGCGAAAATCATGACCAGGATGTAATCCGTAAGATTAAACGTTATGAACAGGCTTGCCAGCGGTAAAACAACCACTGTACTTTTCAACGCGGTCTGGGCCGCGACCGACGAGTAGCCCTGCTGAAAACCCGGCATTTGCGGCAACTTTGCCGACTGCGGGTCCGGCACCAGCAAATGCGAAACCCAGACCATGATCACCGTCAGCCAGCTGGTATAAACAAAACCGAGCGACAAACCGGTTGCCAGACCCGTATGCGTATTTGCCAGCATCGGTAGCAATAGAATAGCAATCATACTCATCAACGTGAGCCAGAACGAGCCGCCTCGATTGAGGTAGTAATAGAGATGAAACAGGACGAATCCCAGCACCAGGACATGCGCCAACGGGTAACGTATTAAAAACAGTGAAAAAATCAACCCGAGGCCGAACGCGGACAGGGTATGTAACATGTTTCGCAGGCCAGCCTGCAACGACGGCATTGGCAGGGGCAGTGATAAAAAAACCGACGTGAGTACCGGTAACAGGAACGACAGCGGCCATTCGATGCCGTAGGCCAATGCCACGGAAATAGTGACGCCCACCGCGAAACGAATAACCCGAACGCTGTCCTGATCCTGCGCTATCTGCCGTATCCAGGCTCTTAGCGGCAGTATTTTCACTGGCGCTTCAGTAAACATAGGAGAGCCAGCTCAGGACGCGAACCCACAACCAGCCCAGCGGGTTCACAATCCAGTTGTTACTGGTGTAAACGATTACGTCGGCCTGTCCGCCGAGGCGACGCAAACCGCGAGCACTGTCGTCATCGAAGGTAATGATGACCGGGAAACGTTGAGCTTCGCGTAGCCAACCTGACTTGCCTTCGACTTTGGCCAGTTGTCCCACGGCACCCGTGGTGGCGCTATCCACCGCAAACCCGACACTGCTGACCGTGCCGCTGAACACTTTGCCGGGCGCCACATCGAGCGCGATATCGACCGGATTCCCCGGCTCAATATTGGCGATATTGTTTTCACGCATATTGGCCTGTATCCATACGTTGTTGGCCTCGACAAAAGACATTAGCGCCGTGCCCGCGTTGGCATAATGACCGGCATCGATTTGCAGGTTGGTGATACCGCCCACGGTAGGCGCGACCACGGTGGTTCGGCTCAAGTCCAGCTGGGCTTTTTTCAAAGCCGCCAGGGCCGAACGAATACGCGGGTTTTTGTCGCCTTTTTTACCCAGGGACTGTTTGGCTTTGTCCAGCGCGGCACGGGCGCTGACCAGTGCAGCCTCGGCCGTCTTGACGGCGGCCCGCGCCTTGTCACCTTCCATCCTGGAGAAAACCTGTTGCTTTTCCAGCTCATACACTCGCGCACTCTGCGCTTTCACGTGTTCCAACTGCGTCTCCGCTACGACCACGCCCGCCTGTGCCGTGGTGACTGAAGCCGTACCCGCGCCGATCTCCTGCCCCGCCAGTTCGAGTGACGATTCGGCAGTCTCGACCGCCAGTTCATAGTCGGTCGGGTCGATCCTGAGCAAGACGTCTCCCGGTTTAACAATCTGATCCTTATCAACATTCACTTCGATTACTCTGCCGGATACCTGTGAAACGATTGGAATCACATAGGTTTGCAGTCGCGCCTGGTCAGTCCAGGGCGCGAGCCTGTCGGCGACGACATACCAGGCAAACAGGAACAGGGCGAGATACAGAATGTACTTCGAGAATTTACGCACCGGGTCTGTCCCGGTTTCGGTCTCGGCCTGGGTTTCTTCTGACATTATATTTTCCGCGTTAGGTGCTTGAGGATAATAGGGTTATTTGGCAATGACAGCTGACCTATGCCTGCTCAACCGCTTCTTCACCGTCATTCAGCCACTTTATGAACAACTCGTAACCCAGCGCAAGCACGATCGCGCCGACGAACAGGCCGATAATGCCCGACAGCATCATGCCGCCGATAGCACCGAGCAGAATCACCAGCATCGGCGTACTCATGCCGCGCCCGAGGAACAATGGCTTCAGGAAACCATCGCTGGCGCTGACGATAGCGCAGTAAATGGTAAAGATGACCGCGGGCGTGGTTTCCGCTACCGAAAATACCCAGGCGATGACGAAACCGAGCACCAGGATCGGCGGCAATTGCGCAATGGCCATTACCAGGATTACCAGCGACCAGAGCCCCCAGGCCGGCACGTCCATGACCATCATGCCGATGGCCGCAAGTACCGCCTGGATGATGGCGACACCGAGCACGCCCTGGGTCACGCTGCGGATAGTTGCTTTCGATAAATCGGTATATTCCTGCCCCTGTTCGGCATTGGTCAGGCGTGAGAAAATTTTTCGGGTAATCTCGGTAGCGCCCGTCGCATTTGCCACCAGCACTCCCGAGATAATGATGGATAAAACAAACTGCAATATACCGCCGCCAACACCGGCCGCCGCGGAAAAGAGCGCCGCAGCCACCTTTTTGAGCTGGGGTCCGTAGTGCATCAACGCTTTTTCGAGGTTACTCGATGCCAGCGACCAGGCCGAATGGACCTGTTCGCCTATCAAGGGCCAGTCTTTCACGCTGTCGGCGGGAGGCGGGACGGCCAATGTACCTGCTTCAAATCGCTCCGAGATAACCGACGCGGTATCGATCATCGAATTGGAAATCATGATGGTCGGCGTTATCAACAGTGCCAGCGCAACCAGGGTATAAGTCACAGACGCCAGCTTGTTCCTGCCGCCCAGGGCAGCCTTGAGCCGGGTAAACACGGGGTAGACGGCGACCGCAATAATGACGCCCCACATCACCGGTAAAACGAAGGGTCTGACAATATCGAAACACCAGAAAGCCAGCAGCAGCAGCAGGCCCAGCCGAATGGCCGCTTCGATTGTGTTTTTCGTGAAATCACCATTATTCATTTTTAGTCTCTTTGTATGTAGTGCCCGTTCATACGGGAATTACAGGTGTATCGATCAATCCGGGCTTGAGTCTTCAATCATTATCAGAATGCAGCGCGGAGGTTCTTATGCCTATCAGGCTGGCCACCAGGATGGCCATGTAAAACACGCCGACGATGGCTTCCATATAAACCAGAAAACGCGCGACAGGCATCACCGGGCTGATATCGCCATAACCGAGCGTGGTCAGCGTGACGAAGCTGTAATATGCCACATCGGCGAAGTTTTCATACCAGACCAACTGCTCCAGGCCGTTAAACGCGCCGGGTACGGCCTGCACGATAAAAAGGTATGCCATCGCCCAGATCAGGCCAATCAACAGGTAAATGCAAATAGCACCGACGATTTTATTACCATCGATTGGGCCGGTAAACAAAACCTGCCGTGCAGCAAGCCAGGTTGCCCACGCGTAAAAAAGCGCCAATACCAACAGGTGCAGGTAACTCATGCCGGATACATCGAGAAAAACACCGAGTAAAACAACCACCAGCACGGATACCATGAAACCGATGCCCGTACGGAACCACAGCCGTGACGACCTGAAGCCGATAATGCCCGAAGCAAGCGTAATGACGGTCAACGCCTGCAAAATATGCGGCCCCAGCTTGCTCTGAAACTGATCCACCAGTGCGCCCGCCAGCAGCAGGACCACCAGCGAAACAGTCAGATACACAAAGTTATTTTTTTCGGACATGCGCGGCATATCGGCATTCTATGTGGCCAGGTCATACAGAGTCAAAACAGGGCCCGCCCGCAACCCTTGAGAGATTTCCCGTTTAACGTCACGGTCACCGTGGTCTGAAAAGATTCCCCACTCATCGAGTCGCTGCACGGCTTGCCCTCGATCAGCACGCTCGTGCTGTCGTTTACCTGGAACACGGTCTTGCGCGCGGCCTTGTCTTCCCGCGGCTCTACGAAGGGATACGATTGCCTGTCCTGCCCGTAATCGGTCACCACCAGGATTTGCTCGCCGTTGGTAATTTCGAGCAACCAGCCCGGCTCCTGGCCGATCGCGCGAAATGCAACCCCGCGCAGCTTCGCCTTGTGCCAGACGTCGTTTTTCGCCAGTTCCTGCTCGCGCGCAACCGGGTCCTGCCCGGTATCTTGCTGTGCGCTGCAGGCGGTAACCGAGGTAAACAGGAATAGTACAAAAACTCTGGCCAATATGGTGACAGTGACTTTAATTCGGTCAAGCGCAGGAGGAACTAAGGTAACTGTCACTTTAATTCCCAGACCGGTTAATTAAGGTAACTGTCACCTTAACTGGCTTCGGTGTAAACGTGCACGTCGCGCTGCGGGAACGGAATCGAGATGCCCTCTTCGTCGAAGCGCAGCTTCACCGCGCGGATGAGATCCCAGTAAACATCCCAGTAGTCATCGCGCTCGACCCAGGGGCGGACGACGAAGTTGACCGACGAATCGCCGAGCTCGTGCAGGCGGATCATCAGTTCAGGCTCGTCCAACACCTTGTCGTGGGCTTCGACGACTTCGCGCAGAACACGCTCGGTCTTGGGAATGTCGTCGCTGTAGGCAATGCCGAAGGTCAGATCGACGCGGCGAATCGTCTGCGCGGTGACGTTCTTGATCACATCGCCCCAGATCTTGTTGTTGGGCACGATGATGGTCTGGTTGTCGAAGGTCATAATGGTCGTGTTCACCAGGCTCATGTGGCTGACCATGCCGCTGACGCTGCCGGCCTCGACGAAGTCGTCGACGTCGAACGGCCGGTAGATCAGGATCATCATGCCGGCGGCAAAATTCGACAGCGTGTCCTGCAGCGCGAAACCGACGACAAAACCGACGACACCGAGGCCGGCGAGCAGAGGGCCGAGGCTAATGCCGATCTGCGACAGCGCGATCAAAAGGCCCAGGATGATGATGATATTGCGCACGATCGACACCACCATGCGTTGCAACAACTCGGACAGGTCGAGCTGGGATTTTTCCAGGGCGCCCTCGACCAGCGGCTGAATAACATCGGCGAGCTTGCGAAAGCCAAGGAATATCAGAATGATCAGCAAGATCTTGAAAATCAGGTTGGGGCCTTCCTCGATCACCAGCGTCCACAGCGTGCTGCCCCAGCCGATGAACAGGTTGGTGATGACGCCGACCTCGAAAACCTCGGTGGTTACCTGCCCGGTGGCATTCAGCAACTGTTCCTGGTAGTCCTGGATATCGAGCTCCAGCGGCTCCATCATGGCCAGGACGACAGCAAAGTTGTCGGCGACGCTTTGCACGTGACCGACGGCTATCTTCAGACGAGATTTCAGATCCGTGTCGTCCGGCACCGCGGCGGCGCTGGCGCGCAAAATACTGACGTCGGTCATGGCGTGCTCGAGCATCACCGAGATATTGGCGGCGCGCTCGATGAAAATCTCCTTCAGCGCCTGTTCCTGCTCGGCGATATCCAGCTCGAAACTACGTGCCAGCTCGAGGCTCTTGAACCACAGTTCATAGATCCGGTTCATCTCGGCTACCGCGTGGTAGATCCTGGCGTAGGCGGCCGCCTGTTCGGCAGGGGACATGCCTTCCTCGGGTAAAACGATTTGCCGGCCGTATTGCTGAACTGCGTAAGGCGCCAGATCGAACTGCGCGGTCAGCGCCACGACGGCCCGTGGCTGGAATTGATTTCGGAGTTCTCCCTGCTCCAGCGCAGCGACGCTTTCGGCAAATGCCAGGTTCTGCTGCAACAGTTTGTCCAGGCCTTTCTTGTAGCGCTGTTCGTAGGCGATTTTGGACAGGCCCTCGCTTCTGCCGATTCGGGCCTTCAGGTCGTCGATGGTGGCTTGTTGCTTCTCGATTTTTCCGAGCGACTGGCGCAACGCACTGCCTTTGTCGTCACCCTGTTCCTCGGCGGCGAGCAACGGTGATACGAATACGAACGATCCCAACAGGAGCAGGATTCCGATGAACCATGTGGCTGGATTATTTTTTTGCATTTGAGCTTACTCCTTGACTAATCGATGGTGGTCAGTTTGTTTCGTTGCTTAGCGCGTGGTGTCCGTTTCGAAATACATGACGCCCAGGTCGCTGTTCAGGCGCAGGGACATGCTACCGCTGTCGATGTTGATATCGATCACCTGGTTCAAATCGGTGATGAAGCGACTGTCTATTTTTGCCGTATCGCAGGCTTTGTCAATCTCGAGATCGAGTTTCGCGTTCAACTTTTCCTGGTTGATTTCGTAACTGCCGACGCCGCTGGCGCAAAAAGTGCCGACTTCGAAAACAGCGCTCTCACCTGCGCGCACGAAATAGGATCCTATGTTGCCGGGGCGCAACCAGTCGCCGTCCGCGTACTGCGTGCCAATCCAATACCAGCGCTCCACTTGTAGATCGTCCTTGAAATCCTGCGCCAGCTCCCGTCGGTCGTCTTCATGAACCAGTTCCGGCGGCCAGCCGAAACGTGCCGTCCGGGTCCAAAACACCTCGACCCTGAACGGTTGCGCGTGCAGCCCGGTTTTTTCGAGATGGGCTTCCTGCAGTTCCCGATGCAGGGTTTCGACGGTCACCGGCGGGTTTGGCCCCTGCAATTCGAGAAACACGATGCGCCGCCTCTCGTCTATGCGAACCTGATCGATGGTCAGCTCGTTTTCCTGCAACCAGGCCTGCAACGCCTCGGACTGGTTTGCCTGGTAAGAAGCGTCGTACCAGACCTCAGTGCTGTAAAAATAAAGCGGCACCGAAATGCCGAATACCAGCAGCATGAATCCCACCAGGTAATTTCGAATGGTTGTAGCAGAGCGCTCGCGGGCCTTGCGTGGCGACACCCCCAGGTAGAGGAAGGTCAGGGTTCCCGCCAGCACCATGGCCGCAAAATTGGTGGCAAACAGGACGAAAGCCCTGAGTGCCAGGTCATTTTCTGCGAACACCAGCAATATGCCGGTAGACGCCAGCGGCGGCAACAGCGCAACCGCCATGGCCACGCCCGGGATCGCGCTGCTTTCCTTGTGCGTCAGGGTAAAGGCCCCGCCGCTACCGGCCGCGAGCGCGATAACGAGGTCGAAGAAAGTGGGTCTGGTGCGGTCCAGCACCTGCCCTGGAATGTCGACCAGATCCGGCGAGAGCCAGGCAAACAGCGCCGCGATGCCGACCGTGCCCAGCGCCATTACGACCACCAGCATGAGCGCCTGATAAAGGTGCTGCGACCAACCCAGGGTTATTGCCGCCGCGGAAATCATGACCGGTCTCATCATCGGCGCCACCAGCATGGCGCCTATCACCACGGCCGCCGAATCCGCCATTAAACCGCAGCAGGCAATTATCGTGGAAACGATCAGCAAATAGGCCATACGCTTGTAAAACGGCAACTGGTTTTCGTCGCCGAGCACAAACAGATCTTCCACTACTTCTCGCCTTTCAGCCGAAGAAAATACGGCCCCAGCGACTCGCCATTGTTTTAACTGTTCCCACATATCAAGCCCCCTGATCTGGCGCGGGCTGACTATAGCATCTCCGATTGACGGGTAAAATGGCCCACTTGCCGGCAAAGGGATAAAGCCAGGAATTAAGGTGTTAAGGTGACAGTTACCCTGTTTCAAGTGAATATAATTTTGAATTAAAGTAACTGTCACCTTAATTGATCGCCACCTCGCTGGTTAGCGACGAAGATGCGGCCTACGCCTATTTCAACGATCACCAATTTTCCGACGTGCCGCGGCTATTTCTGGACACCCGCATCGGGCTTGGTGAGTTTCCGCAAGAACGTGCACTTCTCGATCTTACGCCACTCGGTAGCAGCCCTCCCACCGGTAGTAACCATTCCTCCCCGACAGATTATTTCGAAACCGGTAGCTACTCAGTCTGAATTATGGTGACAGTTACCCTATCTCAAGTGAATAAATTTTGAATTAAAGTAACTGTCACCTTAATATTAAATCACCTTAATATCGCACCTTAATATCGCACCTTAATATCGCACCTTAATATCGTCACCTTAATATCGTCACCTTAATATCTTTGATTTTCACGGCAACCTGAAAACCCGGCTCGGGGATTCCAATGCCTTTTTCGGGAAAAGCCACGCCTTCGTCGTTTTGCGCCGCTTGCGCTCCTGCCGGTGCCCCTGATACTACAATAGCGCCTGCCATCCAGTACAGAAACGCCTGAGCACCTGAGATTTTCATTGGTTTGACCCATCAGTTGGGAGATCGCATATATCTGGTCACAGATATCGTATAAACTCACGCCTTTATTCGCCGAGTTCAACCCCGATCTGCATCGATGCAACCACATCCAGGCTTTTGTGGGCTGATCACAGTCCTCGTGCTATTTTGGTGCGCCCGGTGCCCGGCGGACACAATCGTCCGCGAACTGGGCCGCGAAAACGGTGAGCCCAAACCCTATGCCGTACCTTACGCTTTTGCCTCAGAGGCGATGGGTTTTGTCTTCGGCGTCGCTGGCGGTATCGGCGGTCTGCCGCAGGAACAGAGCAACATTTTCGCCACCACGCTGATCAGCGACATGGGCGCCGCCGCACTTTACGGCTTTTTTACCGATTACCAGTTTTCGCGCCTGCCGCGGCTATTTCTCGATGCCGGCATCGGCCTCGGCGAATTCCCGCAACAACGTGCCTATCTCGATACCGGACCGATAGGCAATAATCCGCCCGCCGGCAGCAACGACTCTTCGTCCACCAATTTCTTCGATGCAGACGGCTTCTCCAACTGGATCGAGCTGGATTTTAAATACCTGCTCGGTATCGGCCATGCCAAATACGCCCCGGTGAATACCTACACACTGAGCAACGGCCTGCTGGTCGGTGGCGCCAGTGGTGGTGGTGTTTTCAATCCGTTTAAATCCGGGCGCAGTTATGTGCAGCTATCGCTGTTCCACCAGGACCGTGATTACGAAAAAGCCGACTCACCGTTACCGCTGAGCACAACCGGCTACAAACTGTCATTCAAGTACGACAATACCGATTTCCCGATCAATCCGAGCAGCGGCAGCATCCTCGACATCGGCCTGCGCCGCGATCCGGGTTCCTACGAGGATAGCTGGACCGTGGGAGAGCTCGAGTTCAGTCACTTCTTCAAACTCACCCCCGGCGCACACACGGAACAAAGCGTCATCGCGATCAACGCCTGGACCGCGCATACCTTCAGCGACGCGCGCCCGCCGCACTATTTCGGCGCCACCCTGGGCGGGCTTTATCGCCTGCGCGCCTACCCGATCGAGCGTTTCCACGACAACAGTGCAATTTATTACTCGGCCGAGTACCGCGTGATCCCCAAATCCGACCTGCTGCGCAAGCTGACTTTCCTCGACTTCGTTAACCTGGATTGGTGGTCGATTGCCGCCTTTGTCGAGCTCGGCAGGGTAGCACCCGAATGGGACTTTGACGAACTGCACGATTCGATGAAGAGCGATGTCGGCTTAAGCCTGCGGGTGATGGCCAATCAAAACATCGCTCGCCTCGACCTGGTCTGGTCGGAAGACGATGCCGCGGCCTGGTTAATGTATGGACACCCTTTTTGATACGAAAAAATTTCGCTTGATCGTTGGCGGGCTGATGCTGTTGATGCTGATCACAACGCCGGTTGAGGCTACCGTACCCGAAGTTGATACCGAAGATGAGGGAATTATGGTGACAGTTACCCTATCTCCTCAAGTGAAGTAAATTTTAGTGGAACTATGAATTAAGGTAACTGTCACCCTAATTCTCGATTGTTTGAGTTTCCGATAGTTCGAATCAGACGGCATAGCCACTTCCTGCAATGCCATCCACCCGATAAGAATTTATTTCTGCCCAGGTTCTCTGCGAAATATCTTTTGCGATTTTTGGATTGGATTTAACAAAAGTTAACACTAAATCCCAACCGGCAGCATTTAAATAATTTTCAAGCATTGTATCTTTTAAAAGAATCACTAAAACCATCCCGGCAGCAGCCTCCTTGCTCACGTACTTCCAAGTCTCTCTCGTGCCGTCTGCCACCAAAAAAATGCAATTCATGATCTCTTTCATGGTTACAGTATCCTCATTAACCAGTCCTTTTTTAACCAGGGTTGCGGCCGAAGTCCCCTTGTTGATATTTTTAAAAAAATTCATTTCATTCTCCATCTAAACTAGATTTGATAGTCGAATGATAGCGACCTAAAAAACGCCTGGATATGCAGTTTCTGCGATTGGCGTAACAAGATCATCTATTGGCGGACAAAAACAAATTCTGGAAGGCATTGGGTACTTTAATGCTTTGAAAACCAGCTATTTCCAGAGAGATTGGCATCATCAAACGACCGCAGTCTGGACTAGCCCAGTTCCAGTGGATACCCACCCGATTAATACCATCCGCTTTTCACAGGCCTCGGCAGCGATGATAAAATAGCGGATAGCGGAGTTTGCTAGTTGGGATATCTCTACGACAGATTCTCGGGTTCGCGATGGAGGCTACAACCTGAAGCTAAATCCGGTCACGAATTCGAATTGAAACAGCTAATCGCTACCGGCAATCACCAAACAGTCTCCAGAAGAATGGCATAAAACGCTACCATCGATATCGAGGAAGGTCGCTATACTCCTCACCCTCCAGGCCAGGACCCATGTTCTTGCTGATACGGTAATCGATACCGCCTCTGGCACCGAGTGTAAACCGTGGGATTTCGAGACTGGGCTGGCCTTCAGCAAAGTAATAGATGAAAATTGCACATTCGGTAACAGTAATCAGGTGCAACCTGTTTTAATCATGAAATTTTTAGACCGAACGAATAACGCCCTGCAAAGAGGTGTTCCAAAGCAGATTTTTGATCACATCAGAAATTTTCTAATATGTGCCATGCTCCTGGCTGTCGGGACGAATGAACTTAATGCGGACACCAGCCTGCTATTCGGACTGATTTCAAGCAAATACTCTGGTATCGGCGTTATTGGAATCGCAATTATGCTTATCCTGCTGAATATCTATGATGGCATCAGGAGATTATCCAGGTTCAAGTATCACTTGATTCTTACTATAGGCCTGGTTTCGTTATACATATTCATGTCTGCTCGAGTAATCGAAATGACGTTGAATTACAGAATAGTAGGGCTCGACTAGCCTGCATCCATCACGGCAAAGGCATCCCAGGCCGGGTCCCGGATTAAAAAAATACGGTGCCGGGGGTAATTCCTAGAATCTGAAAGTAAAGCCGGTAACTAATTCGAACTGCCAGAGAACATTGCTTTCGATGTATACC
>JAAESG010000098.1 GCA_024229615.1 Gammaproteobacteria bacterium | reverse complement strand
CGCACACAAGTGGGACACACACTTTTATATCGGCCCGATGAGCTTGCTGTTGGGTAATAAAGAATCAGGAGCCATTTCAATTGTCGAAACTATTTTAACGAGTTTGAAAGAACGGGAAACCAGTTAAGGGGTTGGCTACCAACCACCGGACCTGATTGGCCCCGTTCTTGACACACGCGGAACGAAAGCGGTGCCGGGTCTTTGTGACAGCTGTCACGGCGGTGCACCGCAAAAACTCAAGGCGAACGGTAGCTATAGAAGAAAAGGCGACACCTGCATTGAATCCGTCAGTCGTGTTTCAAAGCGAAGGGTTTTGCGGAGTCGTTCATTAGTTACCAATCCACGGCATGGAACACAATGACATCAATGTCTGTGGGGGTGACAGTTAGCTTAGTCGGCGGTATCCGCATACCGTGCAGAGTTGCCTGAGATTGTGCTGCGTCAGTGCCTGTCGATATGTGTAAACAGATTTTCAGTGATATCTTCATCCTCGTCTTGGGCGACAAATTCGGCCGCGAGCCTGACGAAGTCGAAAGCCGATAACACACCGACGACGGTGTTACCCTCCATTACGACGAGGTGGTGTATATGCTCTTCCAGCATTTTCTGTGCTGCTATGTTAATCGGTATCGAGGGATCTACCGTGACTACATTCGGATTCGCAATTTCGTGCAATCTCGTGTAAGTAGGGTCTTCACCGCTCGAGTCGAAGCGGATGATGTCGGTTTTTGACACGAACCCTACCAAGTTGCCGGAATCGTCGCTGATCGGCGCGCCGCTAATCTTCTGCGTAATAAATATCCTTTCCGCGTCGCGGATCGAATCATCTCGATTAATTGCCTGGACAGCGGGCGTCATGATTTCGCTTACGAGTCGCATCTCCCCCCCTTACTTTATTTTTTATGGTAAACCTGGTTCGCACTGTAAGTGTGCAAGGTATAATTACCTTACCTGTGAAAGTTTACACCCGATGTATCTATTAATGAAGTCAGATTCCAAATTTACCCCTGGCGATCGAAAACCTGGCTTTTATTCAATTCTTAGTCCAATAGCGCTCGGGCTAAGGCTGACTGGGGATCCACAAGCCCGTCGATGACATCGAAGTGATGCTTTCCCGTTGCAAGATGTATCGAAGTCTCGATCCCGAAACCCGTCCAGATGTTGGCCAGCAACTCCGATTGGCGGATAAACTCCGCTCGTTCTTCGGCACCGACCCAACAGACCAGTTCGACATTTTCGATTGGAGTCTTAAGAGCGACGCTCTCGGCTATGGCTTCGGCTTCGTCCATTTGAAAATCTGCATTCATTTTTGTCTTTAGCAGGGGGCGTAAATCGTGCAGACCCGAGATCGAAACTACGCGATCGATGCGATTTCTAACCTCGCTGGCAAGGGGGCTGTCTCTGCAGATCATGCGGGTTACCAGATGGCCTCCCGCAGAATGACCGGTCAATCGGATAGGGCCGCTGACCATCGATGCAGCCTTGTTGATGGCTTCACCGATCTGTTCCGTGATGTCTCTAATTGCAACAGTCGGTACCAGGTCATACGAGGGCAATGCGACGGCCCATCCCCGACGATTTGCGCCAGATGCCAGGTGGGACCAACTGGATTTGTCAAACGCACGCCAGTAACCACCGTGAATGAATATAACCAGCCCGGCGCTTTGCTGTTCCGCGAGAAACAAATCCAATCGCTGGCGCTCACCATCGGCATAGGCAATATCACACTCCGCCAGTTTTTTTCCCGACATCATCTGACGATATTCGAACGCGGTCTGGGCCCATTTCGCAGGGTAAGACTCTGCCGCTTCGATATAGGCCCCATTGGAATAGGCAGTGTCCCAGTCGATCATCAGATTTTTCGTCAGTTGCGGTTGGTTGCCAGCTAGATTAGCCTTAGTCGTCGTAACTCTCAAGAACCTATCATCGTGACAGACTTCGCTAAAACTCGATCTCTATTCCGTCTACCGGCTGGTCAAATTTACCTGGACGGTAATTCTCTCGGAGCTTTGCCCAGGACGGCAATCGATCGGGTCGACAAGGTGATGCAGGAAGAGTGGGGTGACATGTTGATCACCGCATGGAACAGGGCGGACTGGATCAACTTGCCTGGCCGGGTTGGCGATCGTATCGGCAAACTTATCGGCGCCCCGGCAGGTACAGTTGTAATGGGTGACACGCTGTCTGTCAAGGTCTATCAGGCCCTGGCTGCGGCGCTCGAAATTAGTTCCGAGCGCAGGATCATCCTGTCAGATAGCGGCAATTTTCCGAGTGACCTCTACATCGCGGAAGGGCTCATCAAGTCCCTCGACAAGGGGTACGAATTAAAGTTATGCGAACCGGAAGCAATTGCAGATTCTCTGAATGACGAGGTTGCTGTCTTGATGCTCACCGAAGTCGACTATAAAACCGGGCGCTTGCACTCGATGCAAAATTTGACCGCCCAAGCCCACGATAAAGGCATCCTGACAGTCTGGGATCTGGCTCATTCAGCCGGGGCACTGCCGGTGCAAGTTACCGACACGGATGTAGATTTTGCCGTGGGATGTTCCTACAAATATCTAAATGCCGGGCCGGGTGGACCGGCATTCATCTATGTGGCTCCGAGATTGGCAGATCAGGTTCGACCGGCGCTTTCAGGCTGGCTTGGCCATGAAGCGCCATTTGCTTTTGATCTCGACTATCGACCGGGCCCGGGCATTGAGCGAATGCGAATTGGCACGCCACCCATTTTGCAATTGACCGCCCTCGAGGCTTCGCTGGATATCTGGGACCTGGCTGATATTAATGATGTGCGGGCAAGGTCCATCGAACTTACCGATCTATTTATTGGGCTCGTTGAGAGCAGTTGCCCTGAACTCAAGCTGGTCAGCCCCCGTGACGGCGAGCAACGTGGCAGCCAGGTGTCTTTTCAATTTCGTCATGGCTATGCAGCGATGCGTGCACTGATCGATCGAGGAGTAATAGGGGACTTTCGCGCCCCGGACATCATGCGTTTTGGTATCACTCCGCTTTATATCAATGCTGAAGATATACATAGAGCCGTTTCGATCATCGAGGATGTCATGCTTTACCGGCATTGGGACAAGAAAGAGTATTTTTCCCGGTCAGCAGTTACCTAAAATCGAGAATCCGCAAGTGCCTGGCTTCCACCAGCCAAAATTGCTATCCGATTCGGCCGCTCGGCCTAGTTGATTAACCGGCGGAATCCGAATTTCTAACGCCAGTTAGAGCTGTGCGCGCTGTATGTCCTGGCTGGCATTTATTGAATCAGGGCTTTAGTTTTTCAATATTGAAGGCACTTCGTATCGGTGGTCTAATGGCCGATTGATCCTGAAAGCAATAACGACTTGAGGTGAAGTGACTATGACAACTGCGAACAGCAAGTACAACACGGCCGAAATCTGGGAGAAAGACAGGGACCACCACATTCACCCGTGGACGGATTTTTCTGATTTCAAGGAAAAAGGCTCGATGATTCTGGCGGAAGCCAGTGGCGCCTACGTTTCCGACTCGGACGGAAACCGATTCCTCGACGGTATAGGCGGGTTATGGTGTGTCAACGTCGGATACGGGCGCAAGGAAATTGCGCAGGCGATGGCCGAACAGGCTGAAAACATGGTTTATTACTCGTCTTTTGGGCACCACACCTCGATTCCAGCTGCCGAATTATCGGCTAAACTGGCGGAGCTGGCACCGGGTAGTCTCAACCACATTCAATTTGGCACTGGCGGATCGATGGCTAACGATACCGCTATTCGAATGATTCATTTCTATTTCAATCGTCTCGGCAAACATAACAAGAAGAGAATAATCACACGACACGACGGCTATCACGGTAGCACCTACCTGGCCATGTCATTGACAGGTGTCGAATTCGACCATACCGGTTTCGATATTATTGATAATGGCATGATTCAACGCATATCTGCGCCAAATACTTATCGTCGGCCTGACGGTATGGACGAAGCCGAGTTTTGTGACTCGCTGGTGGAAGAATTCGAACAAAAGATCCATGATCTGGGTGCAGAGACAGTCGCCGCCTTTATCGCTGAGCCAATCATGGGTGCCGGGGGTGTCATCGTCGCGCCGCAGGGCTATCACCAGCGCATGCATCAAGTTTGCCAGAAAAATGAAATACTCTACATTGCCGATGAAGTCGTAACCGCGTTTGGCCGACTCGGTCATTTTTTCGCCTCCGAAGACGTGTTTGACATGGTGCCGGATATCATTACCTGTGCAAAAGGCCTGTCTTCGGCTTATGCGCCCTTGTCGGCATCGATATACAGTGATGCGTTTTACGACGTTATCAGTGTTCCGCAAGCCGAGGGTGCGATGTTGACGCATGGATTTACCTACTCCGGCCACCCGGTTTGCTGCGTCGCGGGCCTGAAGAATATTGAAATTATGGAACGGGAAGATCTTTGCGCTCACGTGCGCGAGTTGGGTCCCTATTTCGAGCAGCAACTGGCGACCCTGGATGAGCTCGACATAGTCGGCGATGTGCGTGGCAGTCACTTCATGATGTGCGTGGAAAATGTCGCCAACAAGGAAACCAAGGAAATTCTTCCGGCGGAAGTGGGAGTGGGTAATCGAATTGCCGCGGTGGCCGAGAGAAAAGGTGTACTGGTGCGACCGATCGCCCACCTCAATGTCCTGTCACCACCTTTGATTCTAACCCGCGACGATATCGATCTGCTGGTCTCGGTGTTGCGTGAGTCAATCACTGAAGTGATGGATGACCTGATACGCGAAGGGCTGTGGAAAGCACCCTAGGAGTCTGTCGGTTTTAGGGAGAATCTGCTGCGGCGATGGGAAACCGGCCCGTTTTTCCAATATTTTTCGTTGCGTAGTACCCAGCCTGCGCACTCTTCGGTCGCAAAATACAGGCAGGGCAGGACTTCATCGTCTCGCTACGAAAGGTGGTGGGAAATGCGGGCTAGCAGTATCGAAAGGCAGCAGGTTTTGACCGGTTTGCAGGGCGCTTAGCTGGCATTTGCAGGCATATTCCAGCGTAATCGTCAAAAACAAAATCCCGGCAACGCTACCAGCGGCAACCAGAATCCCATGGTTACGAATCATTGCAATCTTCTTTCCATTCATTTTGTTGACGATATCCCTGACTGCATCGTCGTCGTTGCCGATGTCGCAGTCCACGTAAACAATCTGATTGAAGACGATTAAGGCATGCTGGATAACCGGCATCAGCCCATCTTCGAGTGTAGCCGCAACCGTGCTCGCGGGGATGTGGGTATGTAACACGCAATTGACGTCGTCGCGTAATTGCAAAACACCCCCGGCCTGGGCAACAGGACGAGTAGTTGAGCGGCCTTCCAGGACCCGCATCCGGCTGCTCGTCGAAGCGTACTTATACCAGTTCGGAAGCGCGCACTTCATCAAAGAAGCTACGATATCTTTTTAACAGATAGGCGTCGGGTTCGTCCGCTACGCGTACGCCAAGAACGCTCTCAACCATGTCTGTCAGCTGGTAGTATTCGAACAGGTGGTGACCTGCCGCACACTCGATCCGGCTGCGCCATTGTGCAGTGGACATATCCATTGGCTGACTCCTGCTTGAAAGTGCGTCTGAATGGATAGTCATAGTAGGTGCCTTTCTAACAATTGCGGGTTTTAATGCCTGGTATGACAGCTGGTGGCGATGCTTACTAACCAGCATATTACTTTTTGCTCAGGTTATTCACGGTATCCGAAAAGTTCGCGCTCTATAATCTCATCGGCAATGCCATTGGGCAAACACTGCTCCCATTTACCGCGACCGTTTTTCAATTGATTGAGCACTTCACGCGAGAAGATATTGAATAACTCGGGATCGCTACATTCAATCCCGAAAATAAAGTCGTTCGCCAGTAGATGCTTGTACAGGTACTGCAGATTGTCGGCCAGTTTCACGGTCCTATAATCGAGCAATTCGCCGGATTGGTCGATCTCCGGGTAAACCAGCAAGCGTGTATTGTCAGGAAAGAGCTTGCCAAATCCTTCCAGAATTCCACCCTCGATCCCACGATAACTGTTTTCGTCGAAAATTTGCCGGATGTTAACGATACCAACCACGATCCCGATTTGCAGCTTGGTGAATTGCCTGAAATAGGCTCGCAGTGAAAAATAGCGCGTGTGGTCGGAGATCATGACGCTATATCCGAGAGAGTTGAGCAGGCTGACACGTTCGATTAAATCTTCTTCAGATACATGCAAGTCATTCCCACGCATGTCGTTGAGCGAGATTTCCGCCAGTGCGATGCTGTTTTCCCGGTTGACCCCCTCCATTTTGGTAAAAAACTTCAAACCCTGTTCAATCATATCTACGTTCAAACGGGTCACCGGTTTGAAAGATCCGCGAATCGTCAGGACATTTTTTTTGTAGAGCATTTCAGCGGGCACGATGACTGATCCGTCCGGCTTGAACATGATGGCGCGGGTTTTCCAGCTACGGATCAGGTGCAGATTGATGTAGCGATTGTCGACTTCTTCAAAATAAGGACCGGAAAACTCAATCGAGTCGATTTCGATTCGCCCCTGTTCGAGGTTGTCGGTGAGCGAATCGATGATCGTCTTGGCATCCTCAAAATAATAATAGGCTGCGTAGATCAGGTTAACACCGAATACTCCCAGCGCGGTTTGTTGTCTTTCCGCCTGGGTATCACGCATTCGTATATGCACAATGATTTCCGATGGTACAGCGCCCGGATACATTTGGATGCGAATGCCACACCAGGCATGACATTCGTTATTTTTCTTGAAGCTTTTAGCCTCAACCGTCGCTCCGTAGGAAAAATAACGCGATGTCTTGGAACGTGACTTACCGACGCGATCAACTACCAATTCGAACTCCTTTTCGAGCATCGCCTTGACGCGGGATTGACTCACATAGCGCCCGTCCTCCTGCACACCGTAGATGGCATCAGAAAATTTCATATCGTAGGCGGACATAGTCTTTGCAATCGTCCCCGCGGCAGCACCGGTTTTGAAAAACTGTCTGGCAACCTCCTGGCCCGCACCGATTTCGGCGATGGTGCCATATTTGTTTTTATCGAGGTTAATGCGCAATGCTTTGTCGAGGGTGGTACGGCTACTGACGTTACTATCCATTTTATCTCCCGGTGGAAACGGTTTGTTTTACATTATTGACTAGACGAGGCGCACTCATTTGGGTGCAAATTAAACCATAGTATCTTTGTGGATAACACTGGCCTACAGGGTATTCTCCGCATAAACGAGGTAAGGGTTTTGTTTTATATCAAGAGTTGGTTACTGGATGCAGAATTGAAGCTTTCATTTACCACGTGCCGGATTAATTTCGAGATCACAGGAACCTCATCATCTCTTTCAAATGCCGTGACGGATTTCTTTATCATTAACAGTTTGTGAGTATCGATGTGAGGCTGAAATCTGGGTTGCTACGGGCTAACTGATTAACGTTTTGCATCGCGCAGATGCTTTTGTTTTGGTTTATACCTGAATCCGTAGGTTCAGGGCGGATGCAGGGCGTAAGATATTGGTTTCTCAGTTGGATTAAAAAATCTTAGCTTCACCCATAGGTAAAGCGGGAATTTTTTAAACCGCCGGGGAATCAATAGCTTGCGTCATGCGCCGTCATGAATCTACGGATCCAGGTTATAATCAGCGAGTTTTAACAAGCGGGGTTCAAATGTCCCAGCCAACAATTCAAATTGCCCTGATCAAGGGTGACGGCATTGGTGTTGATGTGACAGAGGCAAGCTTTGCAGTGCTCGAAGCGGCGTTGAAAAAGACCGCAGGACCGCGTTTGAGTTACAACGAGATCCGCGCCGGTGCGGGCTATTTCAGCGAGACAGGAGATGATATCGAACCGCGGGGAGAGGAAGCTGCGGGCAGGGCAGATGCCATATTTCTCGGTGCGATCGGCTTGCCCGCGGTCAGACATGCGGACGGTACCGAGATATCCCCCCATTTGCGCTTGCGAGACAGGTTCCAACTTTATGCCGGAGTTCGCCCGGTTAGAGCTTACCCGAACACGCCGCGGCGCCTTTCCGATCCTCGTGCAGCCAATATCGATCTTGTTATTTTACGGGAATCGACCGAGGGCCTGTTCTATTCGGCATCGGTGCACGGTAGAAGCGAGGTGATCGACAACCGGGAAGTTCGTGATGTGTTGCGCATCACGCGACACACTAGTGAAAAACTGCACCGCTTCGGATTCGAACTGGCGCGAAAACGCAAACAGAATGGTAGCAGGGGCATACTGACCTGCGTCGACAAGGCCAATGTGTTCACTTCGATGGCCTTTTTTCGTCAGATTTACGATGAAACCGCCGCTGATTTTCCCGATATTCAAACCGATTACAACTATGTCGATGCGCAGGCTCTGGACCTGATACGCCGTCCCTGGGATTTTGATGTGCTGGTAACCGAAAATATGTTTGGAGATATTCTCTCCGATCTTGCCGGGGGTCTGGTCGGCGGCATGGGGATGGCGGCCTGTGCAGAAATAGGCGATGAAACCGGATTATTCCAGCCCGCACATGGCAGTGCGCCCGATATCATGGGTCAGGACAGGGCGAATCCACTCGCGGCGATTCTCAGTGGTGCTTTGATGCTAGAGTACCTGGCCCAAAAAACCGGTGAAGCAGCGTTACTGGATTCTGCGAAATTAATCGATGATGTGATCTATCAGGGTTTTGCCGAGAACCGTATCCGCCCTGCCGAATTTGGTGGTGACATGGGCACCCTGGCGATTACCCGTGAATTATTATCGTCGATTTGATGGCAGTGTCTTGATCCCTGTTTAGTCAATACAGATAGAACATCGATGGCTGGCCGGGATCGAGAGAATGAGTTAAAGCAGAGTGTCCCATGGCAACTTTGCCGGAGAGTTAGATGTTTGTGGTTTTCGTGGAATTCACTACTCAGGTTGCCGACAGTGAGAACCTTAGAGCCCGCGTCAAACAGCAGATGCCGGATTCATTCACACGGGAGGCCGAAATGCCATGTTTTCGGCGTCTGCGTGGACCCGGAGCGTGATAAATATGTGCTGTTGTACGAACCCTGTACCGATAAACAGGGGTTTGAACTTCATCTGGCATCTGCTCACTTTCTGGATTTTAATGAGCAGGTAAAAAACCGGATCAAAATACGAGAAGATATCAACTTTCGAGACGATTTAAGGTCGATTTCAGGCCGCTTTTTCGCACCGCTAACTACCGTTTGTCGGGAAGTTCACTGAAGCCGAAAGTGTCAGATATTCGGCGCTATATTTCAAAATATCTCTGCTATGCTCAATATCATTATGCAAAGCGCCGAACTCGATATCGAACAGCCGATTACCGTAGAACAGCTTGTCGGCAAGGGCCTTGATTTGCCTAGCCTGCCCGAAATTTACCTGCGGGTCTCCGAGCAACTGGAAGATGATAGCAGCAGCGTACAGAGGATTGGTGATACGGTGCAAAACGATCCCGCAATTACCACGCGTGTGCTGAAGATGGTTAATAGCGCCTACTATGGTTTGCCGAACCAGGTAGCTTCGATCTCCCAGGCGGTTTCGTTGTTGGGGCGAGAGCGATTGAAGCATATTCTGATCGGATCGGTATTAAGAGGTGTATTCAGCGGACAGGACAATCCCGCATTTTCGATGCAGGAATTCTGGCAGCACAGTATCAAGACCGCAATCATCGCGCGCCAGTTAGCAAAGCAGATCACTGAGATCAAGGAGTCCGAGTCGATGTTTACCGCAGGCTTGTTGCACGATATCGGTAAAATGTTGCTGATCAACAAGTTTCCCGAGCGTATGCTGGCAGCGGAAGAATACATGATACAGAAACGGGTCGATATACTGACCGCCGAGTTATCTCAAATCGGTATTACCCATACCGCTGTCGGAGAAGCCCTGATGGAACACTGGGGATTTCCGCAACTACTGATCGACTGTGCGCGCAACCATCATGAAATAGTTCACGATGGTGAGAATCGAGTTGCCACCCACCTGATTTACCTGGCTAATAACCTGAGTCAATATGTTCCGCCCCTGGACGACTCGGAAACTCAGGATATTCTGCTTGATATTGATAACTGGGATATGGGATATGCCTCGTTTGAAATGATTGCCAGCGCCTGCCAGCATGCCGATGACATGGTGTTCGAAGTCATGGAATCTCTCGGTATGGTTGCTATCGAAATATCCAGCGACTAACCATATTCCACATTTTATCGGGCTTGCCCGGGGCGCCCGATTTCCGACAACCAGATGCCCCCGAGAACCAACACCAGTGATAATGCATGGTGCGTTTCGAAAGCTTCATGCAGAAACAGGACTGCCATCAACGAAGCGAAAACAGGCACCAGGTTGACAAATACTCCGGCTCTACCCGGGCCAATCAGGCTGACCCCCTGGATAAAAAAGATTTGTGCTACCAGCGAAGGCAGCAAGGTAACCAGCAAAGCTATCCCCCAGCCTGTCAGCGTCGGCGATTGCCAGCCCTGCAGATAAGTCTCGACTGCGACCAGCGG
>JAAESG010000097.1 GCA_024229615.1 Gammaproteobacteria bacterium | reverse complement strand
TCGGTGTAGTTGATGCCTTCGTCGGTGGTGATCATGCGCTTGAGACCGGTGTTGGTGCCAAGGCCGTAGAGGCAACGCAGCAGTCGCGGTCGCAGCGTATCGCGATCGAGGATTTCCCGACTGGCAAGCGTTTGGAACGTATCGGTAAAACCGATCCGCAGGTCTGCTTCTTTGAGCACATCAAGCAGGCTGGTCATTGGCCAACGGCGTAGAACTTCGGCTTTCAGCCGGCTGAGCTGATCGGGTTCGGGTTGTGGATCGGACGGTGTAAGTACGATACGGTTTTTGCCGTAGGAGCGCAGTTTAACCTTGGGATTATGCGGCAACCCCTGGTCGAATTCAGTCAGAGCCTCCGTCATCGCTTGTTGGACTGAGGCAATAAATTTGTCGGGGTCTTGCGGAAGTTGGAGAGCATCGTAGTAGACGGCACGCTGGTGATCGAAATCGGCGGGTAAGTCATCGTCCGGATTACGGTAACGATCGGCACCTTCGACCCAGCTCTCCTTGCACCGCAGCCGTTCGCGCAGGGCCTGCAGAACAGCGATTTCGTAGTTAATGCGGTTTATGCGCTGTGTGCCATCCGGACCTTCTTCTAGCAGAATATCTTGCATCTGCGGGCGAATCACGCCGTCGATCGGCACCTCATCGCAAGCGACAAACTGATAACGATCATCGCGATGGGCTTGGAGCCAGGCCAATGCGTCAATGACCGGTTGGTGGGCGCTGTTGTTGGAGCGGAACGTCAAGGCCTCTAGAATCAACGGCAGCATCCGGCGATAGTGGTGGCTGTAGGAACTGCGGATCAAGGTGTGGACGTGTTGCCGGTAGGCTGGGCCTTGGGAACGGTACTCTTTGACCAGCGCTTCCAGGGTCTTTTCGCTGACGATAGGATAGAGCACGTCTTTGATCGTGCCTTCGGGATTGTCCAAAGCCACTTCAGCTATTTTAAACAGGAGCGTGGTTTTGCCATGGATGCGCTGAAAATCGCTGAGCAGCTTTTTCACGATCTTCTTTTCAGCACGGACACCGATGCGGTGAACGATCCGAATCAATAGTTCGACCAGCCCGTCAATGACTTCCTGGCGCCGTTGCCAACAAAATGCCGCCAGCAGGGTATAACGGATCGGCGCCGGGTGCAGGCGCATCTCGCGTGGCGGTTCGGTCGCCGCCCGAAGGCAATAGCCGTGAATAAATTTCGGTGGCACGCCGGCGAAAAGATCAGCCGGCAGGTCCAGTACCGTGAGTTGTTCGAGCTTAATCAATTCCTTCAGTACGCTGTTCAGGCCGACCGGACCAGGATCGGTCTTGAGTTGGCTGAATGGGGTGGCGACCCCAGCGGATTCTTCATCGCCGCCGCCTGCCGCCGTCTCCGCCCTTTCTGAGGGTTGCAACAAGGCGTCGAGCCGTGCGCGGGTCTCGCCAGGCAGCTTGTCCGCTATCGCAGCGAAGAATTCGGCTTCATGGCGATAGCGTAGCGAACGAATCTGTCGCTCGATGCGCTTAGGCGACGGCGGCTCGATACGGTGATCACGACACCAGTCAAGCACGGCTTCGGTTAAACGGTGCTCATTTTGATCGAACGAGACGACTTCTTGCCAAAGCCAGTCATCCAGCTTAGCACCGTCGGTTGCCGTGAATGGGCGAAAGCCGAGGTACTCGCGGATAGCGGCACGATGATCTTTTCGCGCCCGGCCTCGCCAGTCGTATTTTTGAAAGATGTTGATTGAAAGACCGAGTTGGTTAGCCAGGCACCGTAACGCCGCTGCAGGTATTTCACGCGGCGACCTTGGAAACCGACCCTCAATTTCAAAAAATTTCAACTGGATAGCAAAGCCAAACCGATTGTGCTCAACACGGTTGGGCAATAGCGCTAGTTCTTCGACGCTGAGGAACCATTGTTCGGTGAGTTCTTCATCAGACCAGTTTCGTTTCACGTAATATCCCCATCTGCTTGTAATTATTGGTGGTATGGTGAAAGCGCCGGATTATAGTGATTTGGCTGATGATTACAAAACCGGTTTATTAGAAAACACTGATGTTGCCCCTTATGACAGCTACCCTAGATTTGGGCCAGGGAGGGCAGCAGGTCCTCCACCGCCGTGGCAGCCTCGGGTGTGTCTGCATTGTCGAGGATCAACAGCCAGCCGGGGTGCTGGTTCAGCCAGCGTAGCGCAGCTGCAACTTGCAGCTCTTGCTCCCGCTCCGCCCGCTCCGGCAGATTGAGTACCCGCGCGCCACAGAGTTCGGCCAGATTGCGCTCGAGGTTCTCGGGTGAGTCCGCGGTGACAAACAGGCAGGCGGAATAGTCTGCCAGGCGGCGCCAGGCATATTCCACCGCCACGCGGGTCTTACCGACCCCCCCCGAGACCGTGTATGGCCTGTTTGGCGACAATGGCCGTCGCCCGCTCAGCACCAGCCGACAAATTGGCCTGGATCTCCGTGATGAAGTCCTCGCGGCCTTTAAACAGCGGTCCCAGGGAGTCATAAGGGAGGTTTTGCCGCAACAGCGTGCTGGCACTCGATAACCTGAAACCATCGCGTAACACCAGGCGCGCCAATTGGTCGATGGAATCAAATTGGTTGCGGTCTTTGCCGCTGGATTTGATGTCATCGATAAACCGCTGTTGCCGTTGTGCCTCGGCCTCCGACTGTTCGACAGGGTGCTGTTCCAGATAGGCCGGTGTAGCGAAATAGACGTAAACAGGTTTGGCCGCGGCTTGTGTGTTATCGAGACGCTCACCCCTGGCGAAATGGTATTCCCATTGGGTGTAGGAGCGAGACGGTGCATTTTCGGGGATCGCGGCGGGTTCCGGCGCCCAGCCATAGGCGCTGCCGAGCAAGGCAATGACGCGATCACAGGAATCGATGTAATCTTCAAGTTTTTGCAGCAGCGTGCCGCCGTGTTGTGTGAAGTCTTCCTGCACCACCACATCGGCCCCTACGGCCGCTAAATCGCTGCGCAGGGCATCACGACAGTCCTTGAATTGCCCGCTCACCGCGGAAAGAAAGATTTTTCCCTTCACCTCGCCCATTTTCTTCGTTTTGAAGCTTGTCTTTGTGATGGCTGAGTTCTGATCCTAACGCCTACAGCGTGACTGGGTAAAGCTTTTACAATCGATAGCTCCAGGTGCAATCGCTTCCTGACTTATAACCGCCTCTTGGTCTTTATCTTGGGTTGTGGAATGATTCGGCTATGGCTTCGTTGTTAGCACTCGATTGTCCGTTGTCTGCTGGTTAGTTCTCATTCGAGAAATTGGATCGAATGTTTCCTTTGGGTCGCTATGTACAGTTATACATAGGAGGCACTTGCGGGCATTGGAGGGTATCGCAAAAGTGCCTTCCCCATGAAGGCAAAAGTAAGGAGGCGATGTCACGCACTATTTTCTATCACCCTCACACAGCCTTCGTCCGGAAGCTGCCTTTTCGTCGCGGCGCTTAGCCCCCGCCAGGGGCGAGGGTACTTTCGCGGCGCTCATACCGTCGAGGGAGAGGGTTTAAAGGCTTTTGCGACACCCTCCATTAGGAAGAAAGCCATTCACCTGCGGCGAGATAGTTTATTCAGAGGCCAAAAGAGTCCGTGAATTGCTGTCGCATATCGACATCGACCCGACACACAAAGCTGCCAGAATCCACCAGATCCAAATAAGCTTGGATGTTACATCTTGATCAGCCATAAGCTGATGAATTCATTAATATTCATAATATGATCTTGGAAAGGACCCTAAAGCATGCTTTATCCCCTACGGGTATTTAACGACCAAAGTTCCCTCAATGCCTATCCGCTTGATGCACAATTTGCCGCTCCGGTTCATTTGTCCCACGTTGCCGAAAACTGCCTGGGACGAGCGTCGTTCGCATCCAGCAACCACAACGGATCTAGTTGTATGTCTCTGACGCCTCTTCGCATTTTGCGCGAATCATGCCACCCGAGAGGAG
>JAAESG010000096.1 GCA_024229615.1 Gammaproteobacteria bacterium | reverse complement strand
GATGAATATGGTCAGGTCGATCCCGCTCGGCTCGCCAATACACTGCGCGACGATACGGTTCTGGTCTCCGTCATGCATGCCAACAACGAGGTCGGCACAATTCAGCCTATCAGGGAGATTGCGTCTATCACTCGTCCACGAGGCATTCTGTTGCATACCGACGCCGCTCAATCCGTTGGCAAGATTCCGGTTTCTGTCGATGATCTCGATGTCGATCTTCTGACCCTGGCCGGACATAAGTTTTATGCGACAAAAGGTGTGGGCGCACTTTATGTGCGCAATGGCACACATCTGAAACCGGTATTGGTCGGTGCCGGCCATGAGGGAGGGTTACGCCCGGGCACGGAGAATGTACCCGCTATCGTCGGCATAGGTGAGGCAGCCCAACTTATCATCGAACAGGATCCGGAGCATCGCCAGCAGATATGCCGGTTACGCGACCAGTTGCACGCGAGGCTTGCCGCGGCCATTCCCGGGATACTGTTGAATGGCCATCCCGAGGAACGCCTTCCCAACACGCTTAACCTCTCATTTCCAGACAGGGAGGGGCGTGACATTCTGGCTCATGCGGCGGCAGTCGTAGCGGCCTCAGTGGGCTCTGCCTGTCACGAAGACAGTGAAACCGTGAGTGGAGTTCTGGGTGCAATGGGGATTAAAGCAGCGCGGGCGCGCGGCGCCGTGCGCTTATCCCTCGGCAAGTCTTCAACCAACGAAGAGATCGAACGGGTGGCGAAGGCGTTAATTGCCGCCTGGCATGCATAAAGATTCAGCTGCAAAAAGACGCGTCATATGGCCCCGCGGAATTTATTTTGAGTCGAGTTTGAGTTTTTCGTTATCTACGCTAATCGCTGACTGGCCATGAATAAATTCGAGCAACTGTTCTCCCGCCATAGTGAAACGCCAGCCCTGGGCTAAGCGACTACTTTTCTGATTCAGAATCAGGTTGTCGATATCCTTACGCGTGGTCAACGTAGCCAGCGCGATTTGATTCTTATCTGCAATCACCCGACATAAAGCCATCAGGCAATCACCGAGTGCCGATTGCTGCTTGTCGAGGCTGTTCACCTGGTCGTGCCGGGGCCAATCTTTCGCATCTACCTGTCTCGCCTGGCTAACAATTTGTAACAGTTTATCGCCGTGGCGCGCGACGGTTTTAGCGCTCAACTCGCGTATCCGTGACAGGGCCTCTCGATCCCCTGGCTGTTGAAGCGCAATCCCGATGATGACGTCGTCCTTGACTATCCAGCGTCGTGGTCGATTCTGACGTTGTGCCACGTCTTCACGCCAGCGACATAAATCGCTGGCGATTTGCAGCTTTACACCTTTGAGTTTGAGCACACCCTTGAGCCGCTTCCACAACTGCGCTTTATCGACTTCATAGTTTTGTGGATCACTCATCGTGTGCAAATCTTTTTCGATCCAGCTGTAACGATTGCCCGACTCAAGTTTGAGTTTCAGTTCCTCGTATACTGCCATCAGGTAACGCACATCGTCCATTGCGTAGTCGAGCTCGTCCTGACTTAGAGGTCGACGAATCCAGTTTGCACGAGTATGTTTTTTCTCCAGTGTAACCCCGGTAATTTGTTGTACCAGGTCGGCATAGGAAACCTGCTGGCTGTAACCGAGAACAGCGGCAGCGAGCTGAGTATCAAAAACCGGAAATGGCACTTCAGCAAATTTCTGGTAGAGAATTTCCAAATCCTGCGAGGGCGAATGAAACACCTTCAACAAACTGTCTTTTACCAGCAATCGCGCCAGCGGTGCAAACTCGGTGATCGCCAGGGGATCGATACAGGCAAGTTGTTCACCGCTGCCAATCTGTATTAACGCCAATTCCGGATAATAGGTGCTTTCACGTATAAACTCGGTATCGATCGCACAATAAGATGCATCCCCGATGCGAGCACAAAATCGCGCAAGACTCTCATCGCTGTCGATATATTCGTAATCGGTTGTTTGATTCAAACGGCTGTTATCTCACTAATGCCTTGCGCCGAATGTCGCGTAACACAACAAAGACCCAGGGCCAGATGAGCATGCCGATAAACGGTGCTCCAAAAAATGCCAGCAATGGCGTCGGTCGACCCAGAATCCCTTCCACCCAGGCAACCACAACCTGATCGATCAGTAGTAGTACAAGTATGTAAATAGCCTGCTGGGCCAGAGATAGTACGCGGATACGCTGGTAAAAGTTCTGATTAATAAAAATGATAATGACCAGGGCCAGGGTATGCTGACCGAGTAAAGTTCCCAGTGAGGTATCGAGAATAATGCCGGTTATAAATGCGAACCAGAGCCCTACGTGCTTGGGCAAAGCCATGCTCCAGTAAATCAGGGTCAGCGCAATCCAGTTCGGTCGATATATCTGCACCCAGTCCGGCAGCGGCAGGATCATCAGTACCAGCGCCACCAGCAAACTCAAATATATAACCAGATATTTAAACTGTGACATTGCTATTCGCTGGGCTTGATAACGAGTACTTCACGGCTGGAATCGAGACGCGCCTTGGGTTCGGCGAGAACCGAGACAAATCCACGGACCCGATCTTCGCTGATAGCGGTTACCCGGGCGACCGGATAGTCGGGCGGAAAACGCCCACCCAGACCCGAGGTAACCAGCTCATCGTCGACCATGATATCGGCGGTCGCCGGCAGATAACGCAATTCGAGTTGGCGGGTTGAGCCTCGACCAAATGCGACTGAACGTGTACCGCTGCGAATAAACTGCACCGGTATCGCATGCTCCGGATCGGAAATCAGGATAATGGTTGCAGATTGCGGGTTAACGTGAATAACCTGTCCCATGACGCCGAAATCATCAATGACCGCGTGCCCGATCTCGATACCATCACTACTACCTTTGTCAATCTCTATAAGTTGTCGATACGGGTTTTGATCGACCGAGAGCAACTCGGCCACGATGACATCGTCAGCGATCGTACGTGAAGCGCCGAGCAGATTACGCAAACGGGCATTTTCTTCAGCCAGGATTTCGAGTTTCTGCAGGCGAGCGCTAAGAATCCGTCTTTCGTCTTTGAGCGCCTCGTTCTCATTGAGCAACTCGGTATGTGATGTAAACCAGTCGCCAATCCAGTTGCCACCGGTTGCCGGCAGGCTGACCAGATATCTTAACGGGGTAAGCGCCAGCGAAATATTGGAGCGTACAATCTCAAGATGGTGAAAGCGATGATCGACGACCATCATCGCGATACAAAAAACAATCAGGAATGCTGCCTGGAATGACGCGCCACGAGCCTGGAGTAAAGTCTTCATTGAGGCGGTGGCCGATGGCTTTTACTCTACCGCCAGGAAGTCCAGCCCATGTTCATCAATCATTTCGAGCACCCGGCCACCACCGCGGGCAACACAGGTTAGAGGATCCTCAGCGATGATCACGGGTAAGCCGGTTTCCTCCATGATCAAACGATCCAGATCGCGTAATAGCGCACCACCACCGGTCAGCACAATACCCCGCTCAGCGATATCGGAACCCAGTTCCGGAGGTGTTTGTTCGAGCGCATTTTTGACCGCCGAAATAATACCGTAAAGCGGGTCCTGCAAGGCTTCGAGAATCTCGTTGCTGTTGAGTGTAAAACTGCGAGGTACACCTTCGGACAGGTTGCGTCCCTTGACTTCCATTTCGAGCAAATCCTTGCCCGGATAAGCCGCGGCGATCTCCACCTTGATTCTTTCCGCGGTTGCCTCACCGATCAGAATACCGTAATTGCGCCTGACATAATTGATAATAGCGTCATCGAAACGATCGCCACCGATACGTACCGAGGCGGAGTAAACAATTCCGTTAAGCGACATGACCGCGACTTCCGAGGTACCACCACCAATATCGAGCACCATCGAACCCTGTGCTTCATCCACCGGCATGCCGGCTCCGATCGCCGCGGCCATCGGTTCTTCGATCAGGTAAACCTTGCGCGCACCGGCGCCAAGCGCCGACTCGCGAATGGCACGGCGTTCAACCTGGGTTGCCCCACAAGGCACACAGATCAGTACGCGCGGGCTCGGCCGCATGAACTGATTTTCATGCACCTTGCGAATAAAATGCTGCAGCATTTTCTCGGTGTAGGTGAAGTCGGCGATGACACCATCTTTCATTGGTCGTTTCGCGGTTATGTTTTCCGGTGTACGACCGAGCATTTTCTTGGCATCGGTGCCAACCGCCTCGATCGATTTCGGACCCCCCGGCCCTCGATCCTGACGAATGGCGACTACCGATGGTTCATTGAGAACTATTCCCTGACCGCGAGAATAGATAAGCGTATTGGCGGTACCCAGGTCGATTGATAAATCGTTGGATAACAAGCCTCGAATAGCTGCAAACATGCTGTGTTTTTAACCCATCGTAAAATTGTTGATATGCGCCGGCCTGAAATCCCCCGGGGCTGCGCAAATTTACTGCAGAACGAGCGTACTCTAGCAACGGCAAGTGATTTTCACAAGGTGAAATACCTTAAAAATCAGTCTTTTGCTTATACAAGCGGTGAATTTATGATAACTTTGCGGACTTTTCCCAAACGCTTAAGAAAATTTCCGAAATGACCCTGAAATCCGATGACGTTCGAAGTATAGCTCACCTCGCGCGACTCCACATCGACGAAGATGCTATCGAGCATTACGTGCATGACTTATCTAGCATTTTGTCACTGGTCGATCAAATGAACCAAGTCGACAGCAGTGCCGTCGTACCACTGGCCAACCCGCTCGACGCAACCCAGCGTCTGCGCACCGACGAAGTTACCGAAGTCGACCAGCGTGACAAGTTTCAGGTCATCGCACCGGATGTCGAAGCCGGTCTTTACCGGGTTCCAAAGGTGATCGAATAATGTCCATGAGCGTTACTGAAATTCGCCGAGGGCTGGCTGAAGGCCGGTTTTCCAGCGTTGAAGTTACCCAGGACTACCTGGCACGTATCGCCCAGCACAATCCGGTCTTGAACTGTTTCATCAGCGTTACCGATGAACTCGCCCTGGCGCAGGCACGCCAGGCTGATGCAGATCTGGCCAATGGCAATACCCAGGCACTTACCGGGGTGCCAATCGCGCACAAAGACCTGTTTTGTACCGATGGTGTACGCACTTCCTGTGGCTCGCGAATCCTCGACAACTTCATCGCGCCCTATGATGCGACGATTATTGAAAATTTCAAACGTGACGGCGCAGTGATGCTCGGAAAAACCAACATGGATGAATTTGCCATGGGTTCTTCCAATGAGAATTCCTTTTATGGCAGTGTCGCCAATCCGTGGAATATCGGGCATGTTCCGGGGGGCTCCTCCGGTGGTTCGGCCGCCGCTATCGCGGCTGGACTAGCTCCCGGCGCAACCGGAACCGATACCGGTGGCTCGATTCGCCAACCCGCCGCCCTATGCGGAGTGACCGGCATCAAGCCGACTTATGGTCGGGTATCACGTTACGGCATGGTCGCTTTTGCCTCGAGCCTCGATCAGGGTGGACCCTTTGCACGCAGTGCCGAGGATTGTGCTTTGTTATTACAAACCATGGCTGGATTCGATCCACGGGATTCGACCTCATCCGAACAAGCTGTCCCTGATTACAGCGCCGCACTTGGAGATGGAATCGAAGGCTTGAAAATAGGGCTGCCGAAGGAATATTTCTCCGAGGGACTCGACGGCAGGCTGGCCGCTGTCATTGAAACCGCGGTTGATGAATTGCGCAAACTCGGCGCCGATATAAAGGAGATTTCGTTACCGAACACCAGCCTGTCGATACCAACCTACTACGTGGTTGCGATGGCTGAATGCTCATCCAACCTGTCACGCTTTGACGGTGTACGCTTTGGACATCGTTGCGCAGACCCGGTCGATCTGGAAGATTTGTACAAACGTTCACGCGGCGAAGGCTTTGGCGAGGAAGTGAAGCGCCGCATCCTGATTGGCACCTACGCACTTTCCGCAGGCTACTACGACGCCTATTACCTCAAGGCACAGCAACTGAGACGCATGATCAAAGATGACTTTCAAACGGCTTTCGACAGCGTCGATCTGATCCTCGGCCCAACCACACCCGAAGTGGCATTCGAAATTGGCGCCAAGACCGACGATCCGGTGAGCATGTACTTGCAGGATATCTACACGATTTCGCTCAATCTCGCCGGACTGCCCGGCATCTCATTACCGGTCGGTTTTGTCGACGGATTACCGGTCGGCATGCAATTGATCGGCAACTATTTCGATGAATCCACCTTGCTGGGTGCCGCGCATAGTTATCAGCAAGTCAGCGATTGGCACCTGCAAGTTCCGGAGTTAGCGAGATGAGCGGCTGGGAAACCGTCATCGGGCTTGAAATTCACGCACAGCTCGCAACCCGCAGCAAGATTTTCTCCGGTGCATCGACCGCCTATGGCGCCGAACCCAATACCCAGGCCTGTGCTGTCGACCTCGGCCTGCCGGGTGTGTTGCCGGTGCTCAACCACGAGGCGGTCAATATGGCGATTCGCTTCGGTGTTGCCATAGACGCCGAAATCGATCACCGTTCAGTATTTGCGCGCAAGAATTATTTTTACCCTGATCTGCCCAAGGGTTACCAGATATCGCAGTTTGAGTTGCCCATCGTCGGCAAGGGACATATATCAATCAGTCTCACCGAAGGTGAACACAGGGAGATTGGTATCACACGTGCACATCTCGAAGAAGATGCCGGTAAATCGATTCACGATCAATTTCCGGAACAAAGTGGCATCGACCTGAATCGCGCCGGTACACCCCTGCTTGAAATCGTCTCCGAGCCCGATATGCGCTCGGCCCGCGAAGCGGTTGCCTATGCACGCAAAATCCATTCGCTGGTGCGTTATCTCGAAATCTGTGACGGCAACATGCAGGAAGGTTCGTTTCGCTGCGACGCCAACGTTTCGGTGCGCCGTTTCGGCGACGACCAGCTAGGTACCAGAGCCGAGTTAAAAAATATCAATTCCTTCCGTTTTCTCGAGCGTGCGATCAACTTCGAAGTCGAGCGCCAGATCGAATTGATCGAAGACGGTGGGCGCGTGGTGCAGGAGACCCGGCTTTACGATTCCCAGCGTGACGAAACCCGCTCGATGCGCAGCAAGGAAGAAGCCAACGACTATCGCTACTTTCCCGATCCGGATCTGTTACCGGTTCAGATTAGCGACCAGGACATCGCCAGCATTCGCGCTCAATTGCCGGAGTTACCTGAACAAAAGAAACAGCGCTACATCGATGATTTCGGCTTGTCGAACTACAACGCAGAACTGTTGAGCAGTAACCGCGACACGGCTCTCTATTTCGAAGCAGCCCTCGTCGAATCACCGCAACTCTCGACCCCGCTGGTAAACTGGATTCTGGGTGATCTGGCGGGTGCTCTAAACAAGGCTGGCCTCGAAATCTCGGTCGCGCCGATTACACCGATAATGTTGTCGCAATTGATAACACGTATTGACGACAACACCATTTCAGGCAAGATAGCCAAACAGGTATTCGAAGCCATGTGGCAGGGCGAAGGCAGCGTCGATGCGATCATCGAGGCGCGTGGCCTGAAACAGATTACCGACAGCGGCGCGATCGAAACACTGATCGACGATGTCATCACCGCAAACCCCGAGCAGGTAGAGCAATTTCGTGCCGGTAAGGAAAAAGTGCTCGGGTTTTTTGTCGGCCAGGTAATGCAGCAATCCCGCGGCAAAGCCAACCCGGCACAGGTTAACGCGATACTACGTGACAAGCTTAAATAGACCCTATGCTAACCATCAAACGCAGCTGCAGTTACAAAATAATTACCCGTGCGGTACAACTGGACGGAAAGCCGCTGGTCGCGTTGTTGAATCCAAATGCGGATGATTGCGAACCATATCTTGACCGGCATCAGCTACAGACCAGTCTGAATGCCAGTCCCGATGCGATTATCGTTTACAATCAACAGGCCGAAGCGCTGGCGCTGGTAAAATCTCTATGCGTCCCCGCCAGTCAGATTTTTATCGAGATTCGGCAAGACACCAAAGGGGTGTTGGGATTACATGCCATGCGCAGACGAGATCACGATCCCGAGACCCTGGAACTGATCTACCAGTAAGTCGGCCCGCTTACGAAACCAGGGTAGCCGACTTTTGTACCAGGAAACACCAGCGGCATGTTAAAAGTACTATTGATCACCGGAGCGAGCCGAGGAATCGGCGCCGAAACCGCCCGCCTGGCCGCCGAACGCGGCTACGCGCTCTGTCTTAATTATCTGCACAGCAAACAGGCCATCGAGAAGTTGCGTGAATCACTTGCCTCGGCCGGGCATCACGTCATCACCTTCAAGGCTAATGTTGGGGTCGAATCAGAAGTGATGGCGATGTACCAGGCCATCGAGCGCGAATTCGGACGCATCGATGGACTGGTCAACAATGCCGGGATCCTGGAACCACAAAGCGACCTGGTGGATATGTCGCCCGAGCGCTGGCAACGAATTTTGCAAATTAATGTCATCGGTAGTTTTCTGTGTGCGCGTGAAGCAATCAAACTAATGTCGACCCGAAACGGCGGTCACGGCGGATCCATCGTCAATCTCTCTTCGCGTGCGGCGGATCTTGGTGCGCCTCATGAATACGTCGACTATGCCGCCGCCAAAGGCGCCATCGACGCGATGACCCTCGGGCTCGCGAAGGAAGTCGGCGATCAGGGTATTCGGGTCAACGCGGTCAAACCTGGCTTGATCTATACCGATATTCACGCCGACGGCGGTGAAGCGGGCCGTGTCGATCGACTTAAATCCAGCGTGCCGATGTTGCGCGGTGGTTTGCCAGTCGAAGTTGCCGAGGCAATTCTGTGGTTATTATCCGAGGCCTCAGCTTACACCTCGGGCAGTTTTATCGATGTCTCCGGGGGTCGTTAAAGGATGACGGCACAGCACAATCCGGCGTCGATTCCACTATTGTCCCTGGACGCGATCGCATTCGATAGCGAAACCACCGGCCTGGACACAACGCAGGCACGCATGATCCAGCTCGGTGCGGTACGTATTGTGCACGGCGAAGTCGACGAATCGTTGAGTTTCCAGCAATTGATTAACCCGGGCGTGCCCATTCCGCCCGCAAACCAGGCCATACACGGTATCAGCGATGCCGATGTTGCCGACGCACAGAGCTTCACCGAAGTCGTCCACAAATTTGACAAATGGCGCCAGAATTCGGTTCTGATTGGTTACGCGGCCGGTTTTGATCTGGCGATGTTGAAACGCGAAAAAGAACTTGCCGGTCTTGAATGGGTAACGCCTCGCTGTCTCGACGTGCGTTTCCTGGTAAATTTGCTGGCGCCAAACCTGCCTGATTTTTCGCTCGACACGATCGCCGGCTGGCTCGAGATTCCGATTGAACATCGACACAGTGCCCTCGGCGACTCGATAGCAACGGCCGCGATATTCGTAGATTTGATTCCACGATTACGCGAACGCGGAATCCGCACACTGGCGGAAGTCGAGCGGGCTTGCGACCGCTTCAGCGAGGCGACCACGCGTGAAGCTCAAATCGGCTGGCTCGATGTGCACGAAGCCAAGAGCACGCGTACCGTTCTGGAACGTATCGATAGTTTTCCCTACCGCCACCGCCTGCGTAAGTTGATGAATAGCCCACCCTTGATGATTGGTCAGCATGTCAGCCTACGCGACGCGCTGGCGAAACTCATCGACCATGAAGTCAGTTCACTCTACGTTTCTGCGGACGAAGCAGGGGGTCCCACCGGCATCATCACCGAGCGGGATCTGCTACGCCAGTTCCGGCGCAAGGGCGACAGTGCTTTTGATATGCAGGTTCGCGATGTCGCGGTTTTCCCGCTGCAGAGCCTGTCAGCCGATGCCTTCGTATACCGCGCCATCGCGCGTATGAAGCGCATGCACATACGACACCTCGGGGTGCACAACAGTCATGGCGAAATCATCGGTGCCCTGTCGGCTCGCGACCTACTACGCCAGCGCGCCGACGACGCCACCCTGCTCGGGGATGATATTGACGCGGCTGAAAGTGTCGGGCAAATGTCCGCGGTGTGGGGCAAAATCGTGCTGGTGGCGAAGAGCCTGGTGGCTGAGGAGGTCGATGCACGTGACATAGCCGCGGTGATTTCACGTGAATTGTGTGCGCTGACACGGCAATCCTGCATCCTCGCCGAGCGCGAAATGGCAACACCTCCACCCTGCCCCTACGCAATGCTCGTGCTCGGCTCCGGCGGGCGTGGCGAAAGCCTGCTGGCGATGGATCAGGACAATGCCATCGTGTTCGCCGAGGGTGAGCCGGGTGGAGTCGAGGACCAATGGTTCGCCGAACTCGGTCAAAAAGTATCCGATATGCTCGATGCCGCAGGCGTACCCTATTGCAAGGGTAATATCATGGCCAGTAACCCGGATTGGCGTATGTCGATCAAGGGCTGGAAGAAACTGTTAAAAACCTGGATAAAACGCCAGACACCGGACGACATTCTGAATTGCGATATATTCTTCGACGCAATTAGAGTGCATGGTGACATCAATCTCGCTAACAAGATTCTCGATCACGCATTCAAATTGGGCCAGGACTCGAAGCAGTTTATCAAGCTGATGTCGATTAACGCCTGCAAGAATTCACCGCCGCTGGGGCTATTCGGCCGCTTCAAGCTCGACAATGGGCGCATGGATTTGAAGATGGGTGGCATCATGTCATTGTTTTCGACCGCACGTGTGTTATCGATCAAACACGGTATCCGCAAGCGTGCTACTCCAGCTCGTTTTAAGGCGTTAGCTAAAAAGATCGGTAAAATGCTGACGACGATGGAAAATTTGAGGGAAGCACACCGGATCATCTTTCAGATTATCCTCGATCAACAACTACGCGATCTCGAAGCTGGTATTCCATTATCAAACCGCGTTGCACCGGCGAGTCTGACTTCGTTACAGCGCGATCAACTTAGCTGGGCTCTGGAACAGGTACCAAATGCCTCCAACCTGCTCGGCGATCCTTTGTCGCGGGGTTGAGTGAATTCAGCCTGGCGGCCGTTGCCTGCTTTTGCTCAATACAATGTAATTGCCAAGCAGTACCAGGCCAAAACCAAACACCGCACGCAAAGTCCATTGATAGTCTTCGAACACGGTTGACAGGCCCAGAGCAATAACCGGAAACAACACCGCAGCATAAGCCGCCTTGTCGGCACCGATTCGCCCGATCAGGGTGAGATATGATCCAAACGCAAGTATCGAACCGAAGACCGCGAGAAACACCAGCGAGATGGTGTAGTCAGGACTGGGATCGTAGTTGAAAGAAGCGTCCCCAATCAGAGCATACAATGCCATTATCAGCGCACCGTAGCCCATGCCCCAGGCATTGGTTTGCACCACCGGGATAGCGTTTCGCTGGTTGCGCGCGGAAACGATGTTACCGAGTGAAGCAAAGAATGTCGCGAGCAGACACATCCACAGGCCGCGCCAGGTATCGGCATTGTTACCAACCACACTGACTTCGGACCAGAATATCGCGGCGATGCCGGCAATACCGAAACACGAACCCAATATGACTCGGGGTCGAATCTCACTGCCCATGAAAACTGCGCCATTGACGATATTCATCAGGATTACCGTGGAGAACAACAGAGCGACAATGCCTGATGTTAGCAGTCCGGTGGCCCAGTAAAATACCAGGTAATTGCTGGAAAACAGTAACAGTCCCTGCAACGCAATAAAGCCGTGCTGAGTTAACGAAAACTTCAGCCGCCTTTTGCTCAGAATACAAAATATCAGCAGTATCGTCGCCGCCAGGCCGAAACGATAAACCAGCGACACCTCGGGTGCGACCACGCCGAGCTGAAATTTGATCGCATACCAGGTCGAGCCCCAGATTAAAACTGAAGCCACATACAGACTTGCTGAATGAGTTAGCATTTTAGGTCAGGTCAATCCGCGAGTGCCGCCATCCAGATCTCGCTGAGCAGATTCAACAAGCCTCGATAATCGAAAAGAATCGATTCTTCCATCTGCGAGCCCCCAACACAATAGACGCGTAACAGACGGCGGCTCTGGTTGAGGTCGAAATTGGCGGCATTGCAGAGGGTCGCCAAATCCCAGTAGGGCGATGCCATCGCCGAATACTCCCAATCGATTAACCACAAACGCTGGTCTTCGAACAGAAGATTTTCCAGTACAAGGTCGTTATGCGAGGCGACATAATCCGTGTCGCTGTTCTCGAGCAAAGCCAGCAAGCGCCGGGCCTGCTGCACCCGCGGCAACAATCTGGACTGCTGGCAGTCACTTAATAGTTCGAAGTGTCCTGTGATCAATTCCCCCAGGTTCACTCTTCCACGAAACTGCAGTTCGCTACGATGCAATCTCTGGATCGGTTGCAGGATGGCTTGCAACAGTTCATCGGAGTTGAAATCAGTCGCACGGATTCCACGGCTGGCTTTAAGCGTCGGTGTCAATGTCATTCCCTGCGCATTGCGCCAGCAGACCTGCGGGGCCAGCCCCAGGCCGTGCGCGAGGGACTGGTTGAATGCCTCGGCATCACGATCAATAAAGCGATCGGTCTCGGGTCTGGGTATGCGCAGTACGCAGTCGTCGTATTGATTGCGGAGGCGAAAATTCTGATTGGTGTATCCCGGCAAGCGTTCGATGGTGAAGTCATCCGGTGTCAAACCTTCGAGCCGATTTATTTGTTTAAACAGCTGTTCGAAATCGATCGGATTCACACTGAGCCCAGATAGCTTCGGACCTGTGGTAACTGCGACTCTTCGAGTAGTTCTCGGGTAGCGGTCAGCTCGGCAACACGGCCTTCGCAAATAAAAGCCGTACGCGCAGAGGCAATCAACGCATCCCGTGGCTGATGGCTGACCAGCAGGGCTGCCATGTTTTTTTCCTTTACGAGGTTCTTAACCAACTCGATCAATTCCTCACGTAAGGCAGGTCCCAGCGCCGCGAAGGCTTCATCGAGCAAGAGTATTTTGCGTTCGCGTACCATGGTGCGTGCGAGTGTCACTCGCTGGCGCTGACCGCCCGATAGTTCGCCCGGCTTGCGCCGCTCTAGTCCGACAAGACCCAGCCGTTCGAGCGCAGCTGTTACCGCTCCTGCCTGCTGCCGCGTCAGGCGTAACGATGGATCGACACCAATGGCAACGTTGGTATAGAGGTCAAGATGAGGGAAAAGATTGTGCTGCTGAAAAACAATCGACACAGGGCGCTCCGCCACGGATAGTTTTTCAAGGGAACCTCCGTCGAGCAATATCTGCCCGCTACGCGGTGTCAGAAATCCGGCAATGAGGCTCAATAATGTGGATTTACCTGATCCACTAGGTCCGATCAAACTTAACACTTCTCCGGCTTGAATCTGCAGATCGAACTGCATTGCCGACGCTGTATCACAGCCGTAGTCAAACCTGAGCTGATTGATTTCAAGCATCGGTTTTACCACCGATGCCGCGTTCCAGCAGCCTGAAAGTGCCCAGGCAAAGCAACAACAACATCAGTGCGGTAACCGTTGCCTGCGGAATCAGATACGCACCCAGCTGCTGATAGATTAAGAGTGATAATGTCGCGGTATTCGGTGTTCCGAATAAGGCGATGACACCCAGGTCTCCCATCGTGAGCGCTGCTACCAGCGCCGTGGCCAACCCCAGGGGTCTGCGCAATAGCGGCCATTCAAGATGGCGAAATCGATCCCAGCCTCGTAAAGCCAGACTTTGGCAGAGCCTGTCATAGCGTGCATGATTCTGGCGCAGTGCCGGACCCATGATACGGATCACAAACGGCAGTCCCATCAGTGCATTTATCGTAATCACGATCGGGTAGACCCAGGAGAAAACATCGACATGCGATGATAGCAGTACAAAAATACCAGTGCCGATTACCAGGGGTGGCACGACGTAGACGATGGAGCCGGCGAGATCGATTAACCTGGCCTTGTCGGTTTGCCCCGCATTCGCGAGACTCGCGCTATACTGCGAAAGAAACCAGCCGGCGGCGACCGCAAGGGTCGCCGCTGATAAGCCTAATAGCAAGGTATTGGCGACTGAGTGCCAAAGATATATATTGGTTATCACGCTTAACCAGGGCCCGTTCAGGGCATCGATCAGCATCGATAACAGCGGCATACCGACGTAAATCGTCGACACCATGATCAGCAGTATATTGAAAGGTGCCCATTGTGCAGAAACGGGTCCGCTAGCCGAAGAGACTGCAATTTCCACCTCAGGCAAACGCTGTAGTTTCAGCGTTATGACAGCAACCAGGCCGCACAGCAACAATTGCAACAGCGCAAGCACGACGGCACGCGCGGGATCAAAATCAAAACGTAATGACTGGTAGATCGCAACTTCTAGCGTGGTACTTTTAGGGCCGCCACCTAGCGTTAGTACGACCGCAAAACTGGTCAGGCACAACATAAAAACCAGCAGCATGACCCCGGGTAGCGCCTCGCGCAAGGGTGGCCATTCGAGGAACCGCCAACGTTGCCAGGCATTCATGCCCAGTTGTTCTCCGAGCTGCCAGTGGTGCTGCGGAATAGCCTGCCACTGTGGCAGCAACAAACGGACGGCGAGCGGCAGATTGAAAAAAACATGTGCCAGTAAAATACCGTTCATCCCGTAAAGCGATCTGCCCAGCGGGATCCAGCCATCACTGCCGTAAACCGAGACCACGGCCATCACTGCCACCACGGCAGGTACTACCAGAGGCAAGGCGAACAGTCGCAACAACCATCCCCGCATCGGGAAATCGTTCTGCAGGGCAAAAGCTCGTGCAACCAGGATCGCCGGTAGTACACTGCACAGGGTCGACAACAACGCCTGCCACAGGCTGAAAACAAAAACTCGTCGAATATAACCACTATGCCAGAATTGCAGATCTCCTGTTTGGTAACCGGGCAACCCGGAGAGTTTCGTGAGACCGACCATCGGTGCCACTACAATCAGACCAAGCAACACCAGCACCAGGCCGGCAGGAATAACACGCGGATTATATTTAAGCATCGTCTAGCGCGACATTACCTCAAGCCATTCATCGACCCATTTTTTACGCTCGGTCGCAATCAGTTTGTCATCAAACAACAATGCAGGAGAGGGGTCGATCAACTGCCCGAATTCCGACGGCAACTTGTCCGGTGCCAGGGCGGCAGGATACATCCAGTTATTGGCTGGAATAATGCTCTGGAATTCTTCACCAATCATGAATTCGAGAAACTGGCGAGCGAGAGGCTTTTGTTTACTGCTTTTCACCAGACCGGCCACTTCAATCTGCTGGTAGTGACCTTCACTAAAAGGCGCCGCTGCGAAGCGCATATCCTGTTCGGCTATCATGTGGTAGGCCGGGGAAGTGGTGTAGCTCAAAACCATGTCGGCCTCACCTTTGAGAAACAGACCATAGGCTTCACTCCAGCCCTTGCTGACTGTCACTATACGCTTGGACAGCCTGGCCCAGGCTTCGTCAGCCTGATCACCGTAGACCTTTTTGATCCACAACAACAATCCCAAACCCGGCGTCGATGTGCGTGGATCCTGTACCAATATGCTTGGTCCCTCTGAATCTTCCACCAATTGATGCAGGCTGACAGGCGGTTGCGCAAGTTTTTCGCGGTTATAGATAAACGCAAAATAACCATAGTCATAAGGCAAAAACAGACTGTTTTGCCACGGTTTTGGCAGGGAGGAGTTTCGAAGCGTCAATTGGTGATCTTCGAATAGCCCGGTGGCGCGCGCTTCGTCGGTTAAATTAGTATCGATGCCAAGCAAAAGGTCGGCGCGAGTATTTGCACCCTCCAGCTTCAGGCGGTTAAGCATGGAGACCCCATCCTCGAGGCCGACCAGTTCGATCGTACAGCCACATTGTGCTTCAAACGCGGTTTTGACCTTGGGTCCAGGACCCCAGTCGCTGGTAAAAGAATCGTAGCTATAGACGACCAGTTTCGGCGTCTCCGCCACTGCCGTTCCCGCAAAAAACAGCAGTAGCAGCAAGCCACTGCCGAGGTATCTGGAAACAGAATGCATTTTATTCTCCATTTAGCGGATTAAAAAGGAGAGATGGGGGGACACATGGGGTCGCTCACATCCCTACGCCAGTATTAACTGGATCAGGTTCATCGGGTTGGTGTCGGTCCGACACCTCTCAGCTCAATCGAGCACCCCGTTGAGGAGGGATGACTATATTATCAGCGACTTGTGCATGCAAGAGGTGATCTGGCAATGCTTTGTTATTTTGAGCAGAGTTTTAGCGTGACAGACCAATAGTTATTCCCGCGTAAGCGGCCCCCGGCGCACGCCGGGTTGACGAAGTAGCGAAGAGAGCTTTATCAAGACTTACGATTATACGCTTTTGCGGTGTCACTTTTTTTATACTCGAGGCCCGGCTTGAGTTCTTCGAACATCTTGTAAGCGGTTTCCGTCATGCCCAATGATGCATAAGCTTTTTGCGCAACGGTATTCCAATGTTCAACATAGAGGCGAAACCCACAGACGGCGGGTTCCTGTTCGGCAAGCTCCTTGACGCGCATATAGAGTTCCCGGTAAAGACCTTGCCGTCGATATTCTGGGCGTACATATACGCTCTGAATCCACCAAAACATGCCATTGCGCCAATCGCTCCATTCGGTTGTCACCATCAATGACGCCTGTATGCCGTTGTCGAGCTCGACCACCAGGTAAAAACCCATCTGTGGATTGTCGATCATGGCCTTCACACCGGCAGCGATGACTTCGGGTACTAATTCCATACCTTCGGTCTCCTTCGCCATATTTATATTGAACTCGGCCAGCTCAGCAGCGTCCTGTGATAATGCCTGGCGGATAATCATGCTCTTCCCCTTTTTGTTAATGTTTACCGCGTATCGCTTTGCGCGCTTTCTTCTTCGCGGCTTTTTCTGCCTGGATTATTTCTGCCTGCTCCGATTCGGCGGCGAAAGCGGTGGGCGTTTCCATACAGACAGCCCCGAGCTCACCACTGCGAAACTCGCTGATCAGCAGGCGCGACACTTTTTCCAGATCAACCCGCCCACCAGAAATGATACAACCGCGTTTGCGCGCAATCACTTCAAGCAGTTCGATCTCCGACCCGGGCAAAGGTTCGACATGATAACGCTGAATCAATCGCTCTGGATAGATTTGCATGAAAAATTCGGCAATAAAGCTCGCCACATCCTGCATTTCAATTGCGGTATCCCGAATCGCACCCGTGGCTGCAAGACGATAACCGCTGGCTTCGTTGATGATATTGGGCCAGAGCATTCCCGGTGTATCAATCAGGGTCAATTCCGATGAAATTTGAATACGTTGCTGCATGCGGGTCAACGCGGCTTCGTTTCCGGTTTTGGCGATACTGCGCCCTGCCAGCTGGTTGATCAAAGTTGATTTTCCAACGTTCGGGATACCCGCGATCATCGCGTAAATCATCGCCGAACGATTGTCTCGCGTCGGCACCAACGCGCGACATAATGCGGCTAATCCGGCAACACTATTATCCGTATTACTGCAAACCAGTGTTTTCACGAGGTTTTTCCGCTCCAGGCTGTTTATCCATTCGCCTAGTCGTTCGGGGTCCGATAAGTCACCTTTGTTGAGCAACTTGATGCAGGGTTTATCGCGACGCAGTTTGGCCAGCATTGGATTTTCGCTGGACCCGGGCAATCTCGCATCGAGAACCTCGATCACCAGATCGACCTGCGGCAGGATATTTTTAAACTCCTTGCTCGCCTTGTGCATATGGCCTGGGTACCACTGAATCATAAAACACCTTACATAACGGGATTCGATATTCTGGCCAAGTCTTTTCCCAATGTCATTAAAACGTTTAAACTAGTACTCCTTCAAGGAGTACTAGCGCGATGGCTGAAATCAATCATCGCGTCGGAATCAACGGCAGCGCAGTTGAGATTTACCAACACCTGACCACCGACACAGGGCTTTCAACGTGGTAGGCGGCCGACGCCCGTGGTGCTGCTGGCGTCGGTTCGATTATCCAGTTCCGCTTCGGTGGCGGTGGGCCGGACATCGAAGTGATCGAATTGGTTGCCAACAGGCTGGCTCGCTGTCGCCATTCGGGTGAGATGCCCGGCGCCTGGATGGGAACTTAAATTCAGTTTGGACTGCAAGTCGATAAAAAGCAGACGTTGGTTAATTTCGGTCACTATAAATGGCATAATCCCGATAAATTTCTAGCACATTGCGGTACCAAATGGGGATCTTCATGATGAGTTTAAAGTCCTGTATTGAGACCGGTAATGGCCAGCCTTATCCGCAAGATATCCATATCGATTATGACGAGTAAATATGAGTGATTCCGATAATATTATCGCCGAACTCGAATCCGAGTTTGTCGAACTCTACAAAATTTTGAAGTTCGAGGGCCTTTCCGAAAGCGGCGGTAACGCCAAACAGGCGATCGCCGATGGTCTGGTCAGCGTCAATGGCGAGGTTGAAACACGCAAACGCAAGAAAATCAGACCCGGCGATCAAATCGACTTTATCGATCATCACATCGATGTCGTCGGTAAATCGGACGAGGTCGAATAGAGGCGGTCGAATCAGGATTTCGTCGCTTAACACTGACTCATTCTGCCAAGAATGACGCTTTCATAATTCTAGCCTGATCGCTGCGTTGTACCGTTTTGTGCGGCTCACTAGTTTTGAACAGTTACGCCAGCCGATGTTGCGCGTCATGCTTGATAAAGAGATTCGTGGAGCCCTGTTACTCGCGGCCGAAGGCATCAATGGCATCATTGCCGGTCGCGAATCCTCGATCAATTTAATGCTCGATTACCTGCGCCAGGACGAACGCCTGCGAGATTTTGACTGTAAATTGTCATACCACGATGACAGGCCGTTTTATCGGTCAAGCGTGAAATCGTCACCATGGGCGTCAAAGATATCGACCAGGCCAGTGGCGGCACTTATTTCAAACCAGCTGACTGGAATGCGCTGATCAATGATCCAGAGGTGACATTGATCGATACGCGTAACGATTACGAATCGTCCATCGGTAGTTTTGCTCATGCCATCCATCCAAATACCTCTTCGTTTCGCGAGTTTCCAGCCTTTGTAAAGCGAAATCTCGATCCGCAGAAACATCGAAAAGTCGCTATGTTCTGCACTGGCGGCAAACGCTGCGAAAAATCGACTGCCTGCCTCAAACAGCAGGGTTTCAACCAGGTTTATCACCTGCAGGGTGGTGTCCTGAAATATCTCGAAGAAGGTCCACAAAACGAATCCCTGAGGCAAGGCGAGTGTTTTGTCTTCGATAATCGTGTCAGCATTAATCACGCCCTCGAAAAGGGCAGCTATGACCAGTGTCACGCCTGTCGTTTACCGATTACCGAAACCAACAAGGCCAGCGTCCAGTATCAACAGGGAGTCAGTTGTCCCGCCTGTTTCGACAACAAGTCGGATGTGGAGCGAGATCATTTTGGTAAGCGCGAGAAACAGGTGCAGCTCGTGGAGAGCGCCATATCGGCGCGGAAATCGCCAGCCGGGCGCAAAATCGCAAACCATTCAAACTGAAGGCAAAGCAGGCTCAACGCTCGCCAGCCGACTATATTTTTTGTAATGCCACTAGCTTGTTGTTAGCGTCAATTTCCACAGTAAAATGCCCGTAGATACCTGCGGCACTGACATAGTCTCTAAAATTAGCCGCCGGCAGTTGCAGTTTTTTTCCCTGTTTGGATGCGACCAAGATATAGCGAGCCTGACCCTCATAAAGGGAGCGGGTTTTTGACGCCGAAAGCGCCAGCTCGAATTCAAATCTGCGCATACTACCTGTTATAGTGCATTTTTTTACACGGGACCAAGGCTGTTGAAAACCATCGGCTTGATCGGCGGTATGAGCTGGGAGGGCAGCATGCTCTATTATCGGCTCATCAACGAGACGGTCCAACAACGCCTCGGCGGGTTGCACTCGGCAGAGTTGTTAATGGTTAGCGTGGATTTTGCACCAATCGCGGCATTACAACACAGCGGTGACTGGGCAGCTGCGTCGCAGCTAATAATCGACGCGGCGCGACGACTCGAGGCGGGTGGTGCCGATTTCTTCCTGATCGGAGCCAATACCATGCACAGGGTCGCCGAGAGCGTCAGCGCAGAGGTGGAAATCCCGTTAATACATATCGCCGATACCACTGCCGAAGTCTTGCGGGAGGATGGCGTCGAACGCATCGGTTTGCTCGGATCAGCGTTTACGATGGAGCTCGATTTCTACCGCAAGCGCATCGGCGAGTACGGCATCGAGGTCGTGGTGCCTGAACTGCACGACCGACAAATGGTGCACGACATTATCTACCAGGAACTTTGCCAGGGCGTGATCGATGCCGATTCGAGGGAGGTTTATCTGGCCATCATCGACCGCTTGCGAGAACAGCGCATCGATGGCGTCATCTTAGGCTGTACCGAGATCGGCATGCTGTTACAGGCGCAACATAGCGAGATAAAACTTTACGATACGACCGTGATCCACGCATTAAAAGCGGTGGAACTCGCCCTCGAATAAGCTTAATCGTCCGCAGCCCCGAGCGTTGACAATTCGATCGTCAGGTCGGAAAGAGCATGGGCACTGCAGAGCAGCACGAAACCCTGGCTGGCTTCAGCCTCGTTGATCGCCTCTGGTAAGCCATTCTGATACTCGATTTCACCGTTTAAAGCCTTCCCCATACAAGAGCCACATTGGCCACCTCGACAACTATATGAGATCAGGGATATTAGCGTTCAGAATCAAGCTCTGCATCAGGCAAACGAAATCTTCACCGGTGGATTTTAGTTTGATGCGAAAAGCGGATCTCGCGTCGGGACTAGCCAAGCGGCAGACTACGCTTGCTGTTAAGCCAGCGTATAATCGGTTCCCATTGGTCGAGGTCTTTACGTACAGCATAGGGCGCCAGTTCAAATATCCCGAGGCCACGCTCCGCGGCACGCACGTAGTTCTGGGTTTCTCTCAAAGCACTGATGAAGGGCGCCTTACGAACCTTGCGCAGGTAAGTATCCAGTTGGTGATAAATGTTGTAATTTTCACGGCAGCGATTGGCGATTAACGCGACCCTGGCCTCCTTGCGCGCAACACGTCCATTATCCAGCACCTTCTGGATAAACGGAGTCGCGGCTCTCATATCGATCGGTGAAGGCAGTACCGGGATGACAATACTCTGAGCTCGCCTCAGATACGCGGTTAGTTCCTTGCCGTGTACGGCAGCAGGTGTATCGTAAACGACATAGTCGGCACTTCGGGAAATGCGAAACTGGTCGCTGGATCCATCGATACCGGTGATTGAGCCACGACCACTGGGTCGAGCAGCCAGCCATTCCAGACTGGATGCCTGGGGATCAAAATCAACCAGCATCACCTTATTGCCCTTGGCGGCATAGTAACTTGCGATACTGGTGGCGATCGTACTCTTACCCGAGCCACCTTTGGAATTTAACACCATGATTGAGCGCATGTTCCCTCCGTTATCGTTTGCTGTTACTGATCTGGATTATCGTCGAATTTTCCAGGCTGTGCAAAACAACGATTTTCAGTCCAGCCCGAGATCAGCCCAGATGGCATCTATTTTATCGACGACTTCGCTACTCATCTTGATCGGTTGACCCCATTCCCGATTACTTTCGGCTGGCAATTTGTTGGTCGCATCGAGGCCCATTTTTGAACCCAAACCAGAGACCGGCGATGCAAAATCGAGGTAATCAATCGGCGTATTCTCGACCAGAGTTATATCACGCGCCGGATCAGTACGCGTGGATATCGCCCAAATGACATCTTCCCAATTACGCGTATCAATATCATCATCCACCACGATAACGAACTTGGTATACATAAACTGACGCAGGAATGACCATACGCCCATCATCACCCGTTTAGCATGGCCCGGGTATTGTTTGCGCATGCTGACGATCGCAACCCGATATGAGCATCCTTCGGCGGGCAGGTAGAAGTCGATGATTTCAGGGAATTGTTTTTGCAGTATCGGTATGAATACCTCGTTCAGAGCGAGACCGAGCACCGAGGGTTCATCAGGCGGGCGTCCGGTATAGGTACTGTGATATATCGGGTTTTTACGCATACTCATCGTTTCGACCGTAAATACCGGAAATGTCTCTACCTCATTATAGTATCCGGTGTGATCACCAAACGGGCCTTCTTCAGCTTTATCGTTGGCATAGATATGACCTTCCAGTACGATTTCCGCCCGCGCCGGGATTTCGAGATCGGAAAGCAATGACCGCGTTACTTCAGTTTTCGAACCACGCAACAGGCCGGCAAATGCGTATTCTGCCAACGCATCTGGAATTGGCGTAACTGCGGCCAGAATGGTCGCGGGATCACAACCCAGCACCACAGATACCGGAAATGGTTCGTCACCTTTTTGCTGACACCATTCCTGATAGTCAAGCGCTCCACCACGGTGCGATAACCAGCGCATTATGAGCCGGTTGCGGCCGATTAACTGTTGTCGGTAAATGCCCAGGTTTTGGCGTGACTTTGAGGGTCCCCGAGTGGTGACTAAACCCCAGGTGATGAGTGGTGCGGCGTCTCCGGGCCAGCAAGTCTGGATCGGCAAGATCGACAAATCGACTTCATCGGCGTGAAACTGGATTTCCTGGCATTTTCCATTTTTCACCAATTTTGGCGACATATCAAGGATTTTACGGTAAATTGGCAGCGTTTTCATCGCATCTTTAAAACCCTTCGGGGGTTCAGGTTCCTTCAGAAATGCGAGCAATTTGCCCACTTCGCGTAGCGATGCTGCGTGATCCTCTCCCAGTGCGAGTGCTACGCGCTGCTCGGTACCGAAGAGATTCGCCAACAACGGTATTTTACTGCCGGCAGGATTTTCAAACAGCAGCGCAGGTCCCGCTGAGCGCAATACTCTGTCAGATATTTCGGTGATTTCAAGATTGGGATCGACCGCTCGACTGATACGCTTTAGATCGCCATCCCGCTCGAGCTGGTCGATAAAGTCACGCAGATCCTTGTATTCCATTTACCAGATCTTGATGCCGTGGAACTTGCTTTTTATGCGGGCTTCAACAAGTGCCTTACTGATCAGGTAACTCAAAAAAATGATCGCAATTACGATCGGTACGATAATTTCCCAATAGCGTTTGGCAGTATCCATCAATACCAGCAGGGCGGGCGCGCCTTCCTCGTCTTTACGCTCGAGCTCGCGTTGTTTGGCTTCCAGATCCAGCTGCAGGTCGGCGATGGATTCTGCGGCATTTTGACTGCCAGCTTCCAGCAAATCGATCTTTTCAACTAGATCGTCCATGTCTTTTTCATACTGATCGATGACGGTTTTACTGTCGCTGAGCTTTTCGATCTCGGCCGCCAGATCCTGGGTTTTCTGTTGTTCTTCCTGATACAAGATGTTGAAGGTAGGTGTAGTTACCAGGAAACCACGCTTCACCCAACCTTTGGTACCGTCCGGCGCCTTAACCAGTGCATAGGGCCCTGAAATCTCGTCGATGATGAGCAAGTCGCCAGACTGCAACAGCTTGATCACCTCGCTGCGCGAATCAGCTCTTTGATACAACGACAGGCGCAACTGATCGGTAACATATTGCCGGTCTTTATCCTGATCACTGCTGTCCTGGGCAAATACCAGTACGCAGTTCATTAACAGGGTTATACCCAGGAAAGCTTTTTTCATCATCAATTACTTATTCCGCTGTGATTCAACAATGCTTCAATTTCCGGTTCTCGTCCTCGAAAGCAGCGAAAAGACTCCATTGCAGGTCTCGAGCCGCCCTTTTCAAGAACACATTGCAGAAATCTTTGCCCGGTTTCTGGATTGAATATCCCTTCTTCTTCAAATGCTGCGAATGCGTCGGCGGATAAGACCTCCGCCCACTTGTAGCTATAATAACCCGCAGCATACCCACCTGCAAAAATATGTGAAAAACTATTCTGAAAACGGTTAATCGGTGGCGTCTTCAAAACTGATACCTCTGCTCTGACCTGGTCCAGAATCGTCTGTATCTGGCCGGCTGAACTGACCTCCTGTTGCTGGTGAAGTCGAATATCGAACAGAGAAAACTCGATCTGACGCAGCATCTGCATGGCACCCTGGAAGTTCTTCGCGGCAACCATCCGCTGGTACAACTCATCAGGCAGGGCCGCACCGGTCTGGTAATGGCGTGCAAACAGGTCCAGTGCTTCGCGTTGCCAGCAAAAATTTTCCATAAACTGGCTGGGTAGTTCCACCGCGTCCCATTCGACCCCGTTAATGCCGGCGACTTCGGGTACATCGATACGGGTCAGCATGTGATGCAGACCATGGCCGAATTCATGAAACAGCGTAATCACTTCATCGTGCGTGAATAGCGCGGCTTCATCACCTATCGGTGGCGTCAGGTTACAGGTCAGATAGGCCACCGGTAACTGGGTCTTGCCATCAATCCGGTAACGGTTGACACACTCGTCCATCCAGGCACCACCGCGCTTGTTTTCGCGTGCGTACAGGTCGAGAAAAAATTGACCGATAGCTTCGCCCTGCTCATTTTCAATCTGGTAGAAACCGACCATTTCATCCCAGGTATCGATACCGGTTTCGATTCGTGATATGTGTATCTTGTAAAGCCTGGCTACAATATCAAACAATCCCTGAATCACAGGTTTGTCAGAGAAATAGGGTTTCAGGTCCTGATCGGATATCTGGTAACGGTGCTGTTTCAGTTTTTCGCTGTAGTAGGCATAGTCCCAGGCTTGCAGTTCACCTTCAAATCCTAGCGATTCGGCAAACACCTGGCGCTCCTGATCCTCTTCGATTGCTGCCTGTCGCGAGCGTTTGGCAAGGTCGCCGAGGAACTCGGTAACCTGTTCGACGCTCGTTGCCATTTTGGTTTCGAGTGAATACTCCGCGTAGCTATCGAATCCGAGAGTTTTGGCCTTTTCTTGTCTTTTAGCGACAATATCGACCATGATTTGCGCATTATCCCAGCTTTTATCGGTAATTCCCTGGTCGGATGCGCGTGTCACGTAGGCTTGATAAATGTTTTTGCGCAATTCCCGCTTTTTCGCGTAAGTGATAACCGCGAGATAGCAGGGCATATCCAGCGTAACCCTATAACCGGGTAAGTCCTTTTGTTCCGCTAATTGTCTCAGCAGGGAGATTGCATATTCTGGTAATCCCTGTAAATCTGCATCATCCTCGGTGTGGAATTGCCAGGCCTGAGTCGAATCGAGTAAATTGTTTTCGAAACGTGATTGCAATTCGGATAACTCCTTTTGCAACCGCTGGTATCGCTTGCGATCGTCACCCTCGAGCTCTACCCCGCCCAGACGAAAATGCAACAACGAATCGCTTATCGCTTTTTGTTGCGCCTGGCTAAATTCGACAAATGACGGCGAACCGGCTATCTCCAGATAAGCCTGATAGAGCGCACGGTTCTGGCTCAGTTCGGTCCCGTATTCACTTAGTAATGGCAGGCAGCTATTGTAAGCGTCCCGCAAGCCAGGGCTACTTTTTACCGAATTCAAGTGCCGCACAGGTGACCATACCTTGTCGAGTCGATCATTCATCAAAGCAAGCGGTTTAATCAGATTGTCCCAACCGGGAGGTTGCTGGGCGGTCAATCTGGATACCGATTTACGGTTTTGATCGATGAGCTGTTCGATTGCCGGTTGAATCAATTCCGGCTCAATCTTGCTAAAGGCCGGTAAAGTGCCTGGCTCGAGTAATGGATTGGTCAAAATTGAGGCCTTCTGCTTGGGGAAAACCCGCTAGTCTACTCATCTGGCGTGCACTTTCAAACCGGAAACGGTGACCGGGCCGAAAACATCACCACCAGGGCACTAAATATCAAAAAGGCACCGACAACCGACGAATAGGCCTTCCACTTTTTGCTCGTAAGCAGATCTTCTTCGGCAACCGCGGACAGGATATAGGGTTGATGTTTATCTTTGGGTTTTGACATGATGTGGTGCTCTCTGGTTTCCCCGTTTATTCTGGCAAGAACCTGTTTACGAGCAACCGACCGAATCACTTTCCATTCATCCTTCTGAATTTTACCGTTCTGATCCAGATCATACTCTCGCAAATACCGTTCCGGTTGAAGTTTCCATTGTTTAATTTGGTCTTCAACCTGCTTCGAAATTGATTCTTCTGATAAATTATTGCGTATGGTGCGAAACCATCCGAGAGCATATAGTTGACTCGCGGGTGAAATCAAACGCTCACGGAACCGATATTTTGACACGCCTAGATGTAACCAGGGCGCGGTCACCGGAATCTTCGAACGTGATTCGGTGCTATTTCCATACCAGGTCCTCTCCGATTCGGGAACGATCCGCGCCTCATCAGGATCAACGACACAAAATCCGCTATCGTCGACGAGCTGAAACAGGTGACCACTACGATCATCAGATATATTAGTCCAGGTGCTACGTTTACCGCTATGGCTTCGTTGATCAATAGTGCTGTGAAACCAGACACAGCGGCTATTACTAAACGGTGAATATATGGCATCGTTAGGCATCCATTCCGCCAATCCCTTCAGCTCGACGTGACCCTGAGCCGCTGACCCTATCTTTGACGTAGCGGTCCCATCCATGAAACGAAAGCGCTTAAAGGTACCGTGAGCATAAAAACACAGGTAAATAAGCAGTAAAACCAGTACTGCCGATAACACCAGGAAATCCGTTTCGGGCAATTCCAGGATTTCGGACTCGAGCCAGGAAAACACAATCAAGCCCTGAGGCGTTGAATTAACTGTTGAACAACTGTTTTACACTGACATCGGCGATTTCACCGGCATCAAATTCAAGCAGGTCCCGTGCACCGAAACCTAGTAGCCTCGCTACAATCAGGTCCGGGAAGGTTTCGATGCCGATATTGTTGATATTCACTGACTCGTTATAAAACTCTCTGCGATCGGCAATATTGCTTTCCAGTGTGCTGATTCGGTTTTGCAGGTGCTGGAAGTTTTCATTGGCGCGTAGTTCAGGATAATCCTCGGCCAACGCGAATAGCTGACCCAAACCCATACGCAATGCCCCTTCGGCCAATCCCAGTCCGGATATATCCTGATCTTGTCGTGCCTGGGAAACCCGTGAACGCGCTTGCATTACCTTCTCCAGCGTATCCTGCTCGAATTTCATGTACTGCTTACAGGTTTCGACCAGTTTTGGAATTTCGTCATGTCGCTGTTTGAGCAAAACATCGATATTAGACCAGGCTTTGGACACGTTGTGCTTGATACGCACCAGATGATTGTAGATACCGATCAGGTAAAGCGCCAATACCACCAAGGCCGCCCAGAAGATGATGCTGGTAATATCCATTTTAATGCTCCATTACTATTAAACCACTCCCTATATATAGATATTAATTTAATAAAATCAAGAGCTTGCTACACATCGAGGTTGCTAACATTGAGTGCGTTGGTTTCGATAAAATCCCGTCGAGGTTCTACCTGGTCACCCATTAAAGTGGTGAAAACCTCGTCTGCTGCAATCACATCTTCAATCCGCACTTGAAGCAGGCGCCGATTCTCGGGGTCCATCGTGGTTTCCCAGAGCTGGTCAGGATTCATTTCACCCAACCCCTTGTAGCGCTGGATGTTCAAACCCTTGCGTGCCTCACGCATCAACCAGTTATAGACGTCGCTGAATTTCTTCACGTCCTGGCGGCGCTCGCCCCTGTTGACAAACGAGTCCTCGGTAAAAATGTCCCCGGCCTGTTCTACGAATTTAGCGATAGTCTGGTAGTCGGCACTATTGAAGAAGTCACTAGTGAGTTCACTCGAGGAGACGATTCCATGTAGCCTCTTGTCCAGAAGCAGACCGAATTGGTTGCTGTCCTCGTCGCCTCTGACTGACACGGTGTAGGATATAGACGTCTCGCTCTTAACATTGAGACGATCTTCGAGAACTTTTCCCCATTCGCCGATAGCCTTTTCGTCGAGCAGAATCGATTCCGTTACTATTGGCATATCGACCAGCTTTTCGAGTGTTTCAGCCGGAATATGCTGCGCTAAACGCTCATAAATCGCCATTATGGTTATATATTGACGCGACAGGTTTTCCAGCGCCAGATCGGAAATCGCTGGAGTATCGTTAGAAAGATGCAAACTGGCACCCTCGATCGCGAGCTGCAGCAAATAGCCGTTTAGCTCCTTATCATCTTTGACATAACGTTCTTGCTTACCTTTTTTTACTTTATATAGCGGTGGTTGCGCGATATAAACATGTCCACGTTCAACCAGTTCGCGCATTTGTCGGTAAAAGAATGTCAGTAACAGCGTGCGAATATGAGATCCATCGACATCTGCATCGGTCATTATAATGATATGGTGATAGCGCAATTTATTGATATCAAACTCTTCTCGTCCGATACCACAGCCTAATGCGGTAATCAGGGTACCGACTTCGGCTGATTGCAGCATTTTGTCAAACCGAGCCTTTTCGACATTCAGTATCTTGCCTTTGAGTGGCAAAATGGCCTGCGTTTTACGATTACGTCCCTGTTTTGCCGATCCTCCCGCCGAATCCCCTTCCACCAGGTATATTTCAGACAGGGATGGATCCTTCTCCTGACAATCGGCGAGCTTGCCCGGTAGCCCCGCAATATCAAGGGCTCCTTTGCGGCGAGTCATTTCGCGTGCTTTACGCGCGGCTTCGCGAGCTCTGGCCGCATCGAGTATCTTGCTGGTAACTGCTCTCGCATCGGCGGGATGCTCTTCGAGGTAATCTTTTAAATACTCGCTTACGACCGACTCGACTATTCCTTTTATCTCAGATGAAACCAGTTTGTCCTTGGTTTGCGAAGAAAACTTAGGATCCGGAATTTTTACGGACAAAACCGCTGTTAAACCTTCTCGCGTATCATCGCCACCGGTATTGATTTTCTCCTTTTTAATCTGACTGTTTTCGATGTACTGATTCAATGTTCGCGTCAAAGCAGACCTAAACCCTGACAAATGTGTTCCACCGTCTCGCTGTGGGATATTATTGGTATAACAGAAGATGTTTTCCTGGTAGGAATCATTCCACTGCATCGATAATTCGACGGCTACTCCATCCATTTCCATCTTCATGTTGATAACTTTTTCATGAATCGGCACCTTGTTTTTGTTCAAATGCTCAACAAAAGCCCTGATTCCGCCTTCATACTCAAATATATCTTCCTTGTTGCTCCGCTCGTCTAGCAAATGAATCCTGACGCCTGAATTTAGAAATGATAGCTCTCGCAGTCGTTTAGCCAGTATTTCGTAATGAAACTCGATATCACTAAATATCTTTGTACTGGGCAGAAATCGCAATTCCGTACCGGTTTGATCGGTATCCTTGATTTCTTTCAGGTCGCCCTGGGGTTCACCCAGTTTATATTCCTGGGAGTACAGTTTGCCCTGACGTTTTACTCGCAAAGATAGCGTCTCAGACAGAGCATTCACAACCGATATACCAACGCCGTGCAAGCCCCCGGACACTTTGTATGAATTATCATCAAACTTACCGCCAGCATGCAGAACAGTTAGAATAACTTCTGCAGCAGAACGCCCCTCTTCCTTGTGAATATCGACCGGAATTCCGCGTCCATCATCTTTGACCGATATCGATCCATCGGTATGAATAACAACCTTGACCTCTGAACAATACCCGGCGAGCGCTTCATCGATAGAATTATCGACAGCTTCAAAAACCATATGATGCAGGCCTGTTCCGTCATCGGTGT
>JAAESG010000095.1 GCA_024229615.1 Gammaproteobacteria bacterium | reverse complement strand
CTTCGAAAGAGAAGCCATAACTATATTGACTGACGGGGCCACCGTGGATGAGCAAGAGCGTAGGATAGGGAAAAGCAGGATTGAAGGAAGGGGGCTTGGTGATAAATCCTTCAATTTCGAGGCCGTCATGGCTCTTAAAGGGTATTTCTTCGGTTTCACCGAGTTTGATCTGAGAGAACAATTCCTCGTTGACGTGGGTTAGTTGTCTCGGACCCTCTTTATCGGCGATAAACAACTCACCGGGAAGTTTCGGCATACTGATCCGCGCAACCAACGCTCCATTGTCAGCGAGTGAGTAAGCACCAGCGCTGATTTGGCCTGAGATGGGTCGGGTGATCCTGCCACCCCCGGCGGGGATACGCGCGATGTGATTTTCTCCGCTGTCTTCGAGTTGGAAGTAGATGTGTTTTCCATCTTCGGAATACTCGAGACCCGAGACGTTTCGGTCGAGTTCCTCGGTCAACAACCTGGGTTCGCCGCCGTCAATATCGATCACCGCAAGATGTTGGGTGGCGTAATGGCTGCCCAATACATCGGGAGCCGAAACATAGGCAATGGTTCTGCCATCGGGATGCCATGTCGGTGAATATTCGGTACCCGGGGAAGTGGTCAACTGAATCAGGTTCTTCCCTTGATCGGTATTCTCCGCATTCACGAGCCATATGCTGTTGTTGTAGTTGGTATCGGGCTCTTCGGTCCGGTTGCTGACGAAGGCGATGGTTTTCCCATCGGGCGACCACGCGGGGCTGGAGTCGTCATAATCGCCCGAGGTGACCTGGGTGAGTTTTTTCGATTCGATGTCATACACGTAAACGTGATCGCGTCGCCGATCGAGATATCCGGTGTAAGCCTCCTTGAACTGGATGCGGTCGATCACCCAGG
>JAAESG010000094.1 GCA_024229615.1 Gammaproteobacteria bacterium | reverse complement strand
TAGAGTTTCCGCGGTGCAGAGACGCTCCGTGCTCTGACAATTCAGGATGAATTGTTCAGAGCTTCCCTAAATGTTGGCAAAACATGGGGGCAGGTCTGAATGGTACTTACTTAAGAGTATGTACCATTAGGCTCTAGTCCCGAATCTTGAATTCTAGTTAAATGAAATACCGCTATGACCAGGCGACTACCTATCGAGTTTCCAAATACCCTGTGTCATCTCATCTCGAGCGGTAATCGAAGCGAAAATCTGGTTCCCCGCGCCTCGTCACGAGTAGGTCGAGAGTACGGGCAAACCTTAGAATCAAATCTGATAACCGACATATAATAGAATTCCGCGGTGGCTGTCTGCGATTCGGCCTCGCCAATCATCGGCGTCAGACTTGAGATCGAAGCTGAGCCGGGCGGTACCGGCTCCAAGCAGAATATTTTTCCCGGCGCGATAACGCAGATCCAGCTCATAATTCAGGAAAGCACCTTGCAGTTCGTCTTCGATGTCGACGAAAAAGGTTTCCGACAGGTAGTGTATCGACCATTTTGGCGTGAGCGCGTAAGACACGCGCAGACCAAACATCGGCAAGGGCGCGCTAGCATTTGAGGTACCCGCTTTCGAGCCATCGGCCAGGCGGTAGTCGAATTCGTAGCCGGTGATGTTGAGGCCGGCCGTGACATTGATTTCGACCTTGGGCGAATGGTAAACGGTGTATCCGTATCCGAGCTTCAACAGCGTAAAGTTAATATCGGATACGATCCTCTCGCCGATACTGTAGCTTTGATCCTCCCAATCGATATCGATTTGCAGCAGCTCGTTCCCATGGCGTTCGATTGTGTACATGGCGAAATCGATCCGGTGCTTTTCGTTGAAACGATAATACATATCGATCCGTGGGATCGTCGCCGTGGATTCGCCACCGAGGTCGCCCGAGAAGTTAACCCCGGTGCCGATACCATTTTCGTTCAATACGGAGATATCGGTATCGGCATCACTGACGCTGTAGTACGCCAGACGAAATATGAACTTATTCGAAAACGCACCGTCTTCCGCTGCCACCACCGGAACCGCCATGAAGGATAACGACAGCAACAAGCCGATCACACAGAGCCCAAACCCGAATGGGCGCTCTTCGCAAACTTTCATTGATTTCTCCTGCATGTCGGGCGGAATATAACTCAACGCCAATCTTATATAAACTTTTCCGACATTTAGCTGTTTGCCAGCCGCCCGGAACTGATGGGTCGGGTGCTGGGGGTCGTGTACAGGGCCCTCTCGGCCACCTGATAAGAAAAGCAGGGTTTACCCGGAAGACCGCGCAAACCGCTGCGGTGACGCTGATCCAGCGATTTGGTCGGTCCGGCGCCCCGGGTGCGTTGAATCTGAATATGCACGCATGATACCCTCGTTGTGTAAGCTATTGATTTTTCTCAAACAGACTGTTCCGACTAGCTATTGCTGAATGTTCTCTTTCATATGCTGTTCCTGGATGGTGTTCGTGAATCAACCCGGAGTTGGTGGGAAGTGTTACTGGATCTCAAGTCCTGCGGCTTGAATGCCCCTCAGTTGGCGGTTGGCGCCATGGGATTTTGGTCGGCACTCGATGAAATCTATCCTGATATGCGTCATCAGCGCTGCCGGGTGCACAAGACGGCAAACATCCTGAATATATTACCGAAGTCGTTACAGCCTAAAGTGAAGCAAACGCTTCACGATATCTGGCAGGCTGAAGCCCGCAAAGATGCCGAAAGCGCATTCGACTTATTTGTTCAAACCTACGAGGCTAAATACCCGAAAGCCGTCGAATGCTTGCAAAAGGATCGTCGCACTTTATTAGCATTTTATGATTTCCCTGCACAACACCAGCAAAGTATTCGCGGCAGTAATCCGATCGAATCTACCTTCGGTACCATCCGTCATCGAACCCGTCGTTCCAGGGGATGCCTGACGCGTGATGGCATGCTGCACATGATGTTCAAACTCGGCCTTTGCGCCGAGAGGAAATGGAGGAAACTACGCGGCTTCAATTACCTGGGGAAGGTAATCAGAGGAGCCGAATTTAAAGATGGAATCGAAGTCGAATCTGACAACCAGGTCGCCGCTTGATTCGATGGCTCAAACACCAGATTTGACGATAACTCATTGCACTATGGCAGAGCGGCCGTTATAGTCACGCGCTGTAAACGGAATTCAATATTCCTGGTCATTGCGAACGCAGCGAAGCAATCTTTTTAGCCAGGGATCAGTCACCAGGAGATTGCCGCGTCGCAGGCGCTCCTTATTGCCATGGATACCCACCAAAAGTAGGCGCTTTAGGCCAATTACTCGCGATGCTCGCGGGGTAGGCTCTGGCACGTATGCAGAAAATGCAGTGGTCAGGCGTACAGGAATTTTTTTCTGCCGTAATGACGCATAAATCACAATTTACCAACCTAATTTAGCGGATCTATATTATGAATAAAGCTCTTCTCATTTTATCGGCTGTGCTGTTGTTATTGACCGGCTGCGCCAGCAGCGTCACCAAGGACATAATGGTCGATGCCGAAGCCGACCCCAAAGTCAATTTTGCTGGCTACTCCAGCTACAGCTGGCTGGGCTCGGCCGCTATCGTCTATGACCCCGAGGGTCAGTGGGAACCGCCACAGTTCGACGCCGATGCCGAGATCAAATTCCTAATCGACCGTGAATTGCGCAAACGTGGCATGACCGAAGCTGTGGGTAACGCGGACATGATCGTCGCTTTCGCCGCGGGGATTGACATGGCGAGCTTGGAAATCAAGGTCGACCCGGAGAGTAAGCTGAGTTCGCTTGAAAACGTGCCCATGGGAGCGCTCACAGTCATCCTGATAGATAACACTACCGGACTGGCTATCTGGGGAGGGGTCGCCACCGCCGAGGTACAGCAAAGCCCGGACCAGGAGATAATCAGGCAGCGTCTCGATTTCGCGGTGAGCTCGATGTTCAAGCAACTACCAAAGTAAACTGTAATTGACAATGCGGGGGAAACAGCAGAAAAAAACCTCCGTTGTGGACCTCTTCGATCACCTTTACAGATTGAATTGAATCGCAATTAAGCCGGAAAGGCAGAAAGGCAGTGGAAGAGGGCAGATTCAGCCGGAAATCCAGGGAGTTGAATAGATTGAAGCCGGATAGAGGGATTTTTCAGGCGTATCTGTCCGGCGTCAGCATCCGGGATACTGATGCATTATGCAGGCTAGTCGCCGCTGGAATTGAGAATACCCCCGGCACGTACCTTTTGCAGCGCGGCGCGCAAGCCGTTTTTCTCGATTTCCGCGTGAAAGGCGAGGCAGTCGGGATTGCTTTTGTTGGCTTCGCTGTTATAGGCCGCCATTTCCTCGCCGTGGTTGATCGCGTTGGCGAAGCCCTGAAGGTCCAGCGCCGCGTTCAATCCCTGTTTTGCGATCGTCATCGTCGCTGCCGGCAGCGATGCGATTCGACGGCTGACCTTGTTGACTTCATCGAGCAACCGGTCGGCGGCGAAAGCACGGTTGGCGAATCCGATTTCGACCGCCTCGCACCCGGATACGGTTAGGCCCAGCATGATCATTTCCTTTGCCTTACGCGGCAGCGAGATACAGGGAATGCTGTTGAAATCGGGAATGTAGAAAAAGTCGATTTCGGGCTCGCCCATGACGGCGTCCTCGGCGGTGTAAACCAGATCGGCGCCCATCGCCAGCTCGAAACCGCCACCGACGCAATAACCCTCGACCGCGGCAATGGTTGGCTTGGGGAAATGCCACAGGCGTTTCGACAGGCGGCCGGACACGTTCTTGACGAAAGCACGGTAGGGCTCCGGCGAGCCCTGGGTGACGTCGAAGCCGGCCGAGAAATTGCCGCCGTTGCCGCTGACGACCACCGCGCGCACGCGCTCGTCCTTCTCGAAGCGGTCGAGTGCGTCGAACATAGCATCGTACATTTCGTAGTTAATCGCGTTCTTGCGCCGGGTATTGTTGAGCAGAATCCAGCCGGTGGCTTCATCGACCCGGGTTTCAATCAGCGTT
>JAAESG010000093.1 GCA_024229615.1 Gammaproteobacteria bacterium | reverse complement strand
TGTGGCAGTGGGACTCGCTTCGAAGGGGGCTGAGGCGGTGATGTGCGGTGATCTTATACATTCTCCAATTCAATGCGTCCACCCCGAATGGAATGCTGTATCCGATGCCGATCCCCTTCAAGCTGCAATCACCCGGCGAGCGTTCCTGTCCGAAAATTGTGATAGAGAGCGATTGGTTATGGCAGCCCATTTTCCCGAACCTTCAATCGGACGAATAGTGCAAGCCGACGATGCATTTCGGTTTATTTTTTCTGATTAGGAATTGTGCAAACTTGCAGCATAACAAACGGGGATGGCCGGCCTGACGGCCGGCTAGCGGGAGTTGCTCTCGAGATCCCCGCCTGCGCGGCCCCCCAGCGAACGCTGGGTTGACGTATCGGGATGACCGGCCTGGCGGCCGGTCACCTGGACTTCGTAACCCGGTTCTTCGGGTTCATCATCGAGCATCTCCGGTGGAAAACCGGGTGCAAGCACTTCAACGCCGGCCACTTCCTCGAGCCGCTTGATGATATTCGGCGATAACTCACGCGGTCCGTAACGTTCCTGACCCTGTTCGAATATCTGTTGCATCAGCGATGCGAGTTCAAGATCCAGTCCGGCGCGTTTGGCGACATCACTGAACAGGCCGATATCCTTGCACACCAGGTCCATGGTGAAACTGATATCGCGGCTACCGTTCAGGATCACCTGGCTCTCGGTTTCATGAACGAAAGAGTTGCCGGAGGAAATTCGAATCGCTTCATAGGTGGTATTCAAATCCATGCCGGCGATCTTCGAGGTCACCAGAGCTTCGCACAGGCTCAATAGGTTTGCGGTCGCGAGATAGTTGGTGACTACTTTCAACACCGAGGCGGAACCGAGCTCACCGGTGTGCAGGATGCGCCGCCCCATCATCGTTAACAACGGTAACATGGTCTCGAAAGTCGTACGTTCGCAGCCCGCAAAGATGGCGATATTACCGGTTGCAGCTCGATGGCATCCACCCGAAACCGGACAATCGACCGGCTCGGCACCGACCGCCCTGACCTTTTCGCCGAGTCGCAGCACCTCGTCCTTGTCGGTGGTACTCATTTCCGCCCAGATCTTGCCCGCTCCGAGGCCTGCAAGGGCACCTTCGTCGGCTTCCATCACTATTGCGCTGGCAGCCGGACTCGGCAGACAGGTAATCAGCACATCAACGTTTTGTGCCATCTCACGCGGGCTATCTGCCCACTTTGCTCCGCTATCCAGGAATGGCTGTGCAATATTCTTGTCCAGATCCCTGACCGTCAGATCAATTCCATTACGCAACAGACTGCCGGCCAGTTTTCCGCCGACGTTTCCAAGCCCGATAAAGCCAACTTTCAACATGACAATTTCCCCGGATCGAAAATTAAAACTGCGCCGGATTCTACGCGCTGAATCGGCTATTGGTAAGCTAAATTTTTGATCCCGGCCAATCACTAAACACGATACTGGATTTGCTCAACGCGCAACTTTATACTCGCGCTGCCGAACAACGCTATTCCACTATCCGAGACTTATCAGATGGCTAAACTTACGACCGTGTACTGGCGCGACATACCTGCCCAGGTGATCGCCAAGGAACGCCGCGAGACGGCTAAAATCGTACTCAGCGAACGCTTCGCCGAAGCCATCGACAAGGCCGCTATGCGCGCGAAAATGGCCGGCACCGACGCTTACCTGGAACAGTGGCGCCGCGAGGTGGTCAACTGTGGCAGGGATTTGCAAGCTGTCGTCGATGAGGCTGCCAAAGAACTGGAGCATAAATTCGATGACGCGCGTCTCGAAGTGCTGATCAGCAACGGTGGAAACGACGCTTGAAATTTGGGTCGGCGGCTATTCCCGTATAAGCAATGATCTGACGTTTTTGGACCTCGCACAGGTTTCACGCCTACAAGATTCCCGCTTGCGCGAACCCCCGCATACGCGGGGTTGACGTTTCGGAATGACGTAATCGTGACGACGAGATCGTCACTTGCGCGCGAGTTCATGGGGATGACGAGTACTATTCGATTGGTCTAATCAGGTCGGGGCCTTCGTTACGCGCATTGCCGACGGCGCTACTGACCGTGTAATACTGGTAATCCGGCGCACTATCACGCAACAGTCGATCGGCCTCGTCGGTTTTATCCGAACGGCAGTCGAGCCAGGCTTCGTAATCAGTGGGTGCGATGTAAACCGGCATGCGCTGGTGCAATTCCTGCATTGCACCCTTCGCCTCGGTTGTCAGCAGCGCACAGGATTGAATTTCATTGCCCTCGGCATCCTGCCAGTGCTCCCAGATCCCCGCCATCGAAAACAGTTGCTTGTCGATATGGCAACAATAGGGTTGCTTGCGTCCGCCTTCGAGGCGCCACTCGTAGAATCCGCTTGCCGGCAGCAGACAGCGGCGCCGCTTGTAGGCATTGCGAAATGATGGTTTTTCAGCGACGGTTTCGGCACGTGCATTGAACATGCGGTTACCCAGGGTGACGTCTTTTGCCCAGGACGGAATCAGCCCCCAGCGATAGAGGTGAAATTTTTGCTCGCTAAAGGCCAGTACCGGAGTAGTCGGTGCGATGTTGTAACGCGCCGTGAACATGTCGGGTGGCGCTATATTGTAATGTTCGACGATATCGCCCGCCTGGGCATCGAGAAAGAACCGTCCGCACATAGAACCTCCGAATCGACTTTCAAATCCGTACAAAAACCGCATAATAGCGCAGTTTTAATCACTCGATACAGATGTCACTGTTACAGGCTAAAAATCTGCACCATAGCTATGGCGATCAACCACTGCTCGATAAGGTCGACCTGACCCTCGAAGCCGGGGAACGCGTGTGCCTGGTCGGTCGTAACGGTAGCGGCAAGTCGACGCTGTTGAAAATCATCGCCGCTAGTATCAAGGCCGATGAAGGCGAAATCATCCACGGCTCCGAGTTGCGCATTGCTGAACTCAAGCAGGAGGTACCACAGAATTTCGTCGGTAGCGTCTACGACTGCGTGGCTCAGGGGATCGGAGAGCTCGCCGGAGTTATCACCCAATGGCATCATGCGGCGCTCGAGTCAGCGTCCGACACCAGCGCACTGGACCGCATGCAGCGCTTTCAGGATCAAATCGAGGCACACAGCGCATGGAACGTGGAAACCCGGATTTCGAGTACTATTTCGCGTCTCTCGCTGCCCGCAGACCAGGCCTTCGATGATCTCTCCGGTGGCATGAAACGCCGCGTCTTGTTGGGTCAGGCCCTGGTCGCCGAGCCCGATTTACTGTTACTCGACGAACCCACCAATCATCTCGATATCGATTCGATCCTGTGGCTCGAAAATCTGTTGTTGGGATTTAACGGCACACTCGTGTTCATTACCCACGATCGAGGTTTTCTGCAACGACTGGCGACCCGCATTATCGATCTCGATCGCGGTTGTCTGACGAGCTGGCCCGGGGATTATCACAGATACCTGGAGTCTCGTGCCGCCCAGCTCGAAACCGAGGCCAGGCATAGCGCGTTGTTCGACAAGAAACTCGCCCAGGAAGAAGCCTGGATCAGGCAAGGCATCAAGGCGCGCCGAACCCGCAACGAAGGCCGCGTGCGCGCGCTGGAAAAAATGCGCGCAGAGCGTGCCCAGCGGCGCGAACGCAGTGGCACCGCCAGGCTAACCGCACAACAGGCCGAATCCTCGGGCAAGATCGTAATCGAAGCCGAGAACCTGGGTTTCGCCTGGGAAAACAGTCCCATCATCGAGCACTTCAGCTGTAAAATCCTGCGTGGTGAAAAAATCGGCATTCTCGGCCCCAATGGCTGTGGAAAATCGACCCTGATTCAGTTGTTGCTGGGTCAGCTGAAACCGCAGACAGGCTGGATCAAGACCGGAACCCGGCTCGAGGTCGCCTATTTCGATCAACACCGCGAAACCCTGGATCCGCAAAAAACGGTGCGTGACAATCTCGCTGCCGCCGGCGACCAGGTCACGATCAACGGTCGATCGCGTCATGTCGTCGGATATCTGAAGGACTTCCTGTTCAACGAAAAATCAATACATATGCCGGTCAGGGCGCTGTCCGGCGGGGAGCGCAATCGGCTGTTGCTGGCGCGTCTGTTTACCCGCTCCTTCAACTTTCTGGTGATGGACGAGCCCACCAATGATCTCGATATAGAAACCCTCGAGTTGCTCGAAGAATTGATCATCGAGTATAGCGGTACATTGCTACTAGTCAGTCACGATCGCGAATTCATCGACAACACGGTGACCAGTACGCTGGTGTTCGAAACACCCACCGTGGTCAATGAATACGTCGGCGGCTATCAGGACTGGTTGCGACAACGTCCTACCGTTGAGTCGACCAACAAGCAAGCCACGATAAAACAAAAACCGCTACGCGAGACCGCCAAACCACGGCCACAACAAAAGGAGTTACGTGCCCTGCCCGGCAAGATTGAAAAGCTGGAATCCAAAATCGAGGCCTTCCATGTCAGAATTGGTGACCCGGATTACTACCAGCAAGACGCCGAGATGATTCGAACCGAGCAGCAGCAGCTACAGGCATTCGAGCTTGAGCTACAGCAGCTCTATCAACGTTGGGAAGAACTCGAAAGCGAGTAGTTCAGGCCTCTACAATATCCAACCAGGTACCACCGGTAATCTGTTGCAGTTGTAGCGGACTCATACTAAACACCGATTCCGGCGTACCGGCTGCTGACCAGATCATCTCATGGCTATGTAACGACGCCTCGAGAATGGTTCGCAGGGGTTTACTATGCGCAACCGGGGGCACGCCACCAATCGCAAAGCCGGTTTGCTGCCTGACGAAATCAGCATCTGCCTTGCCGAGCTCCAGCCCGGTCGACTGCTTTACTTTCTGCAGATCCACGCGATGCCCACCCGGACTCATGATTAATACAGCCGAGTTGTCGCGCCGGTTAGTAAAAACCAGTGAATTGGCGATTTGACCGACTTGACAGCCGAGCGCTTCCGCGGCCAGTTGCGCGGTGCGCACCGCTGCCGGCAAAATTTTTATCTCGACCTCCAGTCCGGCACGCTGAAGACAGGTCTTCACCCTGATGTTGGCAGGTTTCATTGAAAACTTACGCTACTTTCGCGATCCGAAATGCTATGATGCCGACATTCTACAGGATCAAACAACCGAGTGAACGATACAGAGGCGAACCCAGGCAATTTAATCGTAATCACCCGAAACCAGCATTCCATTTCAAGGAAATCGATCTCCGATGCCGCGCTCAAAGTGCTGTATCGGCTATCCAAATCAGGCCATAGAGCCTGCCTGGTTGGTGGCGGTGTACGTGACTTGCTGCTTAAAGTACAACCCAAGGACTTCGACGTCGCCACTGACGCGACGCCCGAAGAAGTGCGCGCCCTGTTTAAAAACAGTCGCATCATCGGGCGCCGTTTTCGCCTGGTTCACATTCGATTCGGGCGTGATATTATCGAGGTCGCGACCTTCCGCGCTCACTCCGAGGACTCCCCGAAAACCGAACTCGACACCCATGGTCGCATTTTGCGTGATAATACTTTCGGTGAGATCGAAGAAGATGCGATACGCCGTGATTTTACCGTTAATGCGCTCTACTACGATATTCACGACTTCTCCGTGCTCGACTATACCGGGGGCCTTGCGGATATTGAAAAGCGGCAGTTACGCCTGATCGGGGACGCAGCGACCCGCTATCAGGAAGATCCGGTACGCATGTTACGCGCGCTGCGGTTTGCCGCCAAACTCGATTTTGTAATCGAGGATTCCGCGGCAAGCGCAATTTACGAGTTTGGGCACTTGCTGGCTGCCATCCCACCCGCACGCATGTTCGACGAAGTGATAAAACTGTTCCATTCGGGTCGCGCTGTACGCGTACTCGAACTAATACGCGAATACAACTTGTTAAAATATCTGGTGCCGGCGCTTGATGAATGGATGCAGCAGGATCCCTCGGAGACGATGCTCGATTTTATCGACCAGGCGCTGGTCAATACCGATAACCGGGTCAACACCGGGCAGCCGGTATCTCCGGCCTTTATCTTTGCAGTACTGCTATGGCCGGTCGTGCTGGAACAGGCGACACGCGTGCAGTCGAACAGGCAGAAAATGATTCCGGCACTGGTCCAGGTCGGTGAGAGTGTGATGAAGCGTCAAGTGCGTCATATCTCGATTCCACGACGCTTTAGCCAGATGGCCCGGGAAATCTGGACATCGCAACCGCGCTTTCATCGTACCCAGGGAAAACAACCGCTGCGCATGATGAGTTACCCAGTATTCCGCGCCGCTTACGATTTCATGTGCATACAGGCGATGGTTGGCCTGTTCCCGCATAAACTGAGTCGCTGGTGGACCGAATTCCAGAATAACAACCCAGTCAGCCCCGATCAGGAGCGCAAAAAACCGCAACGATCGCGGCGACGGCCGAGACGTAATGCCAGCTGAAGAAGTCTTCGTCGCGCTCGGCAGCAACATCGGCGATTCGATGACTATCGTCGAAGAAGCCATCGTTGCGCTCGGAAACATAACTCAATGCCGGTTGCTCGGATACTCATCACTGTATCGTAGCGCGGCCATCGGTGACATCCCGCAGGACGATTTCATCAATGCCGTGGCCAGGATCGAAACCGATCTGCAACCGCTCGCGTTACTACTCGAGTTACAGGCCATCGAAAACGCCTACTACCGTTGTCGTGACCAGGAACAACACTGGGGACCACGAACCCTGGATCTCGACATTATCCTGTTCGGTAATCGCAGCTTCCACGACAGTCACCTGACCGTCCCGCATGCCGAATTCTGCAATCGATTATTCGTGCTTGAACCGATGTTCGAAATCGACGGCGATCGCTTCATTCCCGGACACGGCAGCCTGCGTTACCTGATCGACAACGCACCACCGCTCGCGATGCAAAGACTGGATCGAGGCAATGACTGATCACTTTCGATACATCGTCGTCGAGGGCCCTATCGGGGTCGGTAAAACCAGCCTGGCCCAAAAGCTGGCGAGTGAATTCGGCAGCGAATTACTACTGGAAAGAGCCGAAGAGAATCCATTTCTGGCAAACTTCTATCAGAATCCAAGTCAATATGCGCTGTCGGCACAACTGCATTTCCTGCTGCAACGTGCGCAACAGGTTCAGGACTTTCGCCAGGCGGACATGTTTCAACAGTCCTATATCGCCGATTTCATGGTCGACAAGGATCGCCTGTTTGCGCAAATGACCTTGAATAACGATGAACTCGCCCTCTACGAACAGATTTATACCCACCTGACCCTGGACGCGCCACGGCCGGACCTGGTGCTCTACCTGCAGGCGCCGCTAGAAACCCTGCGTGAACGCATCCTGCACCGAGGCATCGACTACGAACAACAGATCCGCGACGATTACCTGCTGCGTTTGTCCGAGTCCTACACCCGCTTCTTCTATAACTACGACGATAGCGCACTGCTCACTGTCAATACCCAGTCGGTGGATTTGATCAATAATGCCGACGATTACCAGGCAATCCTTGAAAAAATCAATAACATCCATTCTGGACGCCACTATTTCAATCAGTCATCATTCGCCCTCTAAATCGGATGACAACACATGTATATCCCGAAACCACTCGAAGACAAGATCACTATCCCACAGCTGAAAAAGCTGAAACAGCAGGGTGAAAAGTTTGCCTGCCTGACCGCCTATGATTACAGTTTCGCGCGCCTGGTCGAAGATTGCGGCATAGAAGTAGTATTGGTAGGCGACTCACTCGGCATGGTGATCCAGGGACACGACACGACAATACCGGTCAGCCTGGAAGACATTCGTTACCATGGTTGCGCGGTTGCCGCTGGTCTGGACAACGCGATGCTGATGCTGGACATGCCCTTCGGTTCACTCAATTCGCCGCAACAGGCGTTGGATAACGCCAGCCAATTGCTGAAACAGACACAGGCTCAGGTGGTCAAGCTGGAGGGCGGGGAAACCCAGTTAAAAACCGTCGAAACACTGGCCGAGTTCGGCATCGCCAGTTGCGCACATCTCGGCCTGCAACCGCAGATGGTACACAAAATGGGCGGTTACCGCGTGCAGGGCAAAGCCAGGAATGCGGCCGAGCAAATGATCTCGACCGCGCGTGACCTGGAACAGGCCGGCACCGATTTACTATTGCTGGAATGCGTACCCGCCAGTCTCGCCGCCGAGATCACCGCGACGCTGGAAATTCCCGTTATCGGGATCGGTGCCGGGGCCGACGTCGATGGACAAATCCTCGTGCTGCACGACATCCTCAATGTCACGGTCGGCAAGAAACCTAAATTTTCGAAGAATTTCATGCAGGGACAATCGAATATCCAAAGCGCGATCAGTCGCTATGTTCACGAGGTGAAACGTGGTCAGTTTCCCGACAAGACGCACACGTTTTCTTAAGGACAAAATATGTACCAGGCCACCAGTGTCACCGAACTGCGCCAATACATGCAACATTGGAAGGACCATGGCCATTCGAGCGCATTCATTCCGACCATGGGTAACCTGCATGGCGGGCACATATCGCTGATCGAAAAGGGGCAATCACTGTGTGATCGAAGTATTTGCAGTATTTTCGTCAACCCGATGCAATTTGGACCGAACGAGGACTGGGATCATTATCCGCGCACACTGGATCGAGACATTGCGCAACTCGAGGCTGTTGGCTGCGATCTCGTCTATCTGCCGACCGCATCCGAACTCTACCCTGATGGGCTCGATCGAATCAGCCATGTGCAGGTTACCGATTTAACCGATCACTATGAAGGGGCACACCGCCCTGGGCATTTCACCGGGGTTGCGACCGTTGTATTAAAGTTGTTCAACATCGTCAAACCGGACATCTCGGTGTTCGGTAAAAAGGATTATCAGCAGTACCGTGTGATCAGCAAGATGGTGGAAGACTTTAACCTCGACGTGCAAATCATCGGGCAGGAAACCACGCGTGAAGATTCCGGCCTTGCCACCAGCTCGCGTAACCAGTATCTCGATGCAGAACAAAAGCAAAAAGCCGCGCTGATCTACCAGTTGCTGCAGCAAACCGCACAACAGGTTGACAAGGGCGAGCGAGATTTCACAATGCTGCGGCAGCGCGCGCTCGAAAACCTCGATGAAGCCGGTTTCAAAACCGATTATTTTTGTATCTGTAATGCCGAAACATTGCTGTCTGCAACCCCCGAAGATCGTGATCTGGTGATCCTCGTGACCGCGACACTCGGGCAAACTCGATTACTCGACAACATCGAAATATCCCTGTGGTAGGCACTTCAGTTTCCGTTGTATAACGCCCGCATCGCGTCGATGCGCTGGCTGACCCGCTCACGCAGTTCCTGCGGCTCGAGCACTTCGACCTCAGCTCCGTGCTTCAATATATCCATCACCAGTTCCGTGTCCTGGCTATATGGAACCCACAAAATGTAATAGCCGATTTCGTCATACTCGCTGCGTTGCCGGGGATGCCAGGTTTCGCGTGATACCCAGCGCGCGATCTCGGGGCTGAAACGCAACACTGCTTCCCGTGTCGTGGCGCCGGAGAAAATGCCGTAGCCACTTTCGAGTTCCCGGTTTATCTCCTCACTATCAATTTCAACCGCGGCCTCGCTGCAAATACTCAGCGCCTTAATGGCATCGACGGAAAAACTGCGCAAACCCTTGCGCAGGTGACACCAGGCGTCGAGATACCAGTTGTCGCGATAGTAGATCAACCGTTGAGGCGACACGCGTCGCTCGCTACTGCTGTCCGTAGGCCTGCTGTAGTAAGTCATGTCGATACATTTACGAGCCAGCAGAGCCTGGCACAGGGCCTGGAAATTCTCGCTACGATAAGCCTTTGCCGCCAGCGGCACGATGCGAATCCGACGCGAAATTTCATCCACGCTGTGATCGCCATCGTCGAGCAGCATACGAATGCGTGAGCGCAGCGGTTCGATGTGATTCGACAATACTCCTGGCTGCAGGTTTTCGAGCAGCGCATCCATGCTCAGCAGGGCTTGAATTTCACTGGTATTAAACCATAACCCGGGCAACTGAAACTGCTTGCCATCCGTGGACGGCTCGTAGCAATAACCGCGCCGCTCACGGTCCCAGACGATCGGCGCGGCAAGCCGATCACGCAGGTACTCGAGGTCGCGCTTGAAGGTGGCAGGCGATACCTCGAGCACATCGAGAAACTGCTTGCGGGTGACAATACGCTGGTTACACAGCATCTGGTCGATCAGGTGAAATCGCTCGGTTCGATCCATAAAACACCTTTTTTTGCCATATGGCTCATCGTATGAGCCATATGGCCCCGGATAATAGCACGATCGTATTCGAGGGGAATAATATGTCCTGGTTTAGCCGACTGCTTTACAAGCTCTCTGCCTATTGTCGCTGTCGTATCATTGAAGGGCCTGATCACCAACCTTACCTGGAACGGTATCACTTGCTGCGACTACCATTCGGTTACCAGGTGTATTTGCACCGCTTCGTCGCCAGCGACCCGGGTCGAGGCCTGCACAATCACCCGTGGAAACACGCGCTATCACTGGTGCTTTGTGGTGCTTACCGGGAAACGCGTATGCTCGATGCGCGCGCTGATAACGCATTGCACGACCGCTGGTTGAAACCAGGGCGATTCAATTTCATTTCAGGTGAAGTTTTTCACCGCATCAACATAGACGCCGGGGTTGAATGCTGGAGCCTGTTTGTGCATGCACCCAAAGCCAAGAACTGGGGATTTATTCAGCAGCGGGAGTACCGCGATCACAATGACATTGTCGCGCAGGTCAGTAATCCAATGTGGTGGAAACAGGCCCCGCGCCCAATTCAGTTTCCACAAATGCGAAGCCCTTGCCAGACCTGAAATTCGTACCATCCCGGATCGTGGATCAACGGAGCCTGAACACCACGACTGTCGCGCTTCCAGGCGGTGTGAAATCCATCACTACTATGGACTTTATCCCGGTCGCCTTTTAACCTCGAGCCTGTAACCTGAATCCGTAGGTTCATGACGGCGCATGACGGAAGCTATTGATTCCCTAGCGGTTTAAAAAATTCCCGCTTAACCTATGGGTGAAGCTAAGATTTTTTAATTCCACTGAGA
>JAAESG010000092.1 GCA_024229615.1 Gammaproteobacteria bacterium | reverse complement strand
TGACCCGATCCGCGTGGAAATAAACAACGCTGCCCGACCACAGATCCGGCGCCCCGGGCAGGTATGTCACCATCTGGCCGTTGTCGAGGCGTTCGATCTGAATCCAGGCTGTGAATTCTCATCAAACTGCACCATCACCGGCTGCATGCTTTCGCTTCCGCCTGGCCGAGTTTCATGCTGTCGGTATAAGCCTTGACGAAGGCGTAACCCGGGATCGAAAGCAGACAGTTGTCGATTGCCTTGGTGTCACTATTGGTATAAGCGCCAAAAATGCCGGTAGCAGTGGGTGGCGGCTTGGAACGTTTGCCCGCATTGCTGAACTCGCGTGCGGTAGTGGCCCTGAGCCCGTCCTTCTTTTCATCGCGATGGAAATAGATCAGGGCTGCGCCCAGACCCTGGCCGATAGCGGGCTCGGTGACGAAGATCGGCAACGGTAAAAATTTACCCCATTTATCTGTGCTCGCTTCAGCTTTGCGCTCCGGACTGGTTTGTGCTTCGACTACCTCGGTTTCTTCCGTGGAAATGTCAGCTTCGGTGGCGGCTGACAACAGACCGGGACAAAATCCCAACCAGGCGAGCAAAGCGATAATCACAGCAGATCTCTTGAGTTTAAGATTCATTTATAATTCATGAAACTTTCGCGGTCCATACATTTGCCACCTTCATCTTTATGGTATCAGTTATGAAATTGTCCTCTTACCGAACGACTTCACATCGCCGGGGTAAATAGCCTGAAACATTCGCTCAACCGACCAGGACAGGTTTCCAAGCATCACGAAAGGAAAAACTCGCCTACGATTCCGCTCAATTGATGTTGTCATGGCTTTTGTCTGATGCTCCCCATCCTGGATCGTCTTTCAAACTGCGCCCAGCATACAGCATTGAAACACGTGGTGAGAAAATTATGGTTTTGTTAACATTGCTCGACATACCAACCTGGGACCAACCGCTTTCCAGGGTCATGGCAGGGGCCATTCGACCAACCAGCCCTGACAACCCGGCAGGAAGGCCAGGTCAGTAAGTGTCAAGTAATCTGAAACTCGGAAAATCAAGTAGCAATGAAAACCCTGAAACTCGCTTACGGAATAATCGGACTGATCTTCGTCATCGGCCTCGGTGCTTGCGCGAGCCTGCCTGACAATACAGGTCGTACCGAATCACAGGCCTATGACGATACCCGGGAAACAACGAGCCTGGGTCGCGCTATTGAAGACGGCGCTCAAGGTGGTGCCGGCAACTCCGGTTTTTACATGCTCGGTAACGGGCTGGATGCATTTGTCGCCCGCGCTGAGCTTGCTCGTGTCGCCGAGCGCAGCATCGACACCCAGTACTACATGATTCACAACGATGTCGTCGGTAGCCTTTTTATCAACGAGCTATACAAGGCTGCGGGTCGCGGCGTGCGGGTTCGTTTACTGGTGGATGATATCGATCAGGGTGGCAGGGACGTCGGTGCCGCCATTATTGACATGCACCCTAATATCGAGGTTCGAATATTCAATCCCTTCGGCCGCAATGCCGGGCGTGGTTTCCAGTTTCTAACCGGTTTCGGCAAGCAAACCCGGAGGGCGCACAACAAGTCGTTTACGGTTGATAACCAGGCGACTATTCTCGGCGGGCGTAATATCGGTAACGAGTATTTCAATGCGGATCCGGAGCTGGCATTCCTCGATCTCGATGTATTGAGTGTCGGGCCAGTCGCAGGAGAAGTCTCTTCGTCGTTCGATCTGTACTGGAATCATGCGCTGAGTTATCCGATCTCAACCCTGGTGGAAGAGCAGCCGACAGAGGCGCAGGCTGCACAACGCAAGCAAGAATTCGATGCATTTGTAGCACAGCAGAGTGAATCGGAGTACATGCAGCATTTGCATAATTCGGACCTGTCAAAAAAGCTGGCGAAACACGATGTAAAATATTCCTGGGGAATCGGAACAGTAGTCGCCGACGACCCCGAAAAATTGACCCAGGATACCGACAGCAAAGAGTATCATCTGAGCGAACAGCTCAGGCCCTACCTGGAACGCGTCGAGTCGGAGCTGATTATCTTTTCGCCTTATTTCGTACCGGGCAAGCAGGGGGTCGCTTTTCTGAAGACCCTGCGCGACAGGGGTGTTCGCGTGCGCATCCTGACGAACTCACTTTCCTCAACCGACGTATCGGCCGTTCACGCCGGTTATTCGAAGTACCGTAAAGCGATGTTGCGTATCGGTGTCGAGCTCTACGAGCTTAACAAGGATCTGAGTGAGGAAGAGCGCGAAGCCATGAAAAAGGGTGGTATCGGCGACTCCAGGGCAAGCCTGCATGCGAAGGCATTTGTGCTCGACCGCAAACAGCTTTTCATCGGTTCGTTGAACCTTGACGCCCGATCGGTGATTCAGAATACCGAAATCGGTGTCGTATTCGAGTCGGCGGAGATTGCCGCGAGTTCGTCCGATAGATTTAACCAGAAAATCGATCAGGTTGCTTTTCGCCTTGAATTGCAACGCGATGACCAGGGTAACGAGAAAATCGCCTGGCACGGCCTGGTTGATGGCAAGCAACAGACGCTCTACGTTGATCCCTATACCAGCTTCTGGAGGCGATTCGGCGTTGGGTTTATGCGAATGCTCCCGATCGAATCGCAGATTTAAAGGTGGTATTAAGGTGGGTATTAAGGTGACAGTTACCTTAATTGTCTCAAACATCCTCGTACTAGCCGACCCATTGGTAAAGACAACTTTCTGTCCCAGGTTGAAGCATTGACCGGGCGAAGACTAGGTATTAAGGTGACAGTTACCTTAATTGTCTCAAACATCCTTGTACTAGCCGACCCATTGGTAAAGACAACTTTCTGTCCCAGGTTGAAGCATTGACCGGGCGAAGACTTAGGAAAAGAAATTCGGGGCCAAGGCCATTGAATTAGAGTAACTGTCACCTTAATTCAATGCACAGGCCGCGTACCTGGAAGGACGTGATACACAGTCAGGTGGCCGTCTTTTGTGTGATACAGTGATGGGACAATCGCCTGCTCCAGGGCATGCTATGATGCGGGCCAGATTCCAACTGGCCACAGACCGGAGTTGAGGTTTTATTGAACATTCAATTCACAGTATTTCCTACGATCTCAGTATTGCTTGCCTCGATCTTGTCCGGGGCAGGCCAGCCGCTACATGCCACCGAGCCTGATACGGCAGAGCAAGACGCCTCAACGGGGGCAGAGACGGAAACCGAGGATAAGTGGGGGAAGTTTTTACCCTTACCGATATTTATTACCGAGCCCGCCATTGGCGAGGGCCTGGGTGCGGTGCTGATTTATTTCCACAAGGATGAAGACCAGGCACGCCCGAAAGCGACAACCGCGCGCGAACTCGGCAAAACCAATAAAAAGCCCGAACCGCCGCCCACCGCCACCGGCATCTTCGGTGCCTACACCAACAACGATACTGCCACTATCGGCATCGGGCACAGCAACAGTTTCATGGACGACACCTACCGGGTTCAGGGGGCAGCCGCCGATGCACGCATCAACACGCAGTATTACATCACCGACACGCCTTTCGATTTCCGTCTCGAAGGCAATCTCCTTTATGCCAACCTCAAGCGACGCATGGGTGATTCCAATGCTTTTCTCGGTGTAACCACCTCCTTTCTCGATGCCAGCGTCAGTTTCGATAGCGACCTCGACGAGTCGGGGGGTATCAGCCTAGTCGATTTTGACCTGGTCGATGTCGGGCTCGCGGCGAGCCTGGTCTACGATACGCGTGATAACACGTTGATGCCGGAAAGCGGCTACATAGTCGACCTGACAACATGGCAATATAACGAAGCGATCGGTGGCGATTTCAACTACCGCAACCTGGGTCTCAAGGGCAGAACCTATTACCGGTTTACCGAAGACTACGTACTCGGTTTGCGCCTGGACGCAACCCGGGTCGAGGGCAAGGTTCCCTTTTACGCCGAACCCTATGTCAAGTTGCGCGGCATTCCAGCACTACGCTACCAGGGCAAATCCGCGGGCGCTGTTGAAGTCGAGGTGCGCCGCCGGATTGGCGATCGCTGGGCGGTATCGCTATTTACCGGCGCGGGTTCGGTCAACGCCGGGCTGCAGGAAAGCGAAACCCGGGACAGAATTAATACTTTCGGCTTCGGCCTGCGATTCCTCGCGCTGAAGGAAGAGGACGCCTGGGTCGGCATCGATGTTGCCGAGGGCCCCGAAGACGTGGCCTGGTATATTCAGATGGGGAATGCCTGGTAACAGGAAGGTACCTGGAAAGATGTACTGAACAAGGATTAATACCGATATGGAACTAGCCGGGTGTATTCGATAATTTCGCTATTAAGGTGACAGTTACCTTAATTGTCTCAAACATCCTCTTACTAGCCGACCCATTGGTGAAGACAACTTTCTGTCCCAGGTTGAAGCATTGACCGGGCGAAGACTAAGGAAAAGAAAATCGGGGCCAAGGCCAGTGAATTAAGGTAACTGTCACCCGAATTTAAGATAAGGGGGTTTAGCGTAGTTTATCAATCACTTAGATCCCCAGTTACTATGGTCGGCAGGGTAACTGTTTCATGGTAGTCAGGCTTAACTTAGCGCCATTCGTATCAAAAATTCGAATTAAGGTAACTGTCACCTTAATTGACCGAAGGAAATTCATGACTCGATGAAATCGGACACTGGTCTGAGATCGCGTATCATAGGGAACAACGATATTGGTCGGTTCGATCTGGCCTACTCCGAGGACGACACCGCTGCCTGGTTAATGTATGGACATCCTTTTTAGATATTTATTCAAACATCTCACCGGCCTGTGCCTGACGCTGCTTTTGCTGCCAGGTCCATCGGTGCTGGCGCAGGAAAACGAAGCCGATAGCGATACCGAAGAGACAGTCTCGCTGGTCAACCAACGCATCAAACGTGAACGCGCGGTGCAGGACAATCGTTCAGTGTTGCTTGCCCACAAACGCAATTACCTGCTGCCACTGACCTACGCCAAGCACCCGAATAACGACGTGTTCGCAATCGGCAGCAGCGATTTTGGCGAAAAACTCGACCACGCCGAAATCCAGTTTCAGCTCAGCATCAAGGCGGCTGTGGCGGAAGGCATTTTTACCGAGTCAGACGCACTTTTCGTAGGCGCCACCGTGCGCGCCTTTTGGCAAGCCTATAACAGCGAGATTTCAGCCCCGTTTCGTGAAACCAATTACGAACCCGAAATTTTCTGGATAACGCCGGTGCCCTGGAAAATCCTCGGTGGCGACGCAACCCTGTTTTCACTGGGTCTATCGCATCAATCAAACGGACGCAGCCAACCGTTTTCGCGCAGCTGGAATCGTCTCTACGGCAGCGTTATCTGGGAGCGTTGGCGACTCGTGTTCCATTTCAAGACCTGGTGGCGCATCCCCGAAGATGAAAAAGATGATCCGAGCGATCCCGAGGGCGACGACAATCCCGACATCGAGGATTTTCTCGGAAATTTCGAATTTACTACCGCTTATCGCAAAAACGATTACGAGGTTTCGGTGATGTTGCGCAATAATCTCGACCGGGATGACAACCGTGGTGCAATCCAGGTCGACATGACATTTCCATTGCAAAGGCGATTTCGTGGATACGTTCAGTTTTTCAACGGTTACGGAGAAAGCCTGATCGACTATAACGCACATATCGAACGCATCGGCTTCGGCATTCTGCTGACCGACCTGTTGTAGGCAATGCATCGAGCACCGTTTTCGGGTAATCTGGCGGCGTTAGTCATATCCGAATCATAAAGCCAGAAACCATGCGAATAACCAAACTGATTTCCAGCGGCGCCCGTCTAGGGCAAGCGCTTTTGTGCCTGGCCCTGATCAACCCGACTACGGCATCGGCACAGATGGCCACCAGCACCACCGAGCAACCAGCCCCCATCGAAGTGCCCGATAAACTGACTCGTGAAGAGGTGCGCGACCTGATTGCACGTCTGTCCGATGACCAGGTGCGCGAGTTGATCATCAGGCAACTCGACAAAAAAGTCCTTGCCGCGGATCAGGAAGCGGATGCCAGCATCGTGTATTTCGAGCAATTGAAAACGGGCATTACCGCCGCCTGGAGCACGCTCAGCCGCATGTTCGATACCACGCAACAGTTGTACGCGTTGCCGTCGATGATCTGGCAGGGAATCAGTGACGATGGCGAAATCAGTGCAGTGTACCTGCTATTCCAGTTGATTGGCCTGTTAGTGGTCGGTTTTGCCGTCGAGTACCTGGCGAAACGCTTGCTCGAAAAAGCAAAGTCCAGGACCACGAACGTCCTGCCCTTGGGCAAACGCTTCGATCTGGCCTGTTACGGCGCGGCAGTGGGCCTGCTGGAACTCGGCGCCTTTGCCGTCGGTGCGATACTGTTTGTCGAATTTACCGGCACGCATACCGAAGCTGCCCAGACGCTCTGGTACCAGGTGATCTGGTGCCTGCTTTTGATCAGGCTGGTGATGTTGGCGGTGTGGCAAATCGCTGCACCCACCAGTACCGAGACTCGCCTGGTATCGATCACCGACAGCGTGGCGCGACAGATCTGGGGTTGGTCCCTGATGTTGACTTCATCCCTGATATTGCCGCTGCCGGTGATCACGGTGACCAAGGATTTTGGCGCCAATGCGGAAACCGCACTTCTGATTAGTGTTCTGTTTGGCGTGATTTTCATTGCCTTGCTGATTGTGTTAATCGTACGGCTGCGCCATTACGGTACCAGACTGGTTGCCGGGGACGGTGCTGACAACGGCGTCATCCTCCAGGGACTGGCACGAATTTGGTGGATACTGTCTATCGTCTACGTGCTGCTAATCTGGTTCATGTCGATCGGCAAGCGTGCCGCGACCGGTGAGTCGTCGCTGGTTCCGGGTATGGGTAGCCTGCTGCTGTTTGTCTTGATCCCTTATCTTGATATGGGTCTGAAATGGCTGATCACCCGTTTCTTCGAGGACAAACCGGAGGAGGTCGAGCCCGGTGAGACCGCCAGTGCCGAAGAAACTGACGCTGCAATTCCAGCCGTCACTGCCGCCTTCGAACCAAAGGCCGGTACTGATGCCGAGCCAGAAGCCACCGCTGCCACTGAGCCGGAGGTCGGTGCTGACGTCAATAGGTTCAGGCAGGACGTCGCGCCTGCTTATATCGCTGTTGCCTTACGCTACGCCAGGGTGTTGATGGTGATTGCGATCCTGGCCATATTCATGCGCTTGTGGGAGATCGATCTCAGGGCCATCAGTGCGCAGTTGGTCGGCCAGCACGTCGCGGGAGCGTTGTTTGACATCAGTATCACTGCTTTACTGGCCTGGGCGCTGTGGGGCGTGATCCGCATCTCGATCGAGCGCAAACTCGACGATGGCAAAGGCTCCGCCGGGAACGCAGAAGGAGAATCTGACGCCGGCGGCCTCGGCGGCACCCGTGTCGAAACCGTCCTGCCACTGATTCGTATTTTCATCAAAATTACACTGATCGTGATGGCGATAATGATATCGCTATCCTCGCTCGGCGTTGATATCGGGCCGCTGATAGCAGGTGCCGGGGTTATCGGCATCGCCATCGGCTTCGGCGCGCAAACCCTGGTGCGCGATATCGTCTCGGGATTTTTCTATCTCCTCGATGACGCCTTCCGCATCGGCGAGTATGTCGTCATCGACCAGATCCGTGGCACGGTCGAAAAGATTTCGGTCCGCTCCTTTCAACTGCGTCATCACAATGGCCCGGTGCATACCATTCCCTATGGAGAGATCCGCACCCTGACCAACTGGAGCCGTGACTGGGCGATCATGAAGTTCGAGTTGCGCATCCCGTTCGAAACCGACATCGAGATGGTACGCAAGATTATCAAGCAGATCGGGCTCGACATGATGGCAGATCCGAATTTCGGGCCGCTGATGTTGCAACCGGTGAAATCCCAGGGCGTCAACCGCATGGACGATTCGGCGCTGATCATCCGTTGTAAATTCACAGCGATCCCCGGCCAGCAATATCTGATCCGCCGCGAGGCCTTTACCCGCATCCAGAGGGTCTTTGAAGAGAAAGGCATCCAGTTTGCACCGCGCCGGGTGCTGGTCGAGGCCACGACACCACAGGAGGCGGTCAGAGGAGCGGCAGCCGTGCTCGACCAGGAAGTCGAAGGCGAGCCAGCACCGAATGACAATCAATCCGATCAATAAATCGACAAGGTAATTATCGATGAATCAAACCAAGTTGTTAAAAACTATCACCCTGGCCCTGACGGCACTCGTGATTGCGGCTTGCGCCAACACCAGGCCAGTCGGCGAGTGGAGTAAAGAGGGTTTTTCGGGCAAGTTGAATAATATTCTGATTATCGGCGTGACCTCGCGCTCAACCCGACGCCGCGTTTTCGAAGACAAGTTTGTCGAGGGGCTCGCGGCATTGAAAGTGAATGCGACCCCGAGTTACGAACTGATCGAGTCATCCTTGTATCTGTCACGAAAGGTAGTCGAAAAAGCGATCGAGGGGCAAGACATGGGTGCCGTACTGGTCACTCGCCTGGCCGGCGTCAATGAAAAGGAAGTTTATCGTGCGCCGGACAACCAGAACGAAAATCTCAGCTATTTCAGTTACTACGATAAAGCCTGGCAACAATCAAACGACGGGTACTACGAGCAATACCGCGTGGTCACACTGGAAACCAACCTCTACGATACCCGCTCGGGTGAACTCGTCTGGTCGATGCAGTCGGAAACCATAGATGCGTCAAAGCCCCGCCAGTTTATCGAGGATCAGATCAGGTTAACGATTAACACCCTGGCCAAGCGTGGCTTGATCGGCGAATAAGAAAAAGCGGACAGTATCTTAATTAGTCAGTTTCTTAGTGAGCCGCCTCGAATTACGGTTTCGGGCAGTTCCTCCGGCATGGGACTTACATGCAGGTATTTAATATTATTTGTCGGTATCACATATAAATGATCGTCGATCTCGATTGCGATCTGGTTGGCGTCTATTGCTTCCTGAACCCGTTTTGCCAATAAAAGTGGGTTGCCTCCCTGTTTCGGGAAATTCAACGACATTTCACTGCCGTCCATAAAATAAATGGTTAGGCATCTTTTGCTATTCATTCATTTACTCCTGCGCCATTAAGAATAATAAAAAGGGGGCAGTATACCCGTTTAACGATAAGTCCCCGGGGCAAAACACGGATTGATCCAGGCAATCCCGTGCAAGCCTGTCATTCCGATACATCGGACTGACGATATACTTGGCGGCATCCCGACGTATCGGAATGAAGGTTTAATTGTTTAGGCAGGCGCCTTACGGAACACCACCTGTTTTCTAGTACACCGCGCCGGATTCGGTCAGATGGCGGGCCATACCCTGCACATTTAATTCACGCCATTGATCGTAGGATCCCCAGTTTTTGTATTTCTCCATCTTGACGGTCGCCTTAAGCTCGTCGACCGTCTTGCCGGCCTTAAGCCCCTTGAGGACCGCCGCGCGCATTTCCTGCAAATAGGCCAGACCCTGGCCAACATCCCGCTTGACCCCGAGTGGACCATGCCCGCCGATCAGGATATCGAAATCAAGTGCGTCGACCTTCTTCACCTGGTCGATCCAGTGGTCGACATTCGAGCCGGGGAAATCACGGTAAAAAAGGCGTTTCGAACTGACTGCATCGACCACGAAAGCGACCTGATCAGGGCGCACCACCATGGCAATCAGATCATTGCCGTGGCCAGGTCCGAGATAGGTCAATTCAAAAGTTTTGCTACCCACTATAAAGCTCATTTGCTCGTCGAAGCGAATCGTCGGCTCCACCAGGTCAATGTCTTCCGGTGCGTTTCGATGCGCAACGACATTCGGCACGTCGCCGTACTCGGTGCCACCGGAAGCATGATCACCATGGCTATGGCTATATATCAGGTGCGTAATCGGTTCATCGGTAATCTTGCCGATTTCGGCCTTGAGCCACTTCGCCGCCTCTTGATTAATCGGGTCGGTGACGACCACACCTTCCCCGGTAATGACAAACATGTTCACATGAAATTTATTTTGAAAGCGGTAAATGTCTCCGCTGACACGGGTGATTTCGCGCTCGACGTCCTGCGCCAACACGACATTCGTGCCCAAAGCCAGTACGGCCAAAGCGATCAGTATCTGTTTCATCGGTTTGTTCCCTCCTCGGTTTTTTCGGTTGTGATATCTCGGACCCCGGTTTTCTGATTTAATTCCGGGTCATGAAACATCTCGAATCCCAGTTGCGCCTCGGCACCGGTCTGATCCTCGCATTATACGTCGTGCAACATTTAATCAACCACGCATTTGGCATCATTTCGATCGAGGCCGGGGAAGCCTATCGTAAAAGGCCAGGCGCGCCAGGGCAGTTACCGCATCACTCACGCCAATAGCAGTAAGGTCAGGTCGTTACACCGTTTTTCGCTGCGGCATGCGGGGGTCGAACGTGCTGCACCACTTGCCGTGTACCTGTCGGCGTCGGCCTCAATCGACCCCATAGCAATCGAATCGGGTGCAATCTTTGGTTATGATAACCCCACATCGACAATCGGACTCAGCATGCAACAAAGACAAATAGGCCCCTTTAGCGTCTCGGCCATCGGCTTCGGCTGTATGAATGTCTCGATGGGCTATGGACCGCGCCTTGACGACGCCGAATCCGGCAAGCTATTCAACGCCGCACTCGACCAGGGCTACAGTTTTCTTGACACCGCCTCGCTGTATGGTCTGGGTCATAACGAGAGTCTGATCGGCAAATACCTCGCCGACAGGCGAGACGAATATATCCTCGCGAGCAAATGCGGTTTTTCGCGTACCGAGGATGGCAAGACCGTCATGGACGGCCGCCCCGAGATTCTGCACAAGACTTGCGAAGAAAGCCTGCGGCGGTTGAACACCGACGTTATCGATCTTTACTACCTGCACCGGATTGATCCTAAGGTAGCGGTCGAGGAAAGTGTCGGTGCGCTAGCACAGCTGGTCGAACAGGGCAAAATCAGGGCCATCGGCCTGTCTGAGATCTGCACGGAAAGCCTGCTCCGCGCGCACGCGGTACACCCCATCACCGCGGTACAGTCGGAGTATTCGCTGTGGACACGCACGCCCGAGCGCGGGATTCTGACGGCCTGCACCGAGCTTGGCATAGCCTTCGTGCCCTTCTCGCCATTGGCTCGGCAATTTCTGACCGGTAAATGCCAGGACGTTACAACCGTGACCGAGGACGACATCCGCGCCAGCATTGCGCGCCCGCGGTTTGAACCCGAGAATTTCAGGCAAAACGAAAAACTGCTCATCCCCTTTGCTGAAATCGCAGGGCAACACGATTGCAGCATGGCGCAGCTGGCATTGGCCTGGCTGCTGGCACAAGGCGACAGCATCATTCCGATTCCGGGCACCAAACACATGGACTGGATGATCGAGAATGCCGGCGCTGGCGCTATCGAGTTGAGCGCCACCCTGGTTGATGAACTCAACCTGTTGATCAACGAAAATACCGTAGCCGGGAAGCGTTACACCGACGCCCTGATGACGTCGACCGATTCAGAAAAAGATTAATGCAAATGGAGCTAAACCAGGAAGAACAGGCGATGCTAAACGGTGAGCTCGGCGAGCCGCGCCGCTGGGCGATTGAGCACATGATGCGCGTCGGACGATTTTTCGACGCGCCTGATTTTATCGAGGTCACCCAGGCGCATATCATGGCCGATACCGAGTCGCTGGGCGAAGCCGGGGTCGCCTTCCTCGAGCAGATGGCAGCTTATCCGTTAAGCGAACGCGAGGTGCGCATCCCGATGATCACCGACCCGCGCGGTATCGACTTCTGCCACTACAAGCGTCTCAGACAAACCGATGCCATGGCCGCGCTCGAACAACGGACCATCGATGCCTTCGAAGCCATGGGCATCATGATGACCAATACCTGCATCATTTATCAGACCATCATGCCGCCGGTACGTGGCGAGCACCTAGCCTTCGGCGATACCGGGGTCGTGATCTACTGCAATAGCGTGCTCGGCGCTTATTCCAATTTTGAAGGCGGCCCATCGTCGCTCGCCGCCGGCTTAAGTGGGCGCGTTCCGCGTTACGGGTTGCACCTCGAGCAGAATCGTCGGGCGACGCGGCGCTTTCACGTCACCTGCCAGCCACGGCAACTTTCCGATTGGGGCGCCCTCGGTGGTATCGTCGGCGCGAGCGCCGGTTCCTACTGGGAAGTCCCGGCGATCGAGGGCATCGAGTCACAGCCCGGTTCCGATGAAATGAAACACCTGGGTGCGGCGATGGCGAGCTTTGGTTCGGTGCCGTTGTTCCACCTGGTCGGCGTAACCCCCGAGGCACCCACGCTGGAATCGGTTTGCGAACCGAGCGCAATCGAAACCGAAGTCATCGGTGAAGCGGATTTCGTGGAATTTTTCTCGCGTTACGGCGGCAAGGGTGAAAAGGTCGACGTGGTCGTATTCTCGGCGCCGCAATTGTCACTGATGGAAATGCAGTCGCTGGCCGAGCTGCTCGACGGTCAGAAATTGCATCCGCAGACGAGTTTGCTCGCGGTCACCAGCCCCGTGGTCGCAGCCGACGCCCGGCGCATGGGTTTTGTCGATCGCATCGAAGCTTCGGGCGCGCTGGTACTCGAGGGCATGTGTTTTTACCAGAGCTATGCGCGTGAAATGGGCGAGGCCAATGGCTGGAAACGACTGATGACAAACTCGGTCAAGCTCACCAATATCATCGGTGGCTATGGCTATGAACCGACACTCTCCAACATGGAAAACTGTGTCGCATCGGCGATCGCCGGGGAGATTGTCTGATGGCCATGATTGAACTCAAATGCCACGTCGGGGTTGGCCCCGAAGTCTCGGGCGAAGCGCTCGTTACCGACGATAATTTTTCCGCGCGTTATGACCTCGACCGCATCGCCGGCATTTTTTCACGCCCGCAACACAAGCTCGCGGGGCAAAGTTACGTCGATAAGATCATGGTCTTCAACACCGCCAAGGGCGGTGTCGCCTCGGCCTGGATGCTGCACGAAATGAAGTCACGCGGGATTGCGCCGAAGGCGATCCTGTTCAATAGCGTCAACCCGATCCTGGCCCAGGGCGCGGCACTCGCCGAGATGGCTATCTGCGATCGTTTCAGCGACGGCGACGTGACGCAGCTTATCAAAAGCGGTGACCAGGTAACGGTGAGCCCTGAAAAGGGCCTGGTCACCATCCAGCGGGACTAAACCAGCAACCCTGTTTAACCCGAATGCGGGACCGGGTTTTTGTGTTTCCGGTACAGCAGAACGAGCGGAATCATCGCGACGAGCACCATCGAGGCTACAAAATAGCTGTTATTGTAGGCTATCGCGAGCGCCTGCCGACTGATCTCGTGGTCGAGATTGAACAGGTTTTCCAGCGTGCGCCGACTCCAGTCTCCGCCTTCCATGATACTGCCACGAATAGCATCGCGAAACGGTGAAACATTTTCCGACAGTAGCGCATGTCCAATCTGGCTATGCCGGGTGTGCATCGCGATCAATACCGCGGTACCGATGGCGTTACCGACATCGAACATCAGATAAAACAATGCGAACCCCTGATCCTGGGTACGTTTGGGTAAATGGGCCAGGGTCATGGTGTTCATCGGCGCCCAGATAGAGCCGGTCGCGGCTCCCATGATGAAGTTACTGACCATGACGTGCTGCGGCGACACCTCGGCCGACCAGGTCGACATACTCCAGATCGCCATCGCCGTCACCGCCAGGCCAATCAGCATCAACCAGCGCAGATCGACCCGATCGCGCAATCGACTCATTATTGACAGGCTGATGACCGTGCCGACACCGCGCGCCATCATTAACTCGCCGACTGCGTCCGGCGGATATCCGGCCAGTTGTTCCAACTGCAGGGGCAGCAACAACATCGGCAGGTACAAAACACAGCCGACCAGGAACACGAACACCAGGCCGAGTATGAAATTCCAGTTGACGAACAGTTCGCGCGCGATAAACGGGTTTCTAGCGAAGCGGGTATGCACGGCAAACAGGTAGAGCAGGATCCCGGCAAGCAACAACTCAACCACGATTTCCGGTGAATCGAACCAGTCCAGGCGCTCACCGCGCGCGAGCATCAATTGCAACAGGCCCAGTCCGATGATTAACGACAAAAAACCGAACCAGTCCATGCGCCGTGGATTGTGGTCGGTCTCGGGCACGAAGAAGAAAGCGGCCAGCAAACAGGTCAGGGTCACCGGTATGCTGGCATAAAAGATCCATGGCCAGCCATACCAGTCGATCACGTAGCCTGCCAGTGTCGGTGAAATCACATTCGCGGCGATAAAACCGATTGCCCACAACGAGGTCGCCTGGGTATGCCGTCCGGGTAACGCGGTGACCGCCAGCACCTGTCCGAGCGGTACCAGCGGTGCTCCGGTTATTCCCTGAACCATACGCCAGAACACCTCTGCCTCGAGAGAGCCCGCCATACCGCAGCCCAACTGGCTGATCGCGAATCCAGTAATGGTGAACAGGAAAACCTTGCGTCGGCCGAAGCGATCGGTGAACCATCCCACCGAGGCCGTCGATACCGCGCTACCCACGATATAGGCGATCATGACCCAGGTAATCTGGTCGGTGGTCGCGGCGAACGCACCCATCATATGTGGCAGCGCCACAGTGATCGAGTTCCACATGAAGGCATAGGCCGCAGTCGACAGTGTCGCGACGAAGACAATCAGGTAAGCGCGTGGAGCGATTACCTCGGGTTTTGGCTCGAGGGCGGCGTCAGCCGGACCCTGCGCGGTTCCATGTTCCGTTTCATCAGGGTTCATGCGTTCCGGCAAACACGCGATTGACCAACATGCCGAGGTCCCTCGATTGCTGAGTGTCGATGCTGATGGTAGCGGTTAGTCCGGCACGAAACCGGCCCAGCCCGCTGCGATCGACCAGCTCGAGTCGAACCGGTACGCGCTGCACGACCTTGACCCAGTTACCGGTGGCATTTTGCGGCGGCAGAATCGAAAACTCCGCTCCGGTCACCGGAGCGATGCTGGCAACGCTCGCCTGCCAGGTGACATCCGGCAGGCTGTCGAGCACGACGCTCGCAGATTGCCCAACCTGCACGTGTTCGAGATCCACTTCCTTCAGATTAGCCTCGATCCAGCGCGATGATCCATCGACGATAGCGAGTAACAGATCACCGGCTTCGACATACTCACCGGTTTTGAGCGCAACATTGGTGACCGTACCGGAAACCGGCGACCTGACAGCGGTATACAACAAATTCAGCATGGCCAACTCTTTCTCGGCAACGGCTCGCAGGTATTTGGGATGCTGCTCGGTAGGCATATTCGGATCACCCCCGAGTTCCGCGAGCACAGTGCGATTGGTCTGACGCTGGATTGCGAGCCGACGCTCCGCGGCCTTGACGTCATGCTCGATTGCGTCGAGCGCAGATTGCGTGCCCAATCCCTTGGCGAGAATTTCGCGCTGTCGCTCGAGTTCCGATTTCAGATAACGAACCCGCTCGAGCGCAGCGGTGGTGGCGGTCTGCCCCTCCTGGTAACGCGAACGTAGCGCGGTGATCGACTGCACCGCCGCGGCGACATCGGCCTCGGCGACGGCGAGTTGGGTCTCGATCAGGCGCGCGTCGACATTGAACAGCTTATCGCCTTTGTCAACCCGCTGATTCTCGTCGACGAATACCGCGGTGATGAGCCCGTCAATATTGGTGCTGATCTGGATAATGTTGGATTTTACATAGGCGTTATCAGTGCTGACATAACGACCACCGGAAAGATAAAAATAGGCGGCAATGACGAGAACCAGGGCCGGTACCACCAGCATCAGAAAAGCACGCCACAGCCAGCGGTGACCCCGCCCTGCGGGCGCCGGCAGCAAGGCTTGCTCGCTCACCGGTTTGACCCGCGATTAAGTCTCCCATGAATCGATTCGATCGCCGCTTGACTCACGTTTTCAATTGTCCTTAGCCCGGAAATTTCATAAATTTGCGCGAATATCGCGCAGTATATTGATTTCACAAGGAAATTCCCGAAGAAACCTCGTATCAGTGATTACGAGCGACTGAGGCAATATTCCTTGTGGAATCAATAGACAAGTGAGATCGTGCAGTTGTGTGAATTTTCCGGTCTAGCTGGCTCTAACCGATGTAAATAAGAAAAAAAGGGGACAAGTTACGCTTTTCTGCAGCCTGTATTCGCTTCTTAACTTGGTA
>JAAESG010000091.1 GCA_024229615.1 Gammaproteobacteria bacterium | reverse complement strand
GAGCGTTACGTTTATTCTCCTTATACTCTTCAGTATTTCTGTTGCTGCCAGTGAGCCCGATACGAAGGTCATTGCTGCGACACCGTCCACAAGCTATTCCAGATCGGTTCTTGCCGGGTGGCAGGGAGCGACCCGGCGTGACGAAGCGTTTGAAAAGATGCCCAGACCCAAATCGTTGCTCACGATTCGGGTCTACGAAGATTTTGGGGCGTTGCGACTTTATTACGGCAATAAACCGGTCTACGGCATCGATGTTACGGCGGAAATCGAAAAGTGTCTGGATGACAATGATCGCATCAGTGCACTGAACATCGGCGGTTGGTTATACGAAGTTGATGGTGATTGTTCGGATGATGATCGACGCAGGCGGGTTTCCGTTTCGGAGGTGAGCGCGGAAAATGGTAAAGAGAAGGCGGGTGAAGTGATAATCCTAAAATCCTCAGTTGAATCTACTGCGGTCGTCTACTGCACTGAATCTCATGCATTTTTTCATTATTTTAAGCTCACCCGTAGAGTGACTACGCGATCGCCTAAAATAACGAAAGAAATACCTGATATTCAGCACATTAGACGCCCTCGCTACGATTCAACTGAGGATTTTAGGATAATCG
>JAAESG010000090.1 GCA_024229615.1 Gammaproteobacteria bacterium | reverse complement strand
CGCCTGACGAATAATACAACCAGGGTCATTCAGGTGCTTACAGTCGCGAAATTTACACCCGCCGAGGTAATCTCGAAATTCCTTAAAGCCCCAGGTAATACGCTCTTCCGGCAAGTGCCAAAGGGCGAACTCCCGCACGCCGGGCGAGTCAATCAAATCACCACCCGTGGGAATAGGCAGTAATTTTGCGGCTGTGGTGGTGTGCTGACCCAACCCTGAGTTTTCCGAGATTTCGCCAACCAGTTCATCGGCGTCGGGCAGAACCTGATTAATAATGCTGGATTTGCCTACACCGGATTGACCCACAAACACGCTGGTTTTGTCGCGCAGTATGTCGTGCAGGGTGTCGATGCCTTCGCCGCTTTTACAACTCGTGTACATAAACCGATAACCGAGTTTGGTATAGATTTGCAAAGAGGCCTCTACCGCTTCGCGCTCTTCCGGACTTAGCAATTCGACTTTGTTGAGTACCAGCAGTGGGGCGATACCGGTGTCTTCACACGCCACCAGATAGCGGTCAATGATG
>JAAESG010000089.1 GCA_024229615.1 Gammaproteobacteria bacterium | reverse complement strand
CGGATGCAGAGCGTAACAATTTGATTTCACAGTGGAATCAAAAAATCTGAGCTTCACCCATAGGTTAAGCGGGTATTTTTTGAACCGCTGTGTGATCAAAGGCTTGCGTTATGCGCTGTTATGGACCCACGGATTCCGGTTACTAGTCAACTATCGGCAGCAGATACCACTTCTTGAGCTTTCCGCTCGAAAACTCGGTGACTGGGAACCGTAAGATTATCGCGCTGGCGAGAATGATAGCCCACCGTTGGTGGCCACCTGTGCGATTTACCGGTAACCGGTGAGCTCCATGTAGCCGACGCCGACCGGACTGCCCTGCTCGTCATCTACCAGGACCACGCCTTCCCAATAGGGAATACGCGTGGTCATCCATTGCTGGTCATACAGTGGGTGTATGCGCCAACGGCGGTTCTGCCCGGGCAACGCCAGTTGCCATTCCATCGGTAACACTCGTGACTGCCCGTCACCCGTATCAACATTGCGGCTCTGGGTCGGTTTCAAATCTATGGCATTGCCTTCAAGCAATAAACCATCGCCCTGCGGATCGACCCAGCTGCCGCTGAGCCAGTGCTCGCCACCGTCGTGGCGCAACTGGTAAACCATGAGTTTGTGACCATCATTCAAGTGTAATGAAAACCAGTCCCAGCCCTGTTGATTATCGGCTAGCGCCTGTGAACTCCATTCGCGGTCGAGCCAGCCCTGACCTTCGAGACAGGTTTCGTCGTGGCCATGAGTAACCGTGCCGTTGACACGGATATGCGGCTGGCTATAGTAATAGCTGGCCTGCCCCTGGGGCGATTTCTGGCTATAACCATCGACGCCGTTTCTGATCAGCGGGCCATTGGCCTCCAGCCGCAAATCGATGCGACGATCATCAACGCTGAAAACTAGTCTGGCGGGAAGTAACACGGTGCTGTTCGAGCGCCATTCCCAGTCATCCATCCACGCGTTGAAATAACCGTCACCTGCGATATCGGTTACGCCCGCCTGGCCGATGTCACCACGGGCAAAGCGTTGCTCATGGAAGTGACCATCGGGGGTTGTAATGGCGGCATGCGCCATCCAGATCTGGTTGCTTTGCCAGTCCGGAGTTAGCATTTCCGAGCCCGTCCGTTGCGGACTCAGTGACTGACGGAACAAGGTCCATTGCAAGCCCCAGTGACGTCCTTCCCGATCGTTCAGGTTAGCGGTCAGATACCACCACTCGATTCGGTAATCCGGATGCGGGCCGTGATCACGCGGAAATTTCAGTGTCGCGCCGGGCATCACCTGTGCAAAGCCATCCCCGTGGTTACGCAAGTCTTCGAGCAAATCCTGGGCTTGCAACGTGCAGCTGAACAAAGCACCGAAAATGAGAGAAACCAATCGCACTAAACCATCTCTCCGAGTTGCGCCAGCGCGAGCGACATGCGACGCCGCCACTGCCAGGCAACCAGCATCAGGGTCAATGCACAGATCAGAAAAACCAGCAGCACGAGTTGCAAGGCCGGCCCAGCTTCCCAGATCAACGGCATACTCCAGCCAAAGCTGATGATGTTGAGCTTGTGAATCAGTAGCCAGCTTAACAGAGCGCCTAGCGGAATCGACAGCAACCAGACGATGACACAAAAAATGAGCAACGGCGTCGCAACCAGCAGCAGTTGCTCGTACTGTCGCAATCCAAGTGCACGCCACTGGGCAAACTCAGGCAATCGTTCCTGCAAAATAGCCAGTAGAGACGCTAGCAACGCGATCGCAGCAACCACCATCGTCAACGCATTCATCGCCGCGGTAATCGTGAAAGTTCGCTCGAAGATTCCGATCGATAATTTACGCATCTCAGCTTGTGAGATCCAGTCGCCCGGTTGCGCACCGAGCGCTTTCAGGCTGGCTTCGGCCTGTTGCATCGAAGCATTATTGTCCTTGTTTAACCACAATGCGATCCCGCGTGAAAAGTAATGATTCCAGTAACTCGCGAGGACATGATCGGGCAGATAGAACTGAAAGTACGGATTACCGTAGTCGTAAAACACTCCGACCACCTCGAATTCACGTGGGCCTAGATCGGTTGGCAGGGTCACGCTGTCACCTGGCTCTACCGCGGCCAGAAAATGGACTTGCTCGTTAATCAGAATCTTCGATTCCTGTTCGCGCCAGGCCTTGAGTGCCAACTCGGCGCTCTCGCCCCGCCATCGGGACAATGGAAATGTCAAGCTATCGGGTGCACGCGTATCGGCGCCACGCAGCAGCGTCGGCCGGTCGCGCCAGCGCGTGTTGATTCCGATTCGATGATGACTGTCGGCGAGCCAGGATGAACTACCCGGCGCATCCCTCAACTGCGCATAGCTGATATTCGGCGCACGCAAGTAAATATCGGCACTTTGGCGAACTTCGAGCCAGCCGACAAAGGCGCTGCGAAAACTGTCCACCAGGGTACCGACACCGAGATTCGCGGTTAGCGCCAGCAGCAGCGCCATCATTGCGCTACGAAACGCCGGCAACTGCGACCAGCCATCGCTGACCATCCAGCGTCCCAGTAATAATCGCGTGGGTAACAAACCGGCGACCAGGCGCAAGCCCGTTGCGAGTAGGACTGGCAGTATCCATGCCGCTGCAAATAGTACCAGGCCGAGCACCACGAACCCTTCGAACACGGTTTCGATACGCGTATAGAAAATACCTGCCAGCAGGGCCAACCCTATCGCTGCCAGCGCCAGCTGGCGCCGCGCACCGGCTTCGTCTTCGAGCAGGGTATCGCTGCGAGCAGATTCAAGACTGGATCGGCGCAGCAGCCGGTAAAGTGGCCAGGCCAGCGCCCAGACCAGGCCGAACAGGGTAATACTCCAGGCCTCTAGCAAAGTCCACGGACTCAAACCGAGATTAGTCTCCACCACGGCGTCGTAAAGACTTTGCAGACTGGCGCCGAGACTGGGCAACAGGATGTGTGCCAGGCCGATGCCAAGCGCAAACCCGAGCGCGGTTCCAAGCAGGCTCCAGAACAGGGTTTCGAGCAGGATTGCGGCTAACAGTTGGTACAAATCGCAACCCATCAGGCGCAGATCGAGCAAAGTCGCACGCCGGTACCAAAGCGAGAAACGCACCGCGTTGAATACGATGAACAAGCCAACTGCAAACGACAGCAGGCTCATCGCGGTCAGATGGCTATGCAGACTTTGCGTCAATTCCCGCAAATCGAGATGCTGCTGGTTCTCGATCAGTTGCATATGATCCGGCAAGCTTGCTGCCAGTCGCTTGAGTTCTTGCGGTTCTATCCTGCCTACGGCGAGGTAACTAAGACGCTTGTTGCCCGACAAGGCCTGCGCGGCACCGATATCGACCAGCACGCGCCGCCCCTGTTGCTGACGCACCTGGATCAGTGCCGGAGGCAGGCGTCGCCCGTCGCGTAATTCGAGTCGTTCTCCCGCTTCGAGGCCGAGTTCATTGGCCACAACCGCAGGCACCCAGGCGCGGTACGGGGGCTGCACGAAGTTCAGCCATGTTTCGCTGAAATCCTGCGTCGACTGCCCGACATCAAACGCGTCATCTGTCAGTGCCAACAGATCGGTCGCTATGACACTGATCGACACCCCGGCCGCGGTACTGACTTCTAGCTCGATCAACGGAAATACCTGTCGGAAACCATCGCGGCGTAGCTTGATATACAAGGACTGTTCGATGCCCTGTTCGCCACGGCTGCGAATCCAGTAGTTCGCCTGCGCCCCGAGCAGTCTTTGCGCCTGACGGTAGCTGGTCTCGGCGTGATGATTGATGATTTGTACCGCGGACCAGAGGCCGACGCCGGCAACCAGACCGATAACCAGGAACAGAGTCTGCCAGGGATGACGCCAGTAATGGCTCAGCAAGGCCTTCAGTATCCAGAGGAACCCCTGTTTCACTCGGTCTCTGCCAGTTTACCGTTATGCAGACTGACACGCCGATCCATGAACTCGGCCATGGCACGACTGTGAGTCACCATCAACAGGCTACTACCGGCCTGTTTAACCAGGTCGCTAAACAAACCCATGACTTCCAGACTCGAGTTTTCGTCGAGATTCCCGGTCGGCTCATCGGCGAGCACCAGCTGAGGTTTGTGCAGCAAGGAACGTGCGATCGCGACCCTTTGTTGCTGACCGCGTGACAACTGGTGAGGATACTTGTCAAGCTGGTCCCCCAGGCCCAGGCGATCGATCAATTCGGCTTGGTAAGCCGAATCCTGCCGCTGGCACAGAGCAGCCTGAATACGTATATTGTCGAGGATGGTCAGCGTTGATATCAGGTGAAATTGCTGAAATACCAAACTCAAGCTCGAACGCCGTAGCGCGGCCAGGGCCGATTCCGAATCCGAGTGTATACGATGCCCGTCGAACAGGATTTCACCGGTATCGGGACGGTCGAGTCCCGCAATCAGGTGCAACAGCGTCGACTTGCCGCTACCACTCTCGCCCAACAGGGCAACCGATGTAGATGCAGACATCTCAAAGTCGAGCTGTTGCAGCACGACTTGTCTGATGTCGGCGTACTGGTAGGACTTGGATAAACGAGTAATTTTAAGCATAGCGAACAAATGCTAACCGAATTCATTCAGGCACAATAATGAATATTACGTTTTGTGGTGGCTAATGGATTTAACCCTCGATTCAAGTAAACTTGACGCGCATAAATAAGGGGGCTTGCATGAGCGCAATTTGTGATATCAAAGATCTACAGAAACTGGCGCGTAGTCGTGTACCGCGAATGTTTTACGAGTACGCCGATTCAGGTTCGTGGACCCAGTCAACCTACCGCGCCAACGAAACCGATTTTCAGGATATCAAGCTGCGCCAGCGTGTTGCCGTCGATATTACCGATCGCTCGGTAAAATCGGAAATGATCGGTCAACCCGTGGCGATGCCAGTAGCGCTGGCACCCGTCGGCCTGACCGGTATGCAACACCCTGACGGTGAAATCAAGGCAGCGCGCGCGGCGGAAAAGTTTGGCGTGCCATTCACGCTGTCGACGATGAGCATATGCTCCATAGAAGATGTTGCCGAACACACTAGTAAACCCTTCTGGTTTCAACTCTACGTCATGAAAGACCGTGATTTTATCGGTCGCCTGATCGATCGCGCCAAGCATGCCGGCTGCAGCGCACTGATGTTAACTCTCGACCTGCAGATCCTCGGCCAGCGCCACAACGACATCCGTAACGGTTTAAGCGCACCACCCAAGCCGACCCTCAACGCCGCACTACAGGTCATCAGCCGGCCCCGCTGGTGCTTGAACATGCTCACCACCCGTCGTTATGGTTTCAGGAATATCATCGGCCATGTCAAGGGGGTTGGCGATTTGTCTTCGTTGTCGTCATGGACCGCAGATCAGTTTGATCCCAAGTTGTCCTGGCAGGACATCGACTGGATCAAGGAGCGCTGGGGCGGTAAATTGATTATCAAAGGGATACTCGATCCGGAAGATGCACGCATGGCGGCGAAAGCCGGCGCCGATGCCATCGTCGTCTCCAATCATGGCGGGCGCCAACTCGACGGCGCACGTTCATCGATCAGCGCGCTGGCTGAAATCGTCGCCGAAGTCGGCAAGGATATTGAAGTCCATTTCGACGGCGGCATCCGCTCGGGGCAGGATGTACTGAAGGCGGTTTGCCTCGGCGCAAAAAGCACTTACATCGGTCGTGCCTTCATCTATGGCCTGGGTGCAAGAGGCGAAGCCGGAGTCGAGCAGGCGCTGGACATCATTTACCGCGAACTCGACACGACCATGGCGCTTTGTGGAGAGCGCCTGCTGCAAAATCTCGGTCATCACAACCTGCTGCATCCACCCGCGTAAAGGCACAATCCAACAAGCAACCTCAAAATGGGGTGGTGACAAACGACAGCGTGACGTATTTTTCATCGATCCCTTACAGATTCCACCAGCCAACCAGCTCGCCCAACCGTGGAAGGCCGCGAACGCTCGCCTAAGAAGCGAAGTCAGCTGGAAAAACTGATCGCTTTGGGTATAGACTCACAGGTTCGCTGTAGGTGGATTTAATCAATATGACAAGCCCGCATTTCTCACCACCACTCGTTGCGAGACGACGAGAGGTCGTGCGCTGCCTGTATTTTGCGAGCGCTCTGACCGAGCCAAATGCAGGCAGGGTGCGGCATAGCGTCGTCGCAGTAGATAAGGTGGTGAGAAATGCGGGCTAGCGAAGGCGAATCACGATCCGCGGGTAAATTTGCGCTGTTCTCGGGTGTCGCGGCGGTGCTTGCTTTTATTGCCTGCAATGGGCTAATAGTTTTGACCACCTTATTGGCCGTGTTTGGCATCACATTTAATATCAATCCCCATCTTCAGGCGATACTCATCTGTATTTTTGCCATTTTGACATCGGTGCTGGTTTTCAAGGGATATCAACAGCACCGTAAAGCCGGCCCAATGGTGGTGGCATCTGTGGGTGCAATTGTCATCATCCTGACGATGTATGTTTCCTATAGCAAGGCGATAGAATCGACAGGCTTGCTGGCATTGGTTATCGCGGCTGTCTGGAACTGGCGTGCGACAGCTCAGAAAGCCTCCAGGGCATAAATAAAAACCTGAACCCGTGGGTTCAGGTAAAAAACAATTCGACGACTATTTCAGTTCACGGGCCCGCAGGTCAATACGCCGAACTTTACCAGTGGTCGTCATCGGCAGGCTGTCAATGAATTCGACTTCGCGCGGATACTCGTGCGCCGAAAGCCGGGTGCGCACCGATAGCTGGATTTCCCGGGCAAGCTCAGGCGAGGCCTCGTGACCCGGACCGAGCACGACGAAGGCCTTGACGATTTCGCCGCGCAATTCGTCGGGCTTGCCGATCACTGCGGCCTGCAAAACAGCCGCATGCTTCAACAACGAATCTTCGATTTCACCGGGACCGATGCGATAGCCGGCGCTACTGATGACGTCGTCCTTGCGTCCGACAAACCATAAAAACCCATCCCCGTCGCGATAGCCGACATCGCCGGTGCGAAACCAGTTAGCGCTGATTTTCGCCTCGGTGGCGACCGGATTATTCCAATAGCCGAGAAACATGACCGGGTCATCGCACCAGGCCGCCAACTCGCCTTCCTCGCCATCCCCCAGAACGTTGCCATCGTCATCGATGACATCGACGCGGTGTCCCGGGTATGGTTTGCCCATCGATCCCGGTTTTGGCTGCATGATCGCCGAGCAGTTACCGACGATGTAATTAAACTCAGTCTGCCCCCACATTTCGTTAATCGTCAGGCCCAGGGTCTCACGTCCCCAATGAATCAACTCTTCACCAACCTGTTCGCCAGCGCTCATAATCGCACGCAGCTGTAGATCAAATTTTGACTTTAGATCGGGCAACACGCGCAACATTTTCAACGCGGTTGGCGGTATAAAGGCATTGGTGACCGCATAGTCCGCCATCAACTTGCATACCCGCTCGGCATCGAAACCACTCCCTTCAAACGCAACGATGGGCATGCCGTAGTTCAGCGCGGGTAGCAGCGCATCCCAGAGCCCCCCGGTCCAGGCCCAATCGGCCGGTGTCCAGAACACATCACCGGGTTGCGGGAAGAAGTTTTGCGACATTTCAAAGCCGGTGAAATTGCCAATGACAGCGCGATGCGCCACCAGCGCACCCTTGGGCGGACCCGTAGTGCCCGAGGTATAGATCAGACAGGCTGGATCATCGGCGAGAGTCTGGACCATTTCAAACTGATCCGAGCCCCGTTCCAGCAGGGTCCAGAATTCGTCACTGGCGGGACCGCAACCACAGCCGATAACGGTTTCCAGCACCGGCAGGTCGGATTGCAAGGTTTTGACATCCTGATGGCGGCTGGCGTGCACGATGGCTGCGCGAGCGCCACTGTCACGTAATCGATAGTCGATCGCCTCGGGGCCAAATAGTATCGCCAAAGGCAGGGATACGGCGCCCAGTTTGTGAATCGCGAGATGTGCGACTATGGTTTCAATGGTTTGTGGCAAGACGATCGCGACCCGGTCACCCTGCCTGATGCCAAGCGCGCGCAAAGCGTTAGCGAGCTGGTTAGAGTATTTTTTTAAATCGGCAAAACTGTAGCTGGCGCGCTTTCCGTCGGCGCTTTCATAGTAGACTGCAACCTGCCCTGAACGCTGCTGATGACGATCGCACACCTGGTAGGCAAGATTGAGTTTCTCCGGTATCGACCACCGAAATTCGCTCCGAATTGCATCAAAATCAGTAGCTGCAGGATCGATTAGGCGCATCGAGGTTCGAATGTTAAAAAATTCATAATAACCCAACAATACGCAAAACACAGTTGAGTTAATCGAGTATCGGGTCTATAAACCTAGGATTATTCTACGAAATTGGACTAAACAACTGATATTAGCGTAGAATTTTCCTTCCATTCTGCTAAAAATGATCAGAGAGAAACGCTTTAGGGCGGTAGGTATCATGAACAATTACGAAGATTGGGCAAAACTTGTTGCGAAACGATTAAAAGGCGAAGCCGATGTCATCGCAGCAATAGAAAAAGATGAACTGGACGATGCCGCTGCAACCGATGCTTTTGTGCGCGCGGTACTCGAGCCATTTTTACCGGAAAACTTCGGCGTTGGTTCAGGTCGCATAGTCGACGCCTTTGGTAACTATTCTGACCACCTCGATGTCATCGTTTACAACCGGGATTTTCCGCGAATCGGAATGCGTGGCGCCAGTTCCGCGTACTTGTATGAATCGGTACTCGCAGCGTTCGCGCTACGGGCAAAATTTATCCGTAAAACATTTTTCGAATCGATGAACGCCTGCGCGTCCCTGGCTCACCTCGAAACCAATATCGATAAAACGGTACTGGTTAAGCTCGCCAAGAAAAACGGCTTAAAACCCGGTCCCAACAAAAAGTTTTTACACGAGGATCCGCTGCGCACTGCACGCTTCGAGCTAATTGGTCGCCCACCGGCATTCGTATTTGGTTTTAGCGGAATCAAGAACAGCTACCGACAGTTGCAGGAAAATATCGAATTGTGGATCGACAATCGCCTCAACGTCGGTATCGAAACTCCGATGAAGGCATTGCCTGCAGTGATTGCCACCCAGGGCTGCTTCGCCTGGCGCAACGCTGCGCCCCTGGCGCTCTCCAATCGCGAAATGCTGGGCATTGGTAACGACGACGCCCCGGTCAGACTCATTGTCCTGCAGATGTTGTATCTGCTTAACCGGCGCCTGAATGTCACCTCGGACGGCTATGGGTTGAAACCAAGCCTGAACGCTTATTTGAGTCAGTTCTCGGCGCCAAAATTTGAATTTGGCGTTGGCGATGTGGCCAGGATGACCAATCCACAAAAACCCGACCGTGACACCATGCGATTCGAGCCCGCCCGGGATCATACTCCCGCCGAAGTCAAACCCGCAGCCACGCCAGAAAGCCCGAAACCACCCGTTAAGGAAACGGCTCCGGCAGCTGAAACTAAGGAGCCTGCTTCACAGGCGGCTGTTTTCGACAAGCCATCACCATTTGCAGCGGCACCAGCACCGGCTGCACCGCCGGCCGTAGAAACAGAGCCGATGCGGACAGCGGCGCCAGCAACACCATTGGGTTCCGCACCTATCCCGACGATGTCCCCCCCTGCTACACCGCTGGGTTCTGCCCCGATTCCATCGATAGAACAACCGGCAGAGGCAAAACCGGCCACAGCACCACTCGGATCACCCCAGGAAGTGGCCCCGGCCACGGCAACTCCACCCCAACCTCTGGTAGATTTTGATCTCGGCGGAGGGGATGCGCCGATGCAGGACAAACCTGAGCCGGAAGAAGACGAATTCATTAATACCGTTGTCATTCCGCCAAACGCGACAGCGTCGAACAAAAATTCAACGCGCAATTCGACTGATGCCTTCATCGCTCGCGTCAAGGAACAGTTGTCGTCTTCCGACCCCTTGCCGGAAAGCGAACAAGATCCTTTTTCGTCGACCATTCCCCAATAGACGAGATCGATTTCCGAGTCTGAGTAACAACTGCGCCTGTAACAGGCGCCCCTCGCTTAGCGCCGCCTGAGACCCGGCAGCCAGATTAAGCCAATCCCTGTTTGCCCGGTTAGCGCTCTCACATATTTGAATGGTTTCAAGCCAACCATTCGGTTGGCTTTTCGAGCATTTTTCCCAGTGAACCTGACCTGCGTCAACACAGCCATGTTAAGGATATCTTTCTTGACAAATGTCAAGGAAAGGCGGTACCCAGAGGCATAGTGTCCCCTCCTGAAACACCTTTATTCAATCAATGATTCCAGTTGAGAATCATTATTTTCTAGTCAGGAGCACGATCGATGAGTATCAAACAAAAAAGTATGCGCAGTGCGATTCTCCTTTCCGCGTGTATCGGACTGGCTACAACATCTGGGGTTGCGCTTGCCGCAAAAAAATTCGAGCCACTGAACGAGGCGGAATTTGACAAGGCAAAAGGCATGTACTTCCAGCGTTGTGCCGGCTGTCACGGTGTATTAAGGAAAGGCGCGACGGGCAAAAGCCTGTTGCCGAAACCCAACAAGGCGAAGAAATCCAAAGGCACATTAAAGCTCGGGACCAAGCGTCTTTCCAAAATCATCAAACTGGGCACCGAAGGAGGCATGAACAACTTCAACGATATTTTCAGCGATGAAGAAATCAACTTGCTGGCACGTTACATCCAGATGGAACCCCCGGTGCCGCCAGAAATGTCACTCGCATTGATGCAGGAGCGTCACAAGGTTTATATCGAGCCGAAAGATTACCCAAGCAAGCCGCTGCATGGCCGTAACTGGGAAAACTTCTTCGTTGTCATCGAACGTGACGCCGGCAAGATCGCCATCATCGACGGTGACAAGCATGAAATCGTAGATCATATCGACACCGGTTACGCGGTACACGTCATCAAGGCGACCGAACATCACGACACCGAAAAACCCGTGGGCGGTGTCCCGGGACGCTTCTGGTACACCCAGGGCCGTGACGGTAAGATGACCAAGATCGACCTCTGGCAAAAGCCGGGCAGCATGCTCGTCGCCGAAGCCCAGATGGCTTACGATGCTCGTGACGTAGCAGTTTCCGGCGACGGCAAATACGTCATCGGTGGTGCTTACTGGCCGCCACACTTCGTTATCCTCGATGCCGTTACCATGGCGCCACTGAAGGTGGTTTCCACTCGTGGCGTCAACGTTGACGGTGACTATGTCAACGAGTCACGCGTTGCCGCGATCTACACCACGCCCGGCAAATCTTCATTCTGGGTAGCAATGAAAGAACTCGGACAGATGTGGCAGGTGGATTACCGTGATCTCGACAACCTCGCGATCAAACAGGTCAACTCAGCGAAGTTTCTGCACGACGGCTTCTTCGATCCAACGGGCCGTTACTTCCAGATCGCAGCCAACGCTTCCAACAAAATGGTTATCGTCGACTCCGATACCGGCAAGCTTGAGGCCATGATCGATACCGCCAAACTGCCGCACCCGGGACCGGGCGCCAACTGGAACGATCCTACCTGTGGACCGGTCGGTGGCACCACTCATCTCGGCGAAGGCAAGGTCACCGTCTGGGGTAATGATCCGAAGGGTCACAAGGACGCTGCCTGGAAAATTTGCTACACAGTCGACACCGACGGCCCGGGCGTATTTATCCGCACCCACCCGAAGTCTGACTACGTATGGGCGGACCAGACCAAGCATCCCGAGCCCGTGGTTCAGCAAAGTGTCAAGGTCATCGACAAGAAGACACGCAAGGTTGTCAAGACTATTCAAGTCACCAAGGAAGAAGGCAAGGCCGCGGTTCACATTGAATTTAACGCCGACGGTTCGGAAGTATGGGTTTCTGTCTGGAATCGTAAAGATTCCGGCAACCCGACGGGTGAAATCGTGATTTATGACGCCAAGACGCTGAAAGAAATAAAACGCATCAAGGGTCTGACCACACCAACCGGCAAATTCAACGTCCACAACCGTACCAACCACGTAACCTGATTACTCATCTCGTTACAGTGTGATGTAAGACCGGGGCGGGCATACTCAACAGTGTGTCCGCCCTTTTTATAAGCGGGAGTATTTCGCAAATGTCTGACGAGATTTTTGCGAAATAACCAGAACAAACAGGGTGATTTAACAAATGGCAGATTCATCTCGAAAATTTGGACTGATGTCGCGCAAGGTGGTGTTGGGCACAACACTGGGTGCCGCGCTCTTCTTCATGATCGTCGGTGTTATCTTCTGGGGCGGCTTTAACACCGCAATGGAAGTCACCAATACCCTCGAATTCTGCATCTCCTGCCATGAGATGGAAGAAAACGTCTACCAGGAATACACCAAGACCATTCATTTCACTAACCGCAGCGGTGTACGCGCCACCTGCTCCGATTGTCACGTGCCCGATCCCTGGGTGCACAAGGTCATGCGCAAGGTTCAGGCCAGCAACGAAGTGCTGCACAAGGTGTTGGGGTCGATCGACACACCTGAAAAATTCGATGCCAAGCGTTTGCAATTGGCAAGAAACGTCTGGCGCGCGATGAAAGAAACCGATTCACGCGAATGCCGAAATTGCCACGATTTCAACTCGATGAATCCGGAGGATCAAAAGAAACGTTCGCGCAAGCAACACATCAACGGTATGCAGGCCGGCAACACCTGTATCGACTGCCACAAAGGAATCGCGCACAAGAAAGTACACGACCAGTTGAGCGATGAAGAACTGACCGAAATGGAAAAACCCAACCCCGAGAACCTACGTCAGATTCCAGCGCAATGGCAAGCGTTTATCGATGGCACGAACGGCAGCAGCGCGACTGTGGCCGCTAGCGAAACCGTAGCAGAGCCAGAAACAGTCCTACAGTCCGAATCCAGTGAGCCGGACCAGGTTGAAGAAGTCACCGAATCCGGGTCTGCAAAGGAACAGGCCCAGGTAGCACAGGTGACAACCGAGCAACCCGCAACGGTCAGCACTTCGAGCCAGGCGACAACCGCCGGCAAGGTTGACTGGGCAACGGTCGAAGCGCGCGAAGTTGTGCTGTTTTATCCTGGCCAGGCTTCAATGGAATGGGTTCTGAAGGGCAGCGATCACGGCGGCAAACGTGCATTTGTCAGCGGTGACCGTTGTTTCGAATGTCACGAAGACGAAGAAGTCGACATCGGCGACCTGATCGTCAGCGGTGAAAAAGTCGAAGAGAATCCGATACCCGGCAAGCGCGGCAGTATCCCGGTCAACATCAAGACGGCTTACGACGCCAACAACCTGTACATGCAGTTCCAGTGGGAAGATGGCGACCATGCACCGATATCTTTCGTTGAAGGTGGCAAGATGGATCCGGAAAACCCGATCAAACTGGCCGTCATGCTGGCTACCGATAGCGAAGACGACCCCAAGGTTGAATACGCCGAGCGTTCAGGCTGCTGGCAATCCTGTCATCACGACGCCAATTACATGCCACACCAGCCCGACGAGGCAATGCTCGAGAGCAGCCCGTTGGCGTCACGACTGGACCTGAGCAAGGGCTATACCAAGTACTTAAAGGAGAGTCGCAGCGAGATCGAAATCGACGGCAAGGATGGCAAGCAACGCGGCGGCTGGGACAAGCTAAAGGATGAAGCAGAGATTCAGGCAGCGCTCGACAACGGTTCCTTCATGGACCTGTTGCGTTACAAATCGGGTAGCGGCGAGTCAGAAGACGGTTACATTCTGGCGGAGCGGGTCATGAGCGGCGGCCAGGGTGTCGATTTCAGCGGTAGCATGAGTGATGGAATCTGGACGGTCGAAATGATACGCAAGCTAACCTCCGACAAGCCCGGCGACATCAGCATGAGCAAGGACCAGATGTATAATATCGGCTTTGCCATCCACGATGATTACAGCAGCAGCCGATTTCACCATGTATCGCTGGGATTCAAACTCGGATTCGACAACGAGGATGCCGAAATTAACGCGAGCGGAATGTAGGTTCGCTGCGCGGGAGTCAGTCCGATGAAGTTTTTGAGACTACTGCCGTTGGCCCTGTTTTTGCTGGCTTTCAGCACAGCCAGCAGCGCGGGCGATGACAGTGAACTGCTCGTCATCATCAAGGAATACAAGTTCATTCCGCAGCACATTACCATTAAACAGGGGCAAAACCTGGTCTGGGAGAACCGTGAAAAACGCCAGTACCACAGCGTCTGGTTCGAAACCCTCGGCGAAGAGGAACCCGAAGATTACCTGTTTCCAGAAGACACTTACGAGCGCAGTTTCACAACACCCGGTACCTACCCCTATCGCTGTGGCCCACATCCAGAAATGCTCGGCAGCGTCACGGTAACCGAGTAAACTCCGCGTTACAGTCTTTAGCTTCGCGGCCGTACATATGACACCTATTGGCGCTACTATAAAATCCGCCTGTATCGGGCTTGCTCTCGTTGCATCAGCACCGACTGGTGCACAGGATGCGTCCGGGCTTTACCAGGCGCAATGCGCAGAATGCCATAACCCGCATCGCCTGGGTGGCATGGGGCCGGCACTGCTACCCGGCAATCTCAAACGCCTACGCAAAAAGGTCGCCATCGAGGTCATCAGCAACGGTCGTATCGCGACCCAGATGCCGGCATTTTCAGATAGGCTCTCACGCGCCGAGATCGAGTCACTGGTCGAGTACATCTACACACCGTCAAACGAAACCATCGTCTGGAACCTGCCGCAGATAAACGCAAGCCACATCATCCACAACCGCGAACAGGATCTGTCCGAGCAACCGGTATTCAATGTTGATGATATGCTTAACCTGTTCCTGGTGGTGGAGCTGGGGGATCATCATGTTACCCTGCTCGACGGTGACCGCCTAGAACCGATCCACCGTTTTAAATCTCGTTTCGCGTTGCATGGCGGCCCCAAGTATTCGAACTCCGGTCGTTTTGTCTATTTTGCGTCGCGCGACGGCTGGATCAGCAAGTACGACATCTATAACCTCAAACTGGTGGCCGAGATACGCGCCGGAATCAACACCCGTAATCTGGCGGTTTCGGCGGATGATCGTTACGTCATGGTCGCCAACTATCTGCCACATTCACTGGTCCTGCTGGATGCCAGGGATCTGAAGCCGGTCAAGATTTACGAGGTCGCCGATCAAAACGGCAAGACTTCACGCATTTCCGCGGTGTACACCGCGCCACCGCGTAACAGTTTTATCGCGGCGCTGAAAGACTTGCCCGAAGTCTGGGAAATTTCATACGAAGATGATCCACCGATGAGCTTTGCCGGCTGGGTACACGATTACAATCCCGAGTCCGGTGAAAAACCGATAATCGAGCCCTTCCCGGTGCGACGCATTCGTGTCGACGATTATCTCGACGATTTTTTCTTCGACCAGGAATATGTATCGATCATCGGGGCATCGCGCGCAGGCAAGGGACAGGTGGTCGACATGGACCTCGGCAGAGTCATCGTACCTGACCTGGCGTTACCGGGTATGCCCCACCTCGGTTCCGGGATAACCTGGGACTATCAGGGCCGTACGGTTCTGGCCACCCCGAATCTGAAGGCAGGCAAAGTCAGCGTCATCGACATGGAGAGCTGGGAGACAATCAAACAGATCGAAACTCTGGGGCCCGGCTTTTTCATGCGCAGCCATGAAAACACGCCTTATGCCTGGGTCGACGTATTCTTTGGCCCCAACAAGGACGCCATGCATGTCATCGACAAGCGCAGTCTGGAAATCGTCAAGACCCTGCGCCCCGCACCCGGCAAAACCGCAGCTCATATCGAATTCACACGCGATGGTAAGTATGCCCTGCTCAGCATCTGGGACCCGGATGGAGCCATCATTGTCTATAACGCGGCCACACTGGAAGAAGTCAAACGGATCCCGATGAATAAACCTTCCGGTAAGTACAATGTGTACAATAAGATCACCCGTTCGGAAGGCACCAGTCACTAAATTGATGCAAACGACCCGTTTTATCGAGTTCTCCACGCAATGACTCTCGATGAGATCATTCCCTATCTGCCTCATTTTCAGGCGTTGCTAAACACTCTGGCAACTTTATTGCTGGCCACGGGTTACTACTTTATTCGCAATGCGAGGCCCGAGCTGCATCGTAACTGCATGGCGAGCGCGTTGCTGATCTCCAGCCTGTTCATGATTTCCTACCTGACCTATCACGCCAAGGTCGGTTACATGCCATTCGCGGGACAAGGAATCGTCCGGCCATTTTACTTCACCTTGCTGGCATCGCACGTGATTCTGGCCGCGATTATCGCGCCTTTGGTGTTGATTACCGTATTTTTTGCCATTCGTGGTAACTTCAGAAAGCACCCCCGCATCGCACACTGGACCCTGCCGTTGTGGCTTTACGTGTCCGTCTCCGGGGTTGTAATATATATCCTCGGATTCCACGTCTACATCCCCGAAACCTGACCCCGGATCAACCATGCAGTTCGTTTACTACACCCTGGCGGCAATCATTCTATACTTTCTATCCGACTGGATTCTGCTCAAGATCGAGCAGGCCCGTGGAGAACCGTTCAAGGAACAACGCTCACTGGTGTTCCTGATCATCATCATGATACTCGCGGTTTCAACCTTCAAGGCAATCGAGCTGATGGTGAACAACTGAGACAAACGCGGGCACGGTGCATATCGCAACAACTGCGATGCCCTCTGATGCATCAAACTATCCGCAGCAACTACCAAACCCACTCATTTAACCGTATATTACGAAGCACTTCGCCACACTACGGGGTAGAGGAAAGCGAAATATGGTTAAAGGTATCAGTGGCAGTTGTTTGTGCAGGAAAATAAAAGACAAGCATCTATCGTGGATTGGTTTTCTATTAATCGGAGCTAGTACTCCTTCAATGAAGCTGGGCCGTTAATGCGAAGCTAAGGAAGTAATTCCCTGGTGATGAAATCTGGAGAACAAAAATGAAGCAAGATCTGCAAGCCAACAAACAAAATGCAATTGAACTCTATCGCACAGCCTACCCTGGTAACCCGTCCAGGGCGGTGGAAGTTTATGTCGGTGAAGATTACATCCAGCACACCCCGCTGGTCGGCGATGGTAAGCAGCCGTTTTCGACTACTTCGAAGCCATGGCGAAAGACTATCCCGATAAAAGTATCGAATTTGTACGCGCAATCGCCGAAGGTGATCTGGTAGCGCTACATACGCTCCAGACATGGCCGGGAAACTTACAGAATGTAACGATGGACTTTTTCCGTTTTGACGAAAACGGAAAAATTGTTGAGCATTGGGATTCCATACAGGAAGTACCAAACGAATCCATGAATGGTAACTCCATGTATTAAATTACCCATGAGCTCAATGGCACTTACAATAGACCGAAAGCATGGATTTTCGAAACAACCCGGAAATTAAATGCTCCATAAACCTCAAGGCCGGACAAACGCTGAAGGTTTTCGCGAAGTAAACCGCAGGCGGCGTAGCCGCCGAGGCATTCGCGAAAACCTTCAGCGTTTGTCCGGTCTCAGTTGGATTGGTAAGACGATAGGTTGCGAGTTAAGTAAGTGCCATTCACCCTTGAACAGGATCTTCACGGAACGAGAAAAGATTAATGCAGAGCTCTCCCGGAAACATCGCGACGGCAATAAAAGGAACGGCCCTGTTCACAGGCCAATACTATGATTGATGCGATTGGCCACATCCGCCATCTGCGCATTGAGAGCTTGTTGAGCAACTACATTGGAAAACCCGAATCATTAACAGGCCCTAATTTAGCGGGCTGCTGAAAAACGATATCCACATGCCCGAACCTGTAACACACTCTGTCAGCCAACGTCAGGCGACCATCGCCTTTACCCTCGGAACCCTTTTCTTTGGCTATGCCTTCGTGCAACGCGTTTCACCGAGTGTCATGACCAGCGAGTTGATGAGCGAATTCGCCGTGGGCGGTGCCGCGCTCGGCTCTCTGTCGGCTTTTTACTTTTATGCCTACGCCTCGATTCAGTTACCCGTAGGCATGCTGACCGATCATTTCGGGCCGCGTAAATTGATGAGCTTTGCCGCTGCCTTATGTGCCCTGGCATCGCTCGGACTCGCATTGAGCGACTCTGTACTGACTGCATCTATCGGCCGCGCCCTGATCGGTGGCACCGTCGCCTTTGCCTTTGTCGGTACCATGGCGATCGCAGGCTACTGGTTCAAACCGGCACAATATGCGCTGCTCGCTGGCCTGCTGCAGACGGTGGGCATGGGCGGGGGGATCTTCGGTCAGGCCCCGTTACGACGGATGGTGGAAGGCATAGGCTGGCGCGGCACCATTAACGTACTGGCTCTGGTCGCGGTAGTACTTGCACTACTGCTGTTCTTCCTGGTGCCGCAACGTTCTCGTGAGCAGAAACTGCAGGGGTCGCGTACTGGCATTATGAAAGGATTGCGTACGGTGACAACCAACCCGCAAACCTGGATTTGCTCGGTTATCGGTTTTGGCATGGCGGCTACGATGCTCTCCTTTGGCGGTTTGTGGGGCGTGCCGTGGCTAACCAATGTGCACACCTACAGCACGACCGAGGCCGCCGGGATCACCTCGATGCTGTTTGTCGGATGGGCTGTTTTCTCACCGTTGTGTGGCTGGACCTCGGATCGAATCGGTCGGCGTAATATAATCCTTCTAAGTGGATCGCTGCTTGCCCTGATCGCACTGGTCATATTGATTTACTACACACCCGCCAACACGGCATTGTTAATCGCGCTGATCTTCATCATCGGTGCAGGCGGCAGCTCGATGACGGTCTGCTTTGGCTCGGTACGGGAATTGAACGACGCAAACTATAGCAGCACATCGCTGGGTTTGATGAACATGTGCATCGTCGGTGCAGGTGCCGTGATGCAACCGCTCATCGGCTGGCTACTGGATCTCAACTGGGATGGCACGCTGATTGACGGCGCTCGAGTATATTCCGCAACCAACTATAGCAACGCCTTTTTCAGCTTGCTGGTAGTCAATCTCGTGGCCATTGTTGCTGCCCTATTTTTGCGTGAAACCTATTGCAAGCAGATCAAATAACCAAAGCCTCAGGTAAAAACTACTGCTTCCCGCCAGTGATGACAAAACCCTGCTTTTTCTGAAAACTGACCAGTAGAATCTGCGCCGGATCGACCCTGACCTGTTGCTCGAAGCCGTGATTGAAGCCCTCGATCTGTACACTGTCGTTCATTTTCAAGCTCAGCTTATGCTCCCCGGCCGAAATTTTGGCGCTGTAAAACACGTCCACACCACCATCTCCGAATAATCCAGGCGGCGGCAATGACTCGTTGTAAATCAATTCCCCGTCGAGAGAGGCTTCGACCGTCACCGGGGAGCGTTCACGCGGGCAATCATCGAGTTTGCGCATGTTCGGCGGGAGTTTGTTCAACTCTTCCTGGCTTAACATGCGACAGGGTTCACGAAGCTGGCCCGCATGGGCGAAGGCGATCGTGATCATGGCTTCATCATCCTCGATCAGACGCACCGATGGTGCACTCGCAAAATACCAGATCAAGCCCATGAACACACTGTAGTTGATCGCCTGCAACAGGTATTGCCAGAATTTTACTTTTTGCGCTTTTTGGTTCAAGTCAGCCATCTGGCAAACCTCAATCCGTCGCCTGCGGGGCTTGTTCGACGGTCTCGTTGAGCTTACGCAAATGCTGCCGAAACTCTTCCAGGTCCTGTTCGATTTCGCGCTTGTCCGGTTCGGCAGCGCCGTGAATGCGAATTCGCTCGCGCTCCGCACGGGCGCGCAAGATCGGCTTACGCTCACCCTCAAAACGCAACCGGGTCCAGCGGTTACCGAATCGAAAATAACAATCGTTATGACGACAACCGGTCACCATGACCCCATCGGCACCCTGCTTGAGCGCATATTCAACCAGCGTCGGCGGCAACATGCCGCTGCAAATCAGGCGAATACCCTGGACATCGTCACTATCGAGGCGTTTTACATTGAGACCGTGTTCGCAGCCATAAACGATGATCTTCAAATCTCCCGACATAGTCGCAATCGTCTCACGGGTTTGATGACGCATTTTATCAACCGATAACTGCGGCATATCGATTCCGGTCTTCAATTCTGCACGGGAACTGCGGAACGGATTCGAGGCTGGACAGGAACCGGCACAAATACCACAAGCACCACACAGTGCCGCATTGACCACCACCTCGTGTTCATAACGGGCACCATCGGTACGCGCCTGCACGGTAATTGCGTCGAAGGGACAGTCGTCGAAACAAATACCGCAACCATTGCAGTGTTCGAGATCGACTACCGCCTTGGCGCCATCTTTTCTCGGCAACAGCCAGGGCATCATCATCAACAACACGGTGACACCAATGGTTAAGACCCAGACCTGCTGTGCTGGCCAGTACTCGAGCAGGGGGTAGACATTCAGGTAAAACCAGTCGATATGGATTTCCTTCGGCACCATACTCAGATTGGCCGGAGCGTGGCTCAACGCGGGATTTAAAAGCGACAGCGCCAGCAGCGCGACAAAAGTTCCGATGGCAAGTCCGCGCGGTGGATTGATATTGACGTTGGAGAGGCGTTTGACGTGCAGCCATAACATGAATAACAGCAACATCGGCTGTCCCAGCAAATGCAAAAATTCGATCAGGATAAAGAATCGATCGGTCATCCCGCCAGAGACGAAGTTGCGCGTCATCGCACCGGATAACATCGGCACCGCATCCATTAGCTGGGCCGAACCGATAGCCAGATACTGCGCCATTTCATCCCAAACCAGCCAGTAGCCGGTGATGCCAATGGTGACCACCATCCACAGGTTCGGTATCCCGGTTACCCAGGAGAACCAGCGAAAACCGCGATAGCGTCCCGAGGCAAACTCCTTGAACATGTGCAACAAAACCGTGATTACGACGGCGTCCGAGGCATAGCGATGCAGACTGCGCATTATCCCTGCCGCATACCATTGGTCGTGGGTCATATATTCCACCGAAGCATGCGCACCATCGAGACTGCCATGAAACGGAATGAACAGATAAATGCCGCTCACCAGGATCACCCAGAACAGGAAAAAGGACAAAGTCCCGAGGTGGTACAACGGATTCCATTCGGTACCGAATGAAATATTGAACCATGACTCTAACGCGAGATAAGCGCGTTTTACCGGATTGATCAACACGAAATCAAAAACTCACTAGATGAAAGACGACCAGAAAGGGAACTCTACCCGATGCTGTCGAGGGACGATCTGACTAAAGTCAATATCTGCTTGAAAGAGCACTAGCCTCGTGACCAGCCACGCACCACGACCATACCGCCAAAAGCGATGATACTGCCACCGATCAACATACCCAGAAACAACGAATAATCGAAATAGTAGCCGTCACGTACGGGGTCGTAGGTAGTACAAAAAAGTTTGATCTTGCTAACCAGGTTGGCCAGCAGCCGTTGCTCTGGCGGGGTACGCCCAAGCACCAGTTCGATCAATGGGTCGACCAGCAGCGGTGTATCGAAGACCTGGCCATAAACCTGTCGATAGACCTTTCCCTCGGCATCGATAACTGTCGCCTGGATGAGGTGATCAAAACCGTTCGATGATGGGAAATACTGAAATCCGAGATCGGCCGTCAAAGCTTCGATACTGCCCTTGTCCGCACTTAACAACTGCCAGTTCTTGTCACTAATACCCTGCTTGTCGGCAAAGTATCGCATCGCCGCAGGCGTATCGACGCCACTATCGAAACCGATCACGGCAACCGCAAAACTATCCTCACCCAATGCTTCACGCGCTTTCTGCACGACCTTGGACAGATGCCGGGTTGTCATCGGGCATATCTGGTAGCAGCTGGTATAAACCATGCTCAATACCAGTGGCTTACCCTGCAACTGATCCAGTCTGAGCTTGATTCCGTCGGCGTTTACAAACTCGTGATTACCAAGCCTGTTGCCAATGGCACCCTGACTCTGTGCAAGTGCTTCGTCATAATCAAATGCCTGGCCTGAGTCTGCGCCAGGCGCTGCGATGGACTGCGACGCGGTAACTGCATTGAACGAGACAAGTATCTGCAATAGCAGACCACATATGAGGATATTCACGCGCATGGGGGGAGACCCGGGGCAAATTTTATCCGAGTAGTATAACGTCGAGCACTGCACCGACAAGCAGCAACACGAGCTGCAGTAGCGATGCGAAAAAGCTCTTCATCGCCACCCGCGGAGACGGATCCCTGATCATCAGGTAATTATGGTAAATGAAAAAGCCACCCCCACCCGCGGCTGCCAGCAGGTAAATCCAGCTCATGCCATAAAAGAAAGGCATTATCGAGGTCGCAACCAGCGCCAGGGTGTTGAGCATGACCACCTTCGCGCAGCGCTGATTGCCAATGATGACCGGCAACATCGGCACGCCGGTTTTCGTGTAGTCCTTGTTTTTGGCGATCGCCAGGCTCCAGAAATGCGAGGGTGTCCAGAAAAATAGAACCAGGGCCAGCATGATGGGAACCGGGCCTAGGTCCGGGTCTACCGCGGCCGCACCTGCCAGCACCGCGAAACTGCCGGAGGCACCACCAATGATGATGTTGGTCCAGGAGCGGCGTTTCAACCACACGGTATAGACAATCGCATAGAAGAACGCACCGAGGAAAATGTAAATCGCAGACGGTACATTCAGTACCAGCGCCGCGGAACCGACACCAGCGACGAGTAACAAGAGGATGATTCCGAGCCACATCGGGCCCTTGTGAAAATAACCGGTGACAAAAGGTCGGTTACAGGTTCGCGCGACCTTGCTATCCAGATCGACTTCGAAGTACTGGTTGAATGCGCCGGCGCTACCCGCCGATATCAATACAGCGAAGGCTAAGACCAGCATTTCAAACACGCTCGGTTGTTGCCCCGGCGTTATCGCCATGGCGACTAATGCGGTCAACATCATGACCACGCCAATTCGCAGTTTGAGTAGATTTGATATCTGACCGAACATGCTGTCTAAACCAACCTCTCCTCTGTCTGACTAATTAATTTTGAAAGGCACGGGACGGAGCAGACTCCATCCCGTGCAACGCTTAGCTGAGTGGCCAGACCGAGGCCAGGTAATCCCAGTTGATGAAGTAGTAGACGACAAAACAGACCAGTAAGGCCATCGCCAGTGCGAAGGTCCCGGGTGCCTCGAATCCGCCAGAGCCGTGTTCCTCAACCGCGAGTTTGGGCGCCATCGGCAAACGTTCCGGCTGACTGACATTGTAAGAAGACGGTGCCAGTGGAACACCAAAACCCTGGAACAGGCCGGCGGACTCATCCAGCTTTTTGCCAAACAGTAACGAACCAACGGTCACGATCAGGTACATGGCCCCGCCCAGCACACCGAGTACGCCGCCAACGCCGGCCACTGCCATTAAGGTGTAGGCCGTTCCCGGGTATTCAAAGCTCAACATCGCACCGGTGAAGTCCATGTCCCAGTGCCGACGAGACACACCCAGCGTACCCGCGCCGAGCTGGAACAGGATCATCAACGTCATACCGGCCGAGAATACGTAGGGTTGCCACTTCGCCATCCACGGCAGGAACAGCGCGCGCCGGAACAACACCGGAATCAGCAAGTAGGTCAATGCCATGAAGGTCAGCGTGGTACCCACGGCGACTGTTGCATGAAAATGCGCCGGCACGTAGATAGTGTTGTGAATGATAATATTAATCTGCTCTGTGCCCATGACCACGCCGGTAATACCGCCGATGAAGCCGAAGATGATCAACGCGAAGAAAAAGCCGGAAAACACCGGGTTATCCCAGGGCGCCTTTCGCAGCCATTCGAACATACCCTTGGTGTATCCCTTGGCGCGTTGCGCGACTTCCATCGAGCCGGGAATGGTTAGGCCGTGGATCATACTCGCCAGTACCGCCAGGTACATCGCATAACTGGTATTGAACACCTTCCATTCGGAACTGATACCCGGGTCGACCAGGATATGGTGCGCACTGGCCAGTTGCAGGAACAGGATGTAAAGCAGGAATGCGCTTCGGCTCACTTTTTCAGACATGGGTCGAGCGTTAAACAGGACACCGATAATCAGGTACCACACTGAAACATGCGCGGCGACGTTGATTTGCTGCGACGAGTGTCCCAGTCCCCACCAGATCACACGATACATTGCCGCATCGATATGCCCGATGTATCCGATCGACCAGAGGAAGGTCGGCACCAGGATAATGGCACCGCAAGCAATCGTGAAGATCGCGATGATGCACGCGGTCAGCGCACCGAAAGTGACCAGCGGAATCGAGCCTTCGTAGGTGCGGTCGTCCCTGGCAATCACCAGCGTACCGAGGAATACAAAACAGCCGATCAGCGCACCCACCGCGAAAAGAATCAGGCCGAGGTAGAAATGCGGGGCCGCCTGCATCGGCGCGTAGGAAGTCATCATGACGCTGGAATTGCCCTGCAGTACCGCTATGTTGTTCATCACCATGCCGATGATCATCAGCGCGAACCCGGCCCAGGCCCAGCGTGGTGCCGCAATGCGCGTGCGTAACAGGGTCGACGAGGCAAAATACAGGATCGCCATTTCGAAGAAGATAATCCAGAAAATCAACGCGTTGATACCGTGCCCAGTAAGGACCTGGTAAAAGGTGTCGGCCGGCAGTAGATGCACGCCCTGCCAACGAGTCAGGATTACGCCTAACCCGAGGATACCCGCTATCAGTAACGAGACGGCGCCGGCGACGGCATTCGCCTTCATCAGGCTTTCGGCTGACTTGTCAAAATAGAATCCCGAATCCGGGCAAACTCTAAACTGTGCCATTTTAATTCTCCTTCACGAAGATTTTGCCGAGCATCAAGTGGTGGCCTATGCCACAGAACTCATTGCACACCACCGTGAATTCGCCCGCCTGATCCGGTGTCACGGTCAGTACCATTTCATAGCCGGGAACGATTTGCAGATTGATGTTGACCGGTTGCAGTGAAAACCCATGATTCCAGTCCATCGACGACAGGTGCAGACGATACGACTGACCTTTCTCCAGCTCGATTATCGGGTACCACTGCCACAGCCTGCCGAGCATGTAAACGTCACTACCAGCGGGCGGTTTTACGACTGGAATTCCGGATATGTCTCCAACCTTGTGTTGCGTCACCATTTCGTCGACCTTTGCCTGGAATCGCGCAGGCGTGGTCTGGTAGGCTTCGTTGGAGAGATTCTGTTTTCCATAGATATGCCAGTAGGGCATCATCAAAAACATGATCAGGCACCAGACCAGCGCGACACCGATCCAGACGATTTCCTGTTTGCCGATCGGTGTGTTCCACCAAACGCGCTCTGAAGGGGGTAGAAATGAACTCATTGTGTTTTTCTCCTGAGTTAGCTTACGGTGCGACCGGAATGGTGGCGACTTCCATCACGCCCCACAGGACGTAGAAAACTGTAGGCATCACTATCCCTATAAACAGCAACAGAAATGGATTTTCGAGAACTCGCTGGAAAAAAGGAATACGTTCAGGTCTTGGTAGATCATCTTCTTGTGACATGGCTAACCTCAAAATTTATTAGTAACGCCTCGGAGATCACCTCGCGCAACCCACTTATACATACCCGCCCAGGTAAGTAGAGTGCACAAACTGTCGGCCCACGACTAGTGATAGACTCGGCACTGAGCAGGTTACCTAAGCGGGCTTCAAATTTAATTGATTTAAGTCAATTGATCAAAGTGTAATATACCGGATAACTCTATTCAGGCTAAAGCGCTAAGCGCCTGAAATGATTGACATTGGTCAATTAGCATTTGCGCGAGTCGTGATAGCGTAGCGCGCTATTGAACTAAGCTGCTTCCCGACCAGGTCGGCGCAACAAATCTTGTGGAGTCTGTCGATGGCATTAATTGAATGGCGCGAGGAATACTGTACCGGCTTCAAGGGAGTCGATTTCGACCACGAGGAGCTTATCCGCCAGATTAATTCCGTGTACGAACTGATCGAGGACCAGGCTGACAGGGATTCGGTCATTGATGGCCTCGGTGAAATATATGGCGGCATTTCGGCACATTTTGCACTCGAGGAACAGATGATGCAGCGCCATAGGTATGACCAATACACGCAACACCGCACCGATCACGATCGCTTGCTGGACGAGATTCGCGATATTACCGATGAATTTGAAAACTCGGTCAGTCTGGACAATGAGAAATTTCAACAAAAACTGGCGGACTGGTTTCAACTGCACTTTAAAACTCACGATTCACGCCTGCATAAGCTCGCCTCGATGCGAACGCACGAACCGGTCAGTCAATCAACCCTGAAAACCCTGATTCAAAATGCTAAAAACAAACTTTTACAGCGCCCGAATCAAGCGCGCTAAGAACTTCTGGCCATGCCTGGTATTGGCCTGCAGCCTTGTCTCGACGAGCGCTTTATTTGCGAGTTCCGGGGAAATACTGGACGGGCATTACTCGAGGGATGGCAACAATGGCAGCCCATCCAAAACCGCGGGCAACAATATCTACATCAAGTTTTTCGAGGACCGCTGGCTCGGCATGATGTTTATCCCATATCCCTACGCGATGAATGTATCTGACCAGGTGGTGACAGAGGTTTTCGACGCTGCCAGAAAGCAAACCAGGACCAGTTCCTATCTCAGGGGCAAGTACGGTCTTTTAAACGAAAACGCGACCATTCACATCGAACGCTATGGTTACCTGGAAGACCGCATCATCTTCGAATGCGGCTCACTAGCGCCCTGTACTATCCGGCTCGGTGACGCTTACCTGGAATTGATCAAGCCCGGGGTGATCAACGAACATATCATCAAGTACAACCACATTACCACGCCCTAACCCGCATTTCTCACCAGGGGACAGGATGATCGCGCAGGGCTTTGGATTCACAAGGGATTTTCTGAAGGAGGGGAATAGCAGTGCGTATTTCCGACTGAAGAAAATCTCTTGTGAATTCAAAGAACAGGCGAGGGCCCGCCATCCTGGTGAGAAATGCGGGCTAGCCCCGCCAGGGCGACCATCGGATGAGCTGAGTTCATGACGAAAAAGCGCTTCATACCGATCGGCAGCCTGGTGCTGGGCCTGGTTTTTGGACTGGTTATGCTGATTACTCACCTGCTGGTGAAACCGCCCGTGCCACCGAGCGAACTCAACGGCGTACTGCGCTCGGAGTACCGGCTGCTTGCTCCTTTTCAATTGCAAAGCCAAAGCCACGGCCCGATCAGTGAAAACAATCTGCAGGGCAAATGGAGCTTTATCTTTTTCGGTTACCTGTCCTGTCCTGACGTCTGTCCCAACACCTTGCACGAGTTGAATTCTTTTTACGGCCTGCTGAAAGATGCGAGTGGCGTGGAACCGGATGACATGCAGGTGTTGTTTGTCTCGGTCGATCCCGGACGCGACAACACCGAAAACCTGGCCAGTTACGTCAGCCACTTCAACAAAAGATTTATCGGTGTGAGCGCGGGGAAAGGCGCCATAGATCGATTCGTCACACAATTTGGTGCAGGGTATATCCTCGAAGCGGAAACCGCGCCCGGGCAATATCTGGTGACACATACCAGCGCCATCTTCCTGGTCGATCCCCTGGGCAGACTGGTAGCCACATTTTCCCAACCGCACTACGCCTCAACCCTGTTATCGCAATACCAGAAAATCAAGGCCTACTTTTCCGGCAGTCGCTAATTTTCGGTCAAAGCGATCTCTTCAATTATCGCGCCGATCAATTTTTTTCCACTGCTTGTAAGCCCAGACAAAATAGGCTGTAATCATGACTACATTGATAACAATACCAATACCCCAAAATGTCATGCCTGGCCCATTCTGTTCGGGCAATGGATCGTCTGTGGGTTGTTCGGTATAGGATATTTTATTGCTCACGTCGCTCGAAGTAGGAAAATGCTGACAAACAAGTTTACGCTACCTGTTCCCGATAGTAACGCCCGTAGATTGACCACCGGCTGGCTGCTGCTGGGCCTCTCCGCATTGGTTATCGGTGGCCTTTACACCATTCTGGTCGTATTGTCGCGTACGCCGTTTTTTCAGGAAGTGATCCCCTGGGTCGACTTTTTTCGAACCGCGCTCGTGGTCCACGTCAATCTCACTGTACTGGTCTGGTTTCTCGCATTTGCCGGAGTCTTGTGGAGCTATACCAGCTCCGCACGCTGCCTCAGCTGCGGATGGTTTGCCCTCGGCCTGGCCTGCCTCGGCACGCTGATCATTGTCATATCGCCGTTTACCGGCGAAAGCCACCCGCTGATGAACAACTACGTGCCGGTGTTACAAAACACGGTTTTCTTCGTCGGTCTGATTATATTCGGGGCAGGATTCTGCCTGCTGGTATTGCGCAGTTGCCTGACCTCGTTTGACAACGACAACCAGACCAGCGGCGAAAGCAGCCTGCGCTTCGGTCTGTTTATCGCAGTCGTAACGTCGCTGTTTGCGCTCGGTGCATTGATCTTTTCCTTCCTTGGAATCGACGATGGTTTCGAGGGCCTCGCCTACTTCGATCGCCTATTCTGGGGCAGCGGCCATATCATCCAGTTCAGCCATACGCAATTGATGCTGGTGGCCTGGCTATGGCTGGCCACCGTTAGCGGTGCATATTTGCGCATTTCACCACGCGTGGCCCTGTTTTTATTCATTCTCGGATTGCAACCGGTGCTGGCAGTCCCGGTGATCTATCTCGTCTTCGATGTCAGCTCGGGCAATCATTTGTTCTGGTTCATCCAGCTAATGAAATATGGTGGCGCCATCGCCGCGGTACCCATTGGTGCTGCGACCCTGCTCGCCATAATCGAAAAATGGCGTCCGTCCCCCGGTTTTGAAATCGAGAGAAACGCATTGATATTTTCGATTTTACTGTTTGGCGCCGGCGGTGTTATCGGCTTCATGATCAGCGGCAGCACGGTCACGGTGCCGGCACACTATCATGGCTCCATCGTCGGTATCACAATCGCATTCATGGGTATGACTTACCACTTGCTGCCGCAGCTCGGATTTGCCAGGGTCAGCGGCAAATTAGCGCGCTGGCAACCCGGTCTCTACGGCAGCGGTCAGTTGATGCACATCACCGGGCTGGCCTGGTCCGGCGGCTATAACGTGGCGCGCAAGTCAACCGACTCCGAACGCGGCATCGAACAGATTGCCGGTATGGGTCTTATGGGATTCGGCGGCTTGATCTCGATTATCGGCGGCATCGTTTTCCTGGTGCTGGTGTATCGCTCGATGAGACCTGGCAGGCACAATCCATCGCAACAAACCGAGCCAGGTCCTGGCCCTTGACATTGATTTCAAGCGACAGCAAACCGTGGATTGCTTTGCCGGCTTCGAACAGAGCCCACCACTTCTTCCGCCTATAACACTAGCGTCTGCGGGCCAGGATCAAATATCCCTGTTCCAATTATCAGCCTTGATTGAGGATCGGGCCGACTAGTCGGCGTTTACTTCGCGCCCTTTTCGATCAAAAATCCGGCGTACTTCTGGTCGGTACCGTTGATGTGGTTGATCAGCCAGTCCTTGAGGAAATCAATCGCATTTTGCATCGCAGTATCTTCATCCTGTTGATACTTGGCCAGCACCTGATCGACCCTCGAGATCATTAATTCGTGCTCCGCCCGATGCGTGGTGAATTCCGGATACTCGTAGCGCTCCATCAAACCTTCTTCGTAGCTGAAATGAGTTTTGGTGTAATCGACCAGTTCATCGAGTGCCTCACGTTCGAATTCGGAACCGGTTTTGTAGTTAACCGCCGTTTGTAAACTATTAATAAGATTCAATAATTTACGATGTTGCTGATCGATCGAATCGATACCGACGCTGTATTCATCCTTCCATTCGACAAACTGTCTGGTGGTCAGCTTGCGATATAAAAAGGGCAGTGACATCAACATTAAAACCAGCAGCCAGGTGAGCGGATTTCCAGGGCTGGTTACGAGGCCCAGTATCGCCGCGGTAACCAGCGCCAGAATTAATACAGCCACACCAAACATACGGGTTTTGTTATTCATGAACAGGATCTCGTTGCCACCTGTGAATCAGGCCTGACGGAAGAATTCTAGCCAACACAACCCTCACTGTGGTTGACATTTATCAAATACAAAACAAGCCTCTGAAACAATAATAACAGCCACATATTTCGATAAAGAGAATCAAATCTAAGGTCTAAACCAGCAGGCCACCGCGACAGGTACTAATCTATGACGACGAAAGGTTTTGTTTCACTGGTTGGCTCGGGACCCGGGGATCCCGAACTGCTGACGGTTAAAGCACTGCGCTTGATCCAGCAAGCCGATGTCGTCGTTTTTGACCGACTGGTCAGCGATGAAATACTGGAAATGATTCCCCATGGCGTGAGTCAGATATCGGTCGGTAAAACACCCGGCAAACATTGCGTTCCACAGGATCAAATCAACGAAATCATCGTCAGCCTGGCGCTCTCGGGTCGGCGTCTGGTGCGCCTCAAGGGTGGTGATCCATATATCTTCGGCCGCGGCGGCGAAGAAGCCCTGGTGCTGCGTCAGCACGGCATTCCATTCGAAGTGGTGCCCGGTGTAACTGCCGCGGCCGGTTGCAGCAGCTATAGCGGTATTCCGCTGACCCATCGTGGTCTCAACCATGGCGTCCGCTTCATCACCGGACACCTGCAAAACGACGAAACCCTAGATATAGACTGGGACAAGCTTGCTGATCCGGACTGTACCCTGGTTATCTACATGGGGCTGGCAAATCTGCAACTGATTTGTTCTGAGCTGGTACGCGCCGGCCTGCCGGCGAACACGCCGGCCGCGGCTATTCATGGCGGCACGACCAGACACCAGCAAAAAGTGATTGCCACCCTCTCAGATCTTGCTGACGCGGTCGATGCCGCCGATCTGGAATCCCCCGTAACTACCATCATCGGCGACGTCGTCGCGCTCAGCGACGAACTCGACTGGTTTCAGTCTGAGCAACAGCAAAACGAGAGGGTTATCGCAGATGACTCGTTCCTTCTGGCTCGCGCTTAGTTTCCTGGTGGCGGCTCCGCTGGGCGCAAATGACAGCATATCGAGCAGTCGTCAGGCGGACCTGCGTAACCTGCTTATCCAGGATTGTGGCTCCTGCCATGGCCTGCAGATGAAAGGAGGACTCGGGCCGGCGTTACTCCCACGCATGCTGCAGGGCAAATCCGCCGAGTACCTCAGCCGGGTAATACTGGATGGCCGACCGGGCACCGCGATGCCCCCCTGGCGCTCACTGTTAACGCCCGTAGAAGCGCGCTGGATGGCAGACCGTCTGCTGCAAGAGGATTTGTAATGCGCGGGATTTTACTGTCCTTCCTGGCTTTCATGCTGCTCAACCCGGCCGCCGCCGCTCGGGGTACCGGGGACTTGGGCCTGTTCATCGAACGCGCCAGCAGTAGCGTGCAAATCGTCGAGACCAGCGGCAACACCAGTATCGCTAGTGTGGATGGTCTCGGCGACCTGTCACACGCCTCGGTGGTGTACTCGCGTGACGCCCGCTACGCCTACGTTTTCGGGCGCGACGGCGGCCTCAGCAAGGTCGATATACTGGACGCCAAATTGAGCGGGCGTACCCTGCAGTCGGGTAACAGCATCGGTGGTGCAATTTCGCAGGATGGTCGTCTGGTCGCGGTATCCAATTATAAACCGGGTGGGGTCAAGGTATTCAACGCTGACACGCTCGAGCTGGTGGCGGACATTCCTGCCACCTATGGTAGCAATCAACAACGTTCCAAGGTCATCGGCCTGGTCGACGCACCCGGCCACAAGTTCGTATTTTCGCTGTGGGACGCCGATGAAATCTGGGTACTCGACATGTCGCAGCAGACCCGTCCCGAGATTCAGAAATTCAAGGCAATCGGGCGCAATCCCTATGACGCGTTAATCACCTCTGACGGCCGCTATTACATCGCCGGTCTGTTCGGTGAAGATGGCATGGCCTTGCTGGACCTGTGGAATCTTGCCGCAGGTGTGAAGCGTATCCTGCCAAATTATGGCAGGGGCGAACAGAAACTGCCGGTCTACAAGATGCCACACCTCGAGGGCTGGGCAGTGGCCGGAGACCTGGCCTTCGTACCCGCAGTCGGACGCCACGAGGTACTGGTGATTAATATGCGCGACTGGCAGGAAGCAGGACGCATCAAGGTGCATGGCCAGCCGATTTTCGTCATGGCCCGTCCGGACGGTCGGCAGGTATGGGTTAACTTCGCGCTGCCCGATAACGACACCATCCAGGTTATCGATACCCAGAGCCTCGAAATCGTCAGACAATTGAAACCAGGCAAAGGTGTACTGCACATGGAGTTCGAGCCACGCGGCGAGGAAGTCTGGTTGTCAGTACGCGATGAAGGTCGCGTCGAGGTATACGATACACATACCTTCGAGCGAAAAACATCGATCCCGGCGAGTAAACCTAGCGGCATTTTTTTTACCGCACGCGCACATCGGATCGGCTTATGAGACAGTTTTCCAAACTCGAACAGCGCCTGCTGAACGAATTCCAGCAAGGTATGCCCTTAACCCCAAATCCCTATGCCGATATTGCCAAACAACTGGGCATTTATGAAACCACGGTGCTGGAAACCCTGCGACGTTTACAGACCGAGGGTGTGGTAAGTCGGGTCGGGGCTGTGTTCCGTCCCAACCGCATCGGCGTGAGCACCCTGGCGGCAATTTCAGTACCGCAAAGCAAACTCGAAGAATCCGCAGCCATCATCAACGCCTTCGACGAAGTCAACCACAACTACGAACGCGAACATCAGTATAACCTCTGGTTCGTGGTTGTAGCCGCGGATGAAGATCGCTTGCAGGAAGTGTTATCCGAAATAGAAGCCAGCTGCGGGTACGCAGTGCTCGACCTGCCCTTGCTGAACGAATTTTTTATCGACCTGGGGTTCGATCTGAAATGGACATGATCAAGGATTCAGCTTTTGAGCTAGCCCTGATCGAAATCATCGGCAAGGGCCTGCCTCTGGTCAATCGCCCCTACCAGGCAATCGCCGAACAGCTCGGATGCGATGAAATCGAGGTGATCGATGGCATCAAACGAATCATCATGCGAGGCGATCTCAAACGCTTCGGTGTGGTAGTACGCCACCGTGAACTCGGATACCGCGCCAACGGCATGGTGGTCTGGGATATCCCCGATGCCCGGGTTACCGAAGCAGGACATTGTATCGGACAGTACTCCTTCGTAACCCTTTGCTATCAACGTCCTCGCCGTCTACCCGACTGGCATTACAACCTGTTCAGCATGATCCACGGACAAGACCGTGACGCGGTGATCGAGCAGGTCGGGTTTATCGTTGAGAAATGCGGCCTGCACGACATCGATCATGAAATACTCTTCAGCAAGCGCTGTTTCAAACAGCGTGGAGCCAGTTACCAGTGCAAGCCGGAACAAAACTCGCAGAGGATAGCGACCCATGGATGAACTGAGTCGAAACTTTATCAATCGTTACCAGGGCGGTTTTCCCATCGAGGAACAGCCGTTTGCGCGAGTCGCAGCCGACCTTGGCTGCGATAGCGCCAGCTTGATGTCGATGATCCGGGAATTGCTGGATGACGGCGAATTGAGTCGATTCGGTCCCTTATACGATGCCTCCAGCATGGGTGGCAGCCTGACCCTGGCGGCGATGTCAGTGCCGCAGGACAGATTCGACGAGGTCGCCGGGCAAGTCAACGAGATGCCCGAAGTGGCGCATAATTATCAGCGCGAGCATGAATTCAATATGTGGTTCGTGATCGCCACCGAAACGCCGGAATTATTGCAGCAAACCATAACCCGCATCGAACAGGCAAGCAATTTGCCGGTTTACAACTTCCCAAAACTGCAAACCTTTTACCTGGGCCTGTGGTTGATGCTGGACGAGGAGGACCAAATCACTACGCAACCCATCCCGGGACCGCTCAAACAGGGAGGCATGATTATCGACGAACTCGACCGTTGTATCGTGCAGGCGACCCAGGAGGGCCTGGCATTACAGACCGCTCCGTATACCGAGGTGGCCGGGACTTGCGGCTGCGACACTCAAACCGTGATTCAGCGCATGCAGCGGATGCTCGATCGCGGTGTGATAAGACGTATCGGCGCGATTCCCAATCACTACCGCCTGGGTCTGCGGAGTAACGGCATGTCGGTATGGAATGTCGACGATGCAAAGCTGCCCGTACTCGGTGCAAGAGTCGGACGCCTCGAGTTCGTTAGCCACTGCTATGAAAGACCGCGCCATTTACCTCTATGGCCATATAACCTGTTTGCCATGGTGCATGGCCATGATCGTGATGAAGTCATCGCTAAAGTCGATCAGATCAGCGATCTGCTGGGTACCAGCAGCAAACAACACGAGGTGCTCTTCAGCACCCGGATTCTGAAAAAAACCGGACTGAGGTTAGTCGCCTGATGTTTAGAATAAGCCGATATATGCACGCTCTCGCAAGCGGGCACAGTGTTACGCCCAAACCCAAACCGGTCATGATGGGCAGCGGCCCGGTCGTCATCTGGAATCTGATCAGGCGTTGCAATCTGACCTGCAAGCACTGTTACGCAACCTCGGCCAACGTCGATTTCCCAGGCGAGCTCAGCACTGAAGAAGTATTCGAAGTGATGCGTGACCTGAAGTCTTTTGGTGTGTCGGTGCTGATTTTGTCGGGTGGCGAACCGTTGTTACGTGCCGACATTTTTGACATTTCCCGGCACGCAAAGGAAATGGGGTTCTACGTCGGACTTTCCACTAACGGCACCCTGATCACCGAGGACAACATCGCCGATATCGTGGATATCGGTTATGACTATGTCGGCGTCAGTCTCGACGGTATGCGCGAGACACATGATTGTTTCCGTCGCAAACAGGGTGCGTTTGACGAGTCGATTCGAGGCATTCGTTTGTGCCATGACGCCGGCATCAAGGTCGGTCTTCGCTTCACCCTGACCCAGGACAATGCGGCCGAACTTCCCGATTTGCTGCAGTTGATGCGCGACGAAGATATCGACAAGTTCTACCTGTCTCATCTCAACTATGCCGGGCGTGGTAATCGTAACCGTGACAGCGATCTGCATCACCAGATGACGCGCGAAGCCATGGACCTGATGTTCAAGACCTGCTGGCAAGACGTCGAGGATGGCATCAAACGGGAGTTTGTCACCGGTAACAACGACGCCGACGGGGTTTACCTGCTGCGCTGGGCAGAGCAACACATCCCCGAACACGTCCCCGCGCTGCGCAAACAGTTGTTGCGCTGGGGTGGAAATTCATCGGGGGTCAACATCGCCAACATCGACAACCTCGGAACCGTCCACCCGGACACGATGTGGTGGGACTACAGTATTGGCAGCGTCAAGCAACGTCCATTCTCTGAAATCTGGCAGGATACTTCGGATCCACTGATGGCTGGATTGAAGGCCGAAAAAAGACCGCTCGAAGGCCGTTGCGCCAGCTGTCAGCACCTCGCCATATGCGGGGGTAATTCACGTACTCGCGCCTGGCAACTGACCGGGAATCCGTGGGCTGAAGATCCGGGTTGTTACCTGAACGACGACGAAATCGGCGTGGTAGATATGCCGCAGAGAGTCGAAGTAACACCTTACCGTCGGCGTCAGGAAATCAGCAAAGGATTACCCTTATAACACCGACCATCAGCTTGGTGGTAAGGCCCTAGTCCGAACAGAGCGTGTGCATCGCGTCACGATCATGAATCGTGACCTTGCGGCCATCGATAGTCACAATCTCTTGCTCGTGCAAGTTTTTCAGGATTCGAGAAAAGGTTTCGGGTTTCACCGACAACCTCGAGGCAATAACGCTCTTAGCGACCTTAAGTTCAAAGTGATCGTCGTCCGATGGAGCCTGCTTAAGCAGGTAGGCAACCGTGCGCACAGTGCCCGTATCCAGGCTTAGCGCATCAATTTCATGAATCAGCCCGCGTAAGCGAAAGCTCATTTTACCCAATAGTAGAAAGCAGGTGTCTATCGATTCACGCAGCATCGATTTGAAATCATTACAGTTAATCCCGATTACCCGGCTGGGTGCAATCGCGGTTGCCGTAACCGGGTAGGTGGATTGATCCATGAACATCAGGGCTTCGGCAAAGGTCGATCCGGTTTCCATGATTTCGACAACTTTTTCCTTACCCTCTGGCGATACCCGGAACAGTTTGATACGCCCCGAAAGCACCAGGTAAAAACTGGTCGCGTTGTCGCCCTGGAAAAACAGTGACTCCCCTTCGAGCATATCGGTGATATGGGAATGCCGACGCACGCGGTCCATTTGTTCATCGGTCAACTCCGAGAACAGGTGCGACGTGCCCAGTGCCTCGAGTATGTCTTTAGAATCCAATCTCAAATCTCAGTAAAATCCAGCAGAGATACTGACACGAAAACTATTGAACCGCATCGATTTTTTCGGTCTTACAGCTGGCCAAATGGGCATCAATCGTCCAACAGTCGTCTTCTAAGGGCGCAGAGTCGGAGTGCATGATTAGTGAAAATCCAGTCCACACCACGATTCAATTCGCGATAAAAAGCAAATCTCGAGGCGATAAAACCGGTACCGATCTTCTGTCCCTGTCGCTGGTGCCGGCGGATCAACTTTGAATTTAGTAACAGGTATTGACCACTTAGACCGGCAAAATTCCGCGCCAGGGTCTGTCGACTGAATTTCCCGATATTCAGAGTAGCCACCGGCAACAGGGCAGCGGGGCTCGTGAACTCAACCAGCTCAAACAACTCGAAATCCAGCGCGAGGATATGATAATCCACCCCGGCCTCCAGCGAATTCAGGGTATCGCGCAAACGCTCGGCTTTGATCCGCTCGCCGCCGTTTTCATCGCGTTTCAATTCAATCATCAAATGATATTTACCGCCGAAACGCTCCACCACCTCAGCCAGGGTTGGAATCTCCGGCAGCTGTAGGCGCAACTCCTGCAGACTCGCAGCTGCCACGTCCAGATCGAGCCCGAAGACCCGCTTTGCGTCGCTATCGTGTATCACCACGGGATGCCAATCACGGGTCCAGCGAACATCGAATTCTATTCCCCAGACTCCGGCGTCCACGGCTACTGCAAACGCCTCGAGGGTATTCTCCTTAACCTGCCGATTATCGTGTTCACCACGATGAGAAATAATAAGGCATTCATCAAGCGCCTTGCGCGATGGTCGAGGCCGGGGAACCAACATGAAGAAAAAATCCGCAATACACTGCGCAAACTGTTCCAGGTCCAGACCGGCCGGGCTCACTGCTGACACTCCAGGCCACGACAGGGCACCGGATAGGTCAGGTTGCGGGCACTGAAATCACCCGCCCTATGGTAACAAGTGATCTTGCCTGGCCCATCAAACCAACAGCGTTGAGGATCGAGATCCCTAATCGCGAGTGCTGGATCATCGTCGTTTAGCTGATGCACTTCAAAATGCAGGTGTGGAAATATCCCGGCAAGCCCGGTCATCCCCGAATAATCGATCAACTGTCCACGGCGAACCTTCTCTCCTTCGCCTACCAGTGCCTCGACGAGATGGAAATAACGTGTTTGAACTCGGTAAGCGGAGGCGCTCCGGCCGTGGTTTATAAACAGCTGATTACCAAACAGAAACGATAGCGCGGAACGGCTTACGAGACCGTCACTCGCGGCCAGAACCGGCGCCCTGCTCGGGACCAGCAAGTCAAATCCCCTGCGCTCACTTTGCGCAGTCGGACCCTGAGGGCGATAGCGTTGACTGATGGACGGCGCGCTCACCGGCATCTCGACGGTAGTTACCAACGAATCGTCGAGCCTCGAATTAGCACTTTTGCCATAGTCATATTTTTCATATATGCCGCAAGCGTTCAAAGCAAGGGTAAGCAGCAGCACCAGCGCATTGCGTATCGACAAGTTGAGCATCCCGGGACTTTAAATCAATCGACATTCAATTTAAATGACTAGCCCGCCAGTGCACACGGATCGATCAGGTGGAATGACTCCATTTCTTCTTACTTTTCGACACACAGGTGGTTCCTTGGAATGCGATCTCTTGATTAGGGTTTTTGGGGGAAACTATTTTTCCGATATAAATGCAATAATACGTAATGGTGCTCCACTACCACCTTCGATTTTCATTGGTAGTCCAATTATCATTGACCCCCTTATTGGTAATTTATCAAGATTAGCGATATTTTCGAGGCCAGGAATGTTTTTCTCAAATAGAATTTGATGCGTTTCAAATAGCTTAGAGCCACCATAATCAATGCTAGGGGTATCTAGTCCTACCGCCTTGATCTTTCTTTCTGTGGATAAAAATTTTGCTGCTTCTGGGTGAATACCAGGAAATTTTAATTCTTTAACTCCTTCTTCACCTCGTTTTTCAGTTCCCATATATTTGTTTTTATTGGGCCAATATTTTCCTGAACCTGTATCAACCAGGATTATAGAATCATCATCAATGATCCCGTGTTCTTTTTCCCAATCCAGAATATCCTGCACAGAAAGTTGATAATTTCGATTTCCTTTCACTTTTTCTTTAATTCTAATAATCAAACCGGGACCAATTAATTGTTCAATTGGTATCTGTTCCACAGTATTGCGATTTTCAGAAAAATGAATAGGTGCATCTACATGTGTTCCTCCATGTTCGGCCCCACTAAAATTATAAGCTGTGTAATAGAAGCCAGCCTCAGTGTGACCATGAAAAACAGTGGTCTTTTTAAACATATCAGCCGTTGGCCAATAAATAGTTTCTTCTGAAAAATCATGCGTCAGGTCGATCCATTGCCCATTGGAAAAGTCACCTGCAATTGAAAGCGTGGGTGCAGTAATCACCACAAGAAATGATAAGAATAAGTGTTTCATAATGTGCCTCACAAAATATTTTGTAAATAATTGGCGATGTGGATTTTGCTTAACGTCATATTCAGTAACAGGTAAAGTGGTTCTGAGAAGGTGTTAAACCCTGAAACGAACAGCAATACCTTTTTAAATACGTTACTTATTACAGTAATTAAATTCAGGGTCATTTTCCGGAAATACTGTATTCGGTATTGATGTTGCCCCCGCATAGAAAACGATTATTTCTACTGGCTCATCTAAAGCCTTGCCTCGGTGCACAGTTCGCATAACTTCGGTCACTGACTCCCCCTCATTTAGTACAATCTTTTTCCCGTCTTTGGTTTCGACTTCAAGCTTCCCCTTTAATATGTAACCCAGAGTCGGAACAGGATGACAGTGAAATGGCACAATTTTATTTTCACTAATTTTCAACTTTACTGATGTTATCTCGGGCTTTCCTTTCGGGTATTCAATTTTGCCACCATCCCAGGACGTTGAAGACTTTAATAGCTCTTCTGAATTTGCACAAAGAATCCAGAGTGATATGACAGCGCACAATATTAGTTTTTTGATAATCATCGTATACATTCTAACTCAAGTTATGTCAGGCATTTTATATTTAAACAAAGCAGCTTTGCATTCATCCTTGCCGCATCAGTGTGATCATCGGGTTTACAGGCCGGCAACGTCTGCAGGGTGAACATGATTCGATTCCATGCGATTCAGAATGAACTCTGAGTCCAGTGCTGGCTGATCTTTTGTACAAACTCGATTAGCTGATTCCAGCGGTTCCGGTGGAAGTCGTCGAAAACAACGAGAACCCGTGGTCTCAACTGCGGGTTGCTCGATGCGGAATCTCGAACAGAATTCTGCTTCCCTGGTGTTGATTACTTTCGGCCCAGATACGTCCCAGGTGTAATTCGATTATCTCACGACAGACCGCGAGCCCCAGGCCCGTGCTACCCGATTGATTTCGGTTGCTGGCACTCTGATAAAACTTGTCGAATACCTGGTTTAGTTCATCGACCGGTATTCCGGGACCCTGGTCGGAAACGCTGACTCGAAGGCTGTTATCCGATTCCTCCATTTCGATCAGAATCTCACCTCCTTCCGGGCTGAACTTGATTGCGTTGGCAACGATGTTAGTCAGCACCTGGATGATTCGATTACGATCGCAAGTACAGCGAGCCTCCGCAGGAGAAGGCTCAAACACAATGCTCAATTGCTTTGCGCGTAGACGTAAATCCTGTTCCTTGATACAGGCTTTAATCAGCTCAGCCATGACTACCTGAGTCCTGTCGAGTACCATTTTTCCAGCCTCGAGCTTGGACAGATCGAGCAGATCGTTTAACAGGTAGAGCAGGCGCGTACCGCTACTCCGGATGTTTTCCAGATATTGGTGCAGCTTCTCCTGACTCAGGGTTTCAAAGCGTTTAAGTCCGAGCTCGGTGAAACTGAGAATGCCATGCATCGGCGTGCGTAACTCGTGACTCATCGAGGCCAGAAAATCGGATTTGGCCTCGTTTGCGCGTTCCGCCGACTTACGCGCCTCCTGCAGTTCGGTTACATCCATATGCATCGATACCCGCGAGCCATTCGGTAAACGCCGTAAAGCGATCTGAATCCAGCGACCATCACTCATGCGGTCGAGGCTCTCGAAACTCGTTGACTGCTGCAACTCCAGGCGTCTCTGCAACCAACCTTCAGGGTCATCCAGTGCGTCAAAATAGAGCCCTCGATCGACCCCGTACTGCAGAAAACGCTCGAACGGAACACCTTCATTGATAAAAAACTGCAGTTTGGGATACAGATCGAAAAACCTGCGATTAAAGCGCTCGATGTAACCTTCGGCATTGACCACGAGAAAGCCGCCCGGAACATTTTCGATGGCCGCTTCGAGCATTTCGTCACTTCTTTTTCGTTCCGACCGGTCCGCCATGTGCTCGGTGACATCTTGCAAGGTACCGAGCTGCTCAACGATCTGCCCATCCAGTCTGGCGGCGACATCACACCGTTCAAAAAGGTGACGAATTTCTCCATCCGCCCGCACGATACGATATCTAACTTCATACTTGCCCTCGATATCCGACCTGGCGTAGGCTCGTGTTACCCGTTCTGCATCGTCGGGATGAACGCCTAACGGTTCATCCGACTCCCCGGAAAGCATATATCCGACCGAACGCCCGTAGATACGCGCGAATTCTTCGGTACAGGAAATCATCTTGCCCTTTCGCGTATCCCAGCGGAAACTGCCAATTCGAGCAATGCGCTGCGCCGCTTTCAGTTCCTCTTCAACGCGACTGGATTCGGTCACATCCTGGATCGTACAAAAGAGCTCGATAACCTCTCCTTCGTGAACTACCGTGGGAACACCCCGTTCAATGACATAACGAACTTCTCCATCAGTGCGTAGAATTCGATAACGGAATTCGTATTCTTCTCCGTAACCTTCGCGGCTGGCATAATTTTCGGAGAGTTGCGCGAGATCATCGGGATATATCAGTTGATTGAAGCCCCCTGTCTTCAGGTTCAGTACCTGCTCCAGTGGCAGGCCATAAATTCGAGCCAGCTCAGTCGAGGCCGTTACCATTTTGTCCTCTGGCAGGTTACGGCGATAACTACCGACCTTGGCCACACGTTGTGCCACCTCAAGCTCTTTTTCGATATACCTTGATTCGGTGACATCCTGAATCGATCCCTGTTGTTGCAGGATGACGTTATCCACAATCAGGGTCGGCTCCCCTCTTTGCACTATGGTACGAATCTCACCATCCGTACGGATAATGCGGTATTCGATTTCATACTCTGAACTGCCCTGATTGATCACATCAAGTGAATCCCTGACTCGTTCGATGTCATCTGGGTGAACAACACGCTCGAACCCCTTTTCCATGTGAGCAAAAATCTGATCATGGGATACCCCATAAATATTTGCATATTCCTTAGAACAGGAAATCAGTCGATCCTCGAGGACGTCCCAGCGCCAACTTCCGACATGCACCAGACGCTGGGCGTTTTCCAGTTCCTCTTCAATGATTTTGCTCGCAGTACTATCGATACGCAGCCCAACACTGCCACCCATGGGCAAAATCTGGTCGATTACCTGAATCCAGTCTCCATTGCTTAACTGCTGGTCTAACGGGCCCGTCGGGTTAGCATGTTGTTTTGTGCGGAATTCGATCCATCTCGCCCTTTCTTCTTCATTCTTGAGGGCCGGGTTGATAGTAGCGTAGGCACTGGCAAGTTCTCGAAAACTCACTCCGGGCTCAAGCATAGACTCTATTTCCCGGTAGATTTCACGATAGCGTTGATTACACATCACCATACGATCATCCGCATCAAACAGGACAAAGCCATCATCTAAACAGGACATGGCGGTGTAAATAAGGTCTCGATTACGCTGCCATAGCCTCTCTTCTGAATGGGTTACATCCAGAGCAAGACCGCGATATCCCAGATAATTATCATCATTATCAAAATAAGGTTTACCACTGGATCGGATGAGGCGCTCATACCCATTCGGAAGATTTGCCCTGTACTCGAAATTTGTGAACGGCAATCTTTGTTCCAGGCAATCAAGATGCTGATCCCAGGCTTTTATCTCATCGGGATCGTCACTTTCAGACCGCAGATCAACGCGCTTTCTGCCCAGCATCTCATCGATGGGCAATCCGGTTGCTTCGTATAAATACGAGGATAGAAACACGAAGCGATGCTCAATATCGGTTTCCCAGAACCATTCATTCGAAGTTTTGGTATATTGATGGAAACGATCCTCGGTGTTCCTCAAGTCCTGTGTACGTTCGTCGAATTGATTCTGTAATTCTCTGCGTAGTTTATCAATGCGCTGGCGCAACACGCGGGATACCAGCAAACTGATAGCGCAACCTGTCAGGAAAGGCACCAACAGGTCCAACGGGTTGAGTGCTTCGAAACCAAATTTAACGGTTTGAAACGTAGCCGAGATCAACATCAACACGACTCCGCCAACGATGGCAACAACCACTGTGGGATATTTGAAAGCCCGCAAATTATCTGCTTGTGACATGAGAGCTTACTTTTGCCGTAGCATGGGATAAACCCGCTAAATAACCTACTGCGGTAACAGCAGACCCGCTGCTAGTGGGCTGTAGCATCGTCAACACCGAACCACTTTTTGAGATCTTGCTAAAAGTCCCATCGTTATGCATCCAGCCGATAATATCCTTTAACCTGGCAGCCACCGTGTCATCGCCTATGTCCATCGCGACCGCCAGGGGTTGGTAGTAAACCGGGTTGCCTATCACTTTAATCGGATAGTCTTCGCCGATGGCCTGCATAATGGTCGGCATGGAACCAAACGCGGCATCGTGTTTTCACCGTCACCGAGCCGTAGATCATCCAACGCCAACATCGATATCTCGTAAGGTTTAATCTGAGGATTGTCGATCTGGCAGGAAAATACCGGTACGGTCCCGGAGTCGAAAGACAGGTTTTTTGCGATGATGTCATCGAATACTTCGCCCGCCTGTAACAGGCCTGTTCGTGACAAACTGGCTAACAAACCAACAATCAGGTATATCAATCCTTGCATGTAATTTCCTCATCATCAATCTTATATGATTTGTACCCCCTCAGCCATAGTTGGGCATCATAGCCAGATTGCCTAAGAGACATATATGGACTTCTCTTGAATAGCAAATCGGCATTGATAAATAAATGCGTAAAGCAAGTTCACGTATATCCGGTCTTTGTAATGAGAAGCTATCTCTGACCTTAATGATGTAAATCACCGTAACCAGGCGCCTTATCGGTTTTCAGGCGGCGCTGAAGCAGGGAAACGCCATCATTGCGCAGACATCAATCGCAAAAAGGGATGAGAGCAGCCGTATTCGGTCGATAACCCATTGTCGTCGATGTTCGTAACTTTGGCCGGAGTAATGATCTATCCCGCAAAGAAAAGCACGGCGTACGAAACGCTGGGTAATGTGGTAATAGTAAGGTATGTCAGCGAACGAAATCAGCACCTCCCTGAGCCTGGTCATCAGTCAATTCCTGTTGTCTGAGTGCCATAGGCCTACGCGCCCGGGGACAATCGGTGTCAACAACCAGATGTGTGTCCCTTGCTGTTCCCTGGTGGAATATTCAGGCTTGCCTACTAGCGTCAAATCTCCTGAAAACGATATCCTCAACTACTGGTCGGTCGCAAAATAAGTGCACCGAGTAATTATTTCGATTGAAAAATGCTTGTTTATAGATGGGCACTAGTCAATATTTGCTTTATCGCGCACTAAACGCAGTCGCTTGTTCAAAAAGCGCAATTCCGAAATCAAGTAGCGTCTGCGCCCCGACTCGAGCTGCATCGCGCTGCTCATTTGGACTTGCTCGCTAATGCTGTTTATCGATCGCACCAACTTGATTTCATCGATCGCGAGGCCGAAATACTTCAAAACACAACTCGTCGTCAGTGGATCGATGTGAATATTGGTTTTGCTCATGTTATACCTCGACAAAAATTTGAAGAGGATTTATAGATTTTCGAAGGCTATTAATCTGTGACTCAGTACCGCTCCAAACTCGATTTTTTTAGTGCTCGAACAGCTATCACAAGCGACTGTGACCAGGGTCTGATTTTATATGGGCACTGGGTCACAAATGGGATTAGTCGTACTGTACGAACCTGGGCTCGACGCGAAGCAATGCCTGGTCTAACGTGCTTCCACAGTCCTGCCTGATCTTCAGCATCAGCAGTTCGTCTGCGCGGGTTTTGCCGCGGTTGATCGCAGCAATGGGGATACCCATCCGATGTGCCTCACGTACGAAGCGAAAGCCCGAATACACCATCAGCGAAGAACCGATGACCAGCATGGCATCAGCTTTGCCGAGAGCGGCGAAGCATTCCTGCACGGTGACCACGGGTACCGTTTCGCCGAAAAACACCACCTGCGGTTTCAGTATTCCACCACAGTTTTCACATTCGGGAACACGCAATCCACTTTCGTCGTAATCTTCCACGCAGGCATCCCCATCGGGGGCGGGTTGAGCCGACAGCTCCATCAGCATCGGATTGAGCGCTAACAAGCGCTGTTGTATCAGTGAACGCGGACTGGCGTCATTACAATCCAGACAGGTCACGGTCGCGAGCGAACCGTGCAACTCGGTTACCTCGCAACTGCCCGCGCTTTGATGCAGTCCATCGACATTTTGGGTTACCGTACGAGCCAATAGGCCAAGTCGCTCCAGACGCGCTAGCGCCAGGTGCGCGGCATTGGGTTGTGCCCGGCTAAACCTCTGCCAACCGATGAACGAACGAGTCCAATAGCGTTGTCGCGCTTCTTGCCAGCCGACAAAATTGCGATACTCCATCGGTTTTTGATGCTTCCATTCGCCACTATCGTCACGGTACTCGGGAATTCCGGAGGCGGTACTGACACCGGCCCCGGTGAGCACGAAGATGTGTTCGTGACTGCATATAAAATCGGCTAGTAAAGTAGACATGAACACCAGTTTAACAGTCACCAGCGGCTCATTATTACTTTTATCTCCTGCATGGATTCCCTTATGATTGCGACATGTCTATCACCACAACTTGCATCGGGGCTTACCCGAAACACGATTATGTCAAAATCGGCAACTTTGCCGAGACAGAGCAACAGGATGACGGGGCCAGCCGCACCTTCACCTACACCCATGATGACGCAAACCAGGTGCCCGAAGAATTGCTCGTCAGAGCAACCGAGTCAGCGATCCGGGATCAAATCGAATGCATCGACGCGGACCGCCTGATCGCAGCGCCCGATTGTGGATTAATGATGCCTGGGCGCGAGCTTGCCATGGCGAAGCTCAACCACATGTGTGAAGCCGCCAGGGCTATTTGACAGACTCGATAATCAGGCCTGTAAATTATTCGGAGTCAACAAAGCAAGCAAGAGGGATTATTACTTATGCCACTCGATCTCAGTCACAAGAAAATCATCATGATCCACGGCCTGGCGTCCAAGCCGCCACGGGATATCACCCACGAATTGTGGCGCCGCACTCTGACCGAAAATATCCGTGTCAGTCAGGGCCGCCTGGCCGCTAGCCTCGATGCACAGCCCGATGTTTTCGAATCCGCCTACTGGGCCGATGTCGTCCCTCACCATATTCCGGATGACGCCGGTTATATCAGAAAGCTGCAGGTACAGGTCGACAAGGTCATCACCGAGCGACGTGAAATCAAGGACAGGTTTCACGTCGGCATGGGTGAGAAAGTAGGCAGTTTCTTCAAAGACCGCGGTCTCGACCTGGTTAAATTGCTGGCGGGCGCGTTAACCGTCAAAGATGACGTGATGATCAATTTTCTGCGTGAAACCGAGCTTTACGACCAGGATCAGTACATCGCGGACCAAATTCGCGCACCACTCGAAAATATTCTGCGACGCGCCTGGGACGAAGGCCGCGAACCCATCGTTCTGTCCCATAGCATGGGAACCTTTGTCAGCTATGACGTGTTATGGCGCTTCGCCCACCGTAAAACCGCTAATTTCAAAAAGTACAACCGTAAACGAGTCAAAATGTTCGTCACGATGGGTTCGCCCCTTGGAGATTCTACGGTCAGGGATTTATTGTTTGCCAAACACCACGAAAAGCATGGGCAGCGCCAGTACCTGACCAATATCGATTTCTGGCACAACTATGCCTGTCT
>JAAESG010000088.1 GCA_024229615.1 Gammaproteobacteria bacterium | reverse complement strand
GTTGAAGGCGTTGAGGAGAACACCATCAATCTTTCGAACGGTTGTGTATGCTGCGAAATTCGGGACGATCTCGTTAAGTCGATTGCACAACTCCTAACCCGAGCTGAGGCGATCGATTACATGATCCTGGAGGCCAGCGGGGTCGCCGACCCCGAGGGTATCGTCATGACCTTCTTGAATAAGAGATACGAGGGATTGCTGCGACTCGACAGCATTACGTGTATCGTCGATGCTGAGGCTATTTTTGCCCATGGGGACAACGAGGCGTTGAATATACTCAAGCTGCGTCAGATCGGCTTTGCCGACATGGTTGTGCTCAACAAGGTCGATCTTGTCGGTCCAGAGCACGTCGAGGTGGCCAAGGAGTGGATTGATCACCATATTCGCCGGATACGGATCATCGAGGCCACACGTTGCGATGTCCCCTTGGAGATATTGCTTGCTGTCGGACGCTTTGACCCGGCAAATGTGGTTTCGCAGTACAAGAAAAACAAGCATCATCACGGACACGGGGCACTCGGAGGCGTGTTTCAAACGTGGAGCTTCGAGTCCAATCGTCCGTTCTCACTCGAAGCGCTGCGCCAGATGGTGCGGAGGGAACTTCCAGCGTCCATTTACCGGTGTAAGGGTATCGTCTATGCCGCTGAACACCCTGACAAGCGTCTCACATTACAGGTAGTGGGACGCCGTACCGAGATCTATGAACTGGACGAATGGGGGGAGCGTGCGCCGTGCACCCAGATTGTTGCCATCGGCGAGTCGGGAGGCATTGATGCCCAGGAGTTGAGCAACAAGTTCGACGCGTGCATTGACCAATTATCGACCTAAATATTAAACGGCTGAATTGAGGCTATTCTTTAATATGTTCACTATACCATATATTGTGTTTTCCTCATCATTGGGGAAACTGTGATTTAACTCCAACAAAGTTTGAATTATTAACGGCTATGAAAATTTAAGATATGC
>JAAESG010000087.1 GCA_024229615.1 Gammaproteobacteria bacterium | reverse complement strand
CGATCAGGAGCGAGTCGACGATTTGAAGAGATATCTATCGGGGTTATAGCGCGCGAAACCGGACGTCGCGAACAGGGTGGTCTATACCTCGACCTTAACCAAAAGAGTACAAATGGGCACATACGAACAAACAACAATACCGGCCTTCTGTCTGTTGATTTTCCTGACTGCATTAATTCTTAGTCCGGTTAACGCGGCTGAGGACAAGCCACCGGCGTATTCCAAAAAAGGCGCGGATACATGTCTTAAATGTCACGATGAGGACAACGAGTACCCGGTGCTGCCGATCTTCAGAACCGGACATGGCGAGTCGAATGACAGTCGTTCGCCGATGGCCATATTACAATGCGAGACTTGCCACGGCCCCGCGGGCAATCATCCGAAGCGCGTCAGGGAAGGCGAGGTACGGCCGCCGATTCGTACTTTCGGTAAAAATGTCTGGACGCCGCTACCCGAACAGAACGCGGTTTGTCTGCGTTGTCATGACGATACCCCCCGAATCAACTGGCATGGCGGCGTGCACGAAACCGAGTCCGTCGGTTGCGCCGATTGCCACCAGGTCCATTCGCGCCACGACCCGATGGCGGATGCCGGAAACCAGATCGAAAAGTGCAGTCAATGCCACCTCAGGCAAAAGGCGGAATTCAGCCGCCGGTCCAGCCATCCCGTCCGCTTCAAGCAACTGCGTTGCAGTGACTGTCATAATCCGCACGGTACCTTCAACGACAAGCTGATCAAGACGGACAGCAAAATCGACCTGTGTCTGCGTTGCCACGCCGAGAAGCGCGGCCCAGTTCTGTGGCCACACGCGCCCGTGGTCGAGGACTGCACAATTTGTCATTACGCGCACGGCTCTATCCAGGCGGCATTGCTGAAAAAACGACCCCCGCTACTATGCCAGCAATGCCACAACAACGCGGGGCATCCCAGTACGCTTTATACCGGCGACGGTTTGCCTGCCGGGAATATCGCGAGTCAGCGCAAGTTCCTGTTGGGCAAGAGCTGTCTGAATTGCCATTCACAGGTCCATGGCAGCAATCACCCCTCCGGGGTTAAGTTGATGCGATAGGAGATAGCGGATGCAATTCGAGAGCAGCAGGAAAAGCAGATCGATCGCCGCAGCCAGGCGTCATCCGGTGGCATTGATGATGGCGCTGTCGCTGATCACCGGCACAGCTTACGCCGCCGATGAGGAATCGGCTGAAGGCGTCGAACCCGCGGATAGCCGCTTCAACGAAATTCCAGATATCGAGATCAATACCTCGCGCTGGAAGTGCAAGTTCTGCCCCGACAACGCCGACGAGCCGTGGCTGCTGGAAATCGAGACCAGTGCGGGTTATGTCAGCAATGACTCCTTCAAGTTCGGCGAATATAACGGGCTCGACGAAGAGGGGCTGCAGCTGGTTTTAAACGTTGATGCTCAGTACCGGGATGACGAGTCAAATTATTTTGACTTTACCGCAGAAAACCTCGGTCTCGACAGTGGACGCATCGATCTCGAAGGCGGCACCCAGGGGGAATATCGGGTCAACCTGGTGCTGGATCAGATATACCGAAATAATCTGGATACCGCGCTCACGCCCTACAGTGGCTCCACTTCACAAGTGCTTCCCGGGTCCTGGGTAGCAGGCTCCTCGACCTCGGCGATGACCACCCTGGAAAGCGATTCGGATGTCATCGAGTTTTCCACACGGCGTCGGATATTGAAACTGGACAGTCGAATCATTGGAACCAGGAAATGGAGTTACGATTTCAAGGTCGAGCGTCAGACGAAGGAAGGGGAAATACCGTTTGGCGCGGCGATCGGTACCACCTTCGCCGATACCAGGTCGGCGATACTGGCAAAGCCAATCGATTATGTCACCGATCGACTGGAACTGGCTGCGAACTACCGGGATAACGACCTGTCGGGATCGTTCACATTTGTTTTGTCGACATTTAAAAACGACAACAGCGCGCTAGGCTGGGAAAATGCGTTCAGCATCGGCTCGAACACCGGGCAGCTGGCGCTCGAGCCCGATAACCAGATGCGGCAAATTAGCGCAAGCGGCCAGTACCGGGGATTCGAAAATGTCATACTGAACGGTTCACTCACTTTATCGCAGCACACCCAGGACGAGAATTT
>JAAESG010000086.1 GCA_024229615.1 Gammaproteobacteria bacterium | reverse complement strand
GGGAAGTAGAGTCCGCGATCACAAGTACGTTATAGCCCATTTGTCTATAGTATTCACCCAGCGTTATTCCGGTATAGATAGAGGATTCCCGCGCCGCCACTGGCATAGAGGACGTGTTGCAGATGATGATCGTGCGGTCCATCAATGAGCCGCCGGTGCGGGGATCTTTGGTTTCCGGAAACTCTTTGATCGTCTCAACGACTTCGCCGGCTCGCTCGCCGCAAGCGGTCACAATCACAATGTCCACCGTCGAATAGCGAGAGATCAGGCTTTGCAGCACGGTTTTACCGGCTCCGAACGGTCCGGGGATACAGGCCATTCCTCCCCGTGCAATGGGGAAAAACGTATCGATGATACGAGTCGTAGTGGTCATGGGTTCTGTGGGATACAGACGTTGCGCATGGCGTCGACGCAGCATGGCCTCGGGAATCGGACGGCGTACCGGCCACGACTGGACCATGGTCAGTTCACGCTCTGCGCCTTCTGTGGTTTGAATCCGGGCGATGGCTGTATTTACGGTGAAGCTTCCCTGTTGAATCCAGGTTACCTCAACCGCCTCAGGTTCATTAAAAGGTATCATTATTTTGTGGCTGAATAATCCTTCCTGGACCGTTCCGATGGGTTGTCCGGCGACAAGCTTGTCTCCCGTTGAAACCGTCGGCGTAAAGGCCCATTTCTGCTGCTGGTCCAGGGGAAACACATCGACACCGCGCGGCAGGAAAAACCCGTGGTCGCGGGCCAGGACCGCCAGAGGATTTTGCAGACCGTCAAATACCTGTCCCAGGAGCCCGGGGCCCAGAAAAACCGACAGCATCTCACCGCTCATCTCAACCGGATCGCCGACGCGAACGCCGCGGGTATCTTCAAACACCTGCATATCGGCTGTGTTTCCGCGTATGCGCAGCACTTCGGCCATGAGGCGTTCATTACCGACACAGATGAAGCCCACTTCATTTTTCTTGATCGCCTTACCCCCTGTATCAATGTTGACGAGACTTTCACGTACGGCCATCACCCGGGCGGTGACACCCTCAGCTGCTGGTGATGTTTTTTGCTGATCAGTCGAAGAGTCGTGGTTGCTCATCGGTTACCTCCGTTACCAATTCCTCAAAGCGTGCTTTGGCATTTTCGATATCATAGGACAGCCACCGATGGAGGATGTCCCATTTGATGATGTAGGTTAACACCGCGCTGAATCCGAACTCATAGGAAGGAACCGATCGATCGACATGGTCCCAGAGCGTGTTCTTGAGCAGGCGTTCAAGCGCCAGGGTTTCCCCGGCTTCAAGATGGATGCGGGCCTGAACAATCCAGGGATACACTGCATTTAGCTTAAAATGCGGATCATCCCAGTTACGTTCGATGTGGTTGACATAGCGCCCGACACCCCACGGTTCTCCGGGAGCCGGGGCCGGTAAATCGCGAAAACGGCGACGCAGGGCCGCCATAATCG
>JAAESG010000085.1 GCA_024229615.1 Gammaproteobacteria bacterium | reverse complement strand
TGTGCGAGCGCCGGCTGGGCAACGGAAACCAGCATGATGTAGAGCGCCGTCGTCGGCAGACCGGCGCCCATCAGGATGCACGCCATGGCGATCAGTACCAGCGACAGGAACTGTTGAATCGAGGCTTGCGCGAACACGTCAAGCGGGATCCATCCGATTACTCCATATAAAACCTCGGCCATGTCAGCGGCACCGGTAGTGACCATGAAGCCAAGGCGAAAAGCGATACCGGTGGTATTGATGACGCCGACCACGATGCCTACCGCCGCACAGGCGGCACCGACCGCGAGGGAGTATTGGACGCCAACATGGAAACTGTTGAACAAGTCTCTAAAACTGAAACGTTCACGTTTGTGCAGAACGGCGACGATCAGTAATCCACTCAGGAAACCGCCCATAACGGGCGAGAAGGCGCCGTTCGAAGCCCGCCACAGGATAAAGGTCAACAGGGCACCGGGAATGATCATCGAAATCGGCCTTTGTAACGAGGTAAAACCGACCACGATACAAAACGTT
>JAAESG010000084.1 GCA_024229615.1 Gammaproteobacteria bacterium | reverse complement strand
TTGAGCTACACATACTAGAAGCTGTATTGCCTACATCTCTCGTTTAAACATTGATTCTTCATTATCATTCTCCTTAATTTACCGAAAAATTATCTGGCAATTCCTTAGCTGTCCGTAGTTTCTGTCGTGAATGTTTCTTTAGCGTATTGATTCAAATTCGACTTAACGAACGACGAACACCGAACATGGCGCGTGACGGACCACGCGAGAAGCGTTGGTACCGATTAAAAAGTCGGTAGCCTGTAGCTTGTGCGACCCGATGACAATCAGGTCCACAGCGGATATCTCCGCCTGCGCCAGTATTTCACGATAGATATCACCGAAACGAGCTGAAATGCCCACCTCGCCCTCGACTAATTCGACATTTTTCAAAAGCCTGGCCAGATCCTGCCGGGTTTTCTTCATCGCCATCTTTTCGTAACCTTCGGGAAGTTGCTGCGAGACGACTGGCTGGACCGCATCGATGACACTCACGACCAGCAATCCGGCGGCATAGGTGTTGGCGGTATCCACTGCAACCCGCAGGATTTTCTCGGCAATTTCGCGATTGTCTAAATCGACGGCGGCAAGTATTTGTTTAAACATGAATCTGCTCCTGTATCTCTATGACTCTTCACTCTGGGCGTCTACCGGTACTTCAACAGATCGGCTGCCGCTTCGTGATTCTCGTAACTGGATCAGCACGACGGGTAAGGCAATCACCAGCGCCGCAAGGTCGCTCTCCCAGCTCGGCGCCACCAGTAGCAGGCCCGCAACGGCCATGATGACACGCCACACTCCGCTCAATCGCACCATGAAGAATCCCGAAACTACCGTGGCGATGGCGAAAATGCCTAGCGCGCAGGTCAGGGATACGTGTAGAAAAGACACCAGGGTGAAGTGTTCCGGCAAGACGATCAATATGGTTGGCGCGTAGACGAAGACCATTGGCACCATGAGCTTGCCGATGCCAAGTGTGAAGGCGGAAACGCCGGTGCGGAACGGGTTGGAGCCGGCGATGCCTGCGGCCGCGTAGGCGGAGGTGCACACCGGCGGCGTAATTTCCGAAATAACGCCGTAGTAAAGTACGAACATATGCGTCGCCAGCGCCGGTACGCCCAATTGTGCGAGCGCCGGCTGGGCAACGGAAACCAGCATGATGTAGAGCGCCGTCGTCGGCAGACCGGCGCCCATCAGGATGCACGCCATGGCGATCAGTACCAGCGACAGGAACTGTTGAATCGAGGCTTGCGCGAACACGTCTAGCGGAATCCATCCGATTACCCCATATAAAACTTCGGCCATGTCAGCGGCACCGGTGGTGACCATGAAGCCGAGGCGAAAAGCGATACCGGTGGTATTGATGACGCCGACCACGATGCCGACCGCCGCACAGGCGGCGCCGACCGCGAGGGAGTATTGAACGCCAACATGGAAACTGTTGAACAAGTCTCTAAAACTGAAACGCTCGCGTTTGTGCAGAACGGCGACGATCAGTAATCCGCTCAGGAAACCGCCCATAACGGGCGAGAAGGCGCCGCTCGAAGCCCGCCACAGGATAAAGGTCAACAGGGCACCGGGAATGATCATCGAAATCGGCCTTTGTAACGAGGTAAAACCGACCACGATACAAAACGTTAAGCCCATAAAGGCCGCCATGTTTGGTGAGTAACCGGCGAAGAGTACGGTTAATAGCGCCACCAGTGGCAAGACCGTATGCCAGCCCGAGCGCCAGACTTCCAGGAACTGGGGTAGTTTATCCTTCGCATAGCCCTGCAGGCCAAGGCGTTTTGCTGTGAAATGTACAATCGACAACACAGCGATGTAGTGCATCGCCGCCGGTACGATGGCCGCGATGACTATCGTAGTGTAGGGAACTTCGAGAAACTCGGCCATCAGGAACGAGGCAGCGCCCATAATCGGCGGCGTGATCTGGCCACCAGCGCTGGAAGCGGCCTCGACGCCGCCAGCAAAATGACCCGGATAACCAAGGCGTTTCATATTGGGAATGGTCAGTGAACCGGTGGATACCGTGTTGGCGATCGACGAACCGGAGATGGTGCCGAAAAACGCCGACGAAACCACGCTTACCTTGGCCGGGCCGCCAGTGTACTTGCCGGCCATGACCATGGCATTGTCGATAAAGAACTGACCGAGTCCCATGCGCTGTGCGACGATGCCGAACAATACGAAATGGAACACCACCGTCGACACGACCCATAGCGTGACACCAAAAATGCCCTCTGCCGGGAAATACATGTTGTTGATGAACTGGTGCCAGTCGACACCCGGATGCTTCAGAATCTGCAGCGGCATATACGGGCCGAGAAGCGCGTAGGCGACGAACACCAGGATAATAATCGGCAGCACGAAGCCCAGGGATCGCCGCGTGATTTCCAGTACCAGCACCACCAGGGCCGTGCCGAGGACGATGTCGGGTGTCGACGGAGCGCCCTGGCGTAGCGCCTGCTCCGGAATTTCGTAACCGAGCAGGGTCAGTCCCGACCACGACAACGCCAGGAACAACGCCGCGGTAACACCGACGGCGGCAAACAACCAGTCGTAAACCGGGATATTGCCCCAACGCCACAAGGTATCCTGCCGTAATTCAAGCGCGCTCTGGGTGCGAATAAAAGGAAAGCTGGCGAAGATCAGGATGAATAACCCGGTAAGGTGAATCCCCATGTGCAAATGATCGACCGGGGTGCCGAAGCCCGCGGTCCAGACATGATAGAAGGCGAAAGCAATGGCGAAGTAGTAGAGAAACTGCGTCAGCGCCGGGCCGTTTTCGCGGGTGACAAGGGACGAGTCGTATTGCTTCTCAAGTGCCTCGGCTGCCTCGATATCGAGTGTGCCGGGAGGATGCTCGGTCATTAGACTTTCTCCTGTAGTTTGGCGCCAGCTGCTTCAGGTGCCGCAGCTTGCCGGCAGCGCAGCTACAC